>NZ_CP023688.1:5757500-6057500 GCF_008704655.1 Streptomyces rimosus | reverse complement strand
CGCGGTGCGCGATCAGCAGCGTCGTACGGCCCGCCATCACGCCGCGCAGCGCCTCGTGGATCTCGTGCTCGACACGGGCGTCCACGGCGGAGGTCGCGTCGTCCAGGACCAGCAGCCGCGGGTCGGTGAGGATCGCGCGGGCCAGCGCGACCCGCTGGCGCTGTCCGCCGGACAGGGTCAGCCCCTGCTCGCCGACCTCGGTGCCGTACCCGTCCGGCAGGGCGGATATGAATCCGTCGGCCTGTGCGGCACGCGCGGCGATACGTATCTGCTCGTCGGTGGCGTCCGGCGTTCCGTAAGCGATGTTGTCGCGCAGGGAGTCGGAGAACAGGAAGCTGTTCTCCGGTACGAGGCCGATGGCCGCGCGCAGCGATTCCAGGGTCAGGTCGCGTACATCGTGGCCGCCCACCAGGACGCGGCCCTCGGTCGCGTCGTAGAAGCGCGGCAGCAGCAGCGAGACGGTGGACTTGCCGCTGCCGGAAGTGCCGACGACGGCGACGGTCTCGCCGGGCTCGATGCGCAGCGAGAAGTCCTCCAGAACGGGGCGGCCGTTGCCGTAGCCGAAGGAGACATGTTCGAACTCGACCGTGGCGGGCGCGTCCGCGGGCAGTTCGTGCGCGTCCGGGCGTTCCTCGATGACCGGTTCGGTGTCGACCAGCTCGAAGACCCGCTCCACGCCGGCCCGTGCCTGCTGCCCGACGGTCAGCATCATCGCCAGCATCCGGACCGGCGCGACGAGCTGGGCGAGGTAGGTGGAGAAGGCGACGAAGGTGCCGAGGGTGATCTGCCCGTTGGTGGCCAGCCAGCCGCCGAGCGCCAGCATGGCGACCTGACCGAGGGAGGGGACGGCCTGGAGGGCGGGGGTGTAGCGGGCGTTGAGCCGTACGGTGCGGAGCCGGCCGGCGAAGAGTCGGCGGCTGACCGTACGCAGCTTGCCGGCCTCCTGCTCCTCCTGGCCGAAGCCCTTGACGACGCGGACGCCGGAGACCGCGCCGTCGACGACGCCCGCGACGGCGGCGGCCTGTCCCTGCGCGTACCAGGTGGCGGGGTAGAGGCGGTTGCGGCTGCGCTGGGCGATGAACCACAGCGCGGGGGCGACGGCGAGCGCGACGACGGTGAGCAGCGGGGAGAGCACCACCATCACGACCAGGGAGATCGCGAAGAGCAGCACGTTCCCGATCATCATCGGGAGCATGAACAGCAGGCTCTGGATGAGCTGCAGATCGCTGGTGGCGCGGCCGACGACCTGGCCGGTGCTCAGCTCGTCCTGCCGGTGCCCGTCCAGCCGCGCGATCGACCGGAACATCCGGGTACGCAGGTCGTGCTGGACGTCGAGAGCGAGCCGTCCGCCGTAATAGCGGCGTACGTACGTCAGCCCGTAGACGGCGAGCGCGGCGACGACCAGCAGGGTCGCCCAGGGTGCGAGCGGCCGCTCATGGCTGACGATCACATCGTCGATGATCAGCTTCGGGATGAGCGGGACCAGGGCCATCACGCCCATCCCGGCGAGTGACGAGCCGAGCGCGAGCAGTACGTCCTTCCTGTACTGCCAGCACAGCCGCGTCAGCCGCCGCGCCCAGCCACCCTGTCTCGATGGTTCGGTCCCCGTCCCCGTCACGCACTGCCTCCCGCATCTCGTCGTTCACCAGGAGGCACCAACGCTGTGGGCAGCGGATTTCATCCCGCTGCAACATTGCGGGGCGCGTCGGCGGTGACGCACGGAGACGGCGGGGTCAGTGGCCGCCGGGGCGCACCGTCAGCTCGTAGAGGCGGGTGATCTGCTTCGGGCTCTCGTTGTCGTCGCTGACCAGGAGGAGGCGCAGCCGTCCGCCGGGGGCGCGGCCGGTGATCGTCATGCCTTCGATGTTGTCCAGCAGCGGGTTGGTCTGCGGCTGGTGGGCGGGGGCGCCCAGGGAGGGGCAGACGCCGAGGTCGGCGAGGAGTTTCTTGTGGGCGGCGCGTACGGTCTTGCCGCCGGGCAGCTTCGCGACGTCACTGACGTCGGCGGCGCGGCGCGGATCGGCGAGGTAGAGGCGCACGGTGTTGCCGACGCCGGCCGTGAAGCCGCGTTCCAGGACGAGCAGCCGCCCGTCGGAGAGAGCGGCGATTTCCGAGACACCCAGTCCGGCGTCCACCGGGTACGCGTACTGCTTGCCGGGCCGGTACGGCGCGGGGCCGGTCCGGGCGCCGTACCGATGCCAGGTCTGGAAGCGCAGCAGCGGGCGGCCCGCCGTGTCCTTGCCGTCGCCGGTGAGCGGGCCTTCCATGGCGGCGGTGAGTGTGCCGCCACCGGGCCTGAGAGCGAGGCCCTCGAAGGTCTGGTTGCTCTGGGCCCGCCCGGCCGGTGCGACCCGTAGGGCGTCGGGGACGGGCAGGCGCCCGAGGAGCGCGCCGGAACGGTCGTAGCGCCGCACGGAAGGCTCGGTCTCGGAGGAGACGAGGTAGGTGCCGCCCGGTTCGACGGCCAGGCCCTCGGCGTCGAGGACGGCGCCCTGCTCGTCCGTGATCTTGGCTGCCCGTACGGGCCGGTGGGTGCGGCCGTCCAGCCCGATCAATACGGAACGGTCGGACACGGCGGCGATGGAGCCGTCGGTGTCGCGGGCCAGGGCGGAGAGGTTGCCGATGAAGGTGCCCTGGAAGGTGGTCTTGTCCAGGGCGTCGGAGTAGCGGTCGAGGGAGACGGACGGGGAGCAGGGGTGCCGGCCGCCGCCCGTTCCCGGGCGATTTTCGCTTCCGCTCGCGCGCGAGTTGTCCGTACATTTCCCGGCGGTGCAGGACGCCTTCGCGCGGACGGAGGCGGCGGACGTCCCCGCGCCGCCGACCACCCCGCCCGGCGCGGTGGCCCGGGCCGAGTCCCGGGCCATCGGGCCCGGCACCGCCGTCGGAGCCCCGTCGGCACACGCCGTGATACAGCCGACGGCCAGCACTGCTGCGGTGATACGGACAACCGCGGAACGTACGCGCACGAGGGGCCCTCCCGTTTCGTCGACGCCCGAGGGCGGACGCCCCCGGGATGCGGGCAGGCCCCGACGCGGGCACGCCCCAGTGTCGACCCTTCCCCTCAGCGACTCGCCGCGAGCACTCTCCGGACGATCGGTCCCGCCGCGTCGCCGCCGTGACCACCCTGCTGGACGACGGCAGCCGCCGCGGCGTCATTGCGGTAACCGAGGAACCAACTGTTGGCGTCGCCCTGGCCGTCGGCCTCCGCCGAACCGGTCTTGGCACCGATGTCGCCGCCGAGTCCGGCCATCGCCCGCGCGCCGGTGCCGCTGACGGCCGTACGCCGCATCATGGCCCGCAGTTGGGCGGCGACCGAGGACGGCAGTGCCCGGCTCGCATGGGCGACCGGCCGGTCGTCCAGCTCGCGGGAGACGAGTACGGGCTGGGAGAAATATCCGGCCTTGGCGGTGGCGGCGACGGACGCCATGTTCAGCGGGTTGGCCTGGACGCGGCCCTGGCCGATCAAGGCCGCCGGGGTGTCGGGGCCGTCGCTCTGCGGCACGCTGCCGTCGAACGTCGGTATTCCGACCTTCCAGTCCATCCCCAGCCCGAAGACTTCCTGCGCCTCGCCGCTCAGGTCCGCGCCCGAGATCCGGTCGGCCAGGCCGATGAAGGCGGTATTGCAGGAGCGCGCGAAACTGTCGGCGAACGTACCGCCGTTGATCTCGAACATGCCCTGATTGTGGAAGGACCGTCCACCCGCCGAGGCGTACTTCGGGCACTCCACGCTCTTGCCCGCGGAGACCAAACCTTTCTCCATGAGCATCGCCGCGGTCACGACCTTCATCGTGGAACCGGGCGCCAGCCGCCCCTGGAACGCCGCGTTGAACTGATCCGAGCGGTGGTTGGCGACCGCGAGGATGTCCCCGCTGCCCGGCTTGACCACGACGACCGACGCCTCGCGGTAGCCCTTGACCGCCGCCTCGGCGGCGCGCTGCACCTTCGCGTCCAGCGTCGTACGGAGCGTTCCGGGGCGGCCCTTGACCATGGTGTGCAGCGTCTTGCCCGGCTCGCCGCTCTGGTTGATGACGCGCACCTCGATGCCCTGGACGCCGCCCGCCTTCTCCCCGTAGCTCTCGCGGAGGGCGGGCAGGATGGCGCCGAAGGACGGCAGGTCGGTGCCGTCGAGTTCGGTGCCGTTGCGGTCGACCGCCTTGACGGGCGGGGCGCCGTCCGAACCGGTCCGCAGGCTCTCGCCGCGCCGCAGGTCGGGGTGGACCACGTTGGGCTGCCAGTCGACGAGGGCCTTGCCGGTGGTCTTGCCGCGTACGACGTGCAGCGTGGAGTCGTACTTCCAGGTCGTGTGTTTCGCGTCGTCGCCCTTGCCGACCGTCAACTCGGCGGTGACGTGGTACGGCACCTTCGCGTCGTCGGTCTGCTGCCCGGCCTCGAACGTCACCTTCGAGACATGCGCTTCGTCGCGGAATCCGGTCAGGGCCTGGCGCGCGCCCTCGGCGTTGTCCGTGAGGAGCGCGGCGGCATTCACATCGCCCTTGCTCCAGGCCGCGAGGAAGTCGCGCGCCGTATCGCGTATCTCTTCCTCGGACGGGGGCCCGGTCTGTCTGGACGCGGTGGTACCGGCCGATGTCCCGGACGAGCCCTCGCCGGCGAACGCCTCGTAGACGTTGTAGGCGCCCACGCCGACCAGGCCCACCACCGCGGCGGTCACCCCGCCGACCACACACTTCGCAGCCGTACGCACAGTCCCTCCCCAGGTCAGACACACCGTGCGTGTCCGGACACTATGTGACGGAAGCGGTCACAGATGTCTCGTTCAGGGGACAGATTGGTCACTTTCGGTTCACGACCGATGACTGTGTCAGGCAGGAACGGCCCAGGTCGCGTCCTTGCCACCTGGGCCGTCCCACCGGAGGGGCCGGGCCGTTCTCGGCTACTTCCCCGTCGCCGGTTCCGCGGCCTTCTTTACGGTCAGCTCGGCGAGGCCGGGGCGCTGTCCGCCCTTCTTCGCCGCGTCGGCGCCGTGCACCGTGAGCCGGACATAGCGCGCCGTCGTGCGGCCGTCGTACCCGGTCCCGTACCAGTGCTTGCCGTCCGTCGAGACCTGCGCGACGTACGAGGCGGGCTCGCCGTCCTTCCAGCGCGGGGTGATCTGGCCGATGCGCGAGGGCTTGCCGAGGTCGACGGTCAGGGTGCCGTCGGAACCGTCCGGCACCCAGGAGGTGGCCGCGTTGCCGTCCACGGCGGCGCCCGCGTACATGCCCGGCTCCTCGGACGTGGCCTGCGCCGTACGGCACCGGGCCACGTTGTCGGTCGCCGCGAGGTCGGGGCGTCGGGTCTTGAGCGTCAGCGGCACGCCGCGGCTCACCACCCGCTCGCCTTCCGGCGACTCGACGCGCATCGGCGCGCCGGCCGTCAGCCGCACCGTCGTGCTGTGCGCGCCGATCTCCACGTCGTACGTACGCCCCTGCCAGCGCAGCCCGCGCAGTGTGACGCCGTCGGAAAGCTGCGGCGGCAGCATCGGGTCCAGGTGCACCCGGTCCTCACGCATCCGCAGGCCGGTCAGGCCGTTGGTGAAGGTCTGCAGGAAACCGCCCTTGCCGGTGAGGAAGTCCTGCGCGGGCGATCCGGCGTGCGGGTCGCCCGCGCCCGCCTTATCGCCGCGCGCCTCGGAGAACTGGTGGAAGGCGCCGCGCATGAACGGCCTGATGGAACGCATCAGGTACGTGTACGTCGAGCAGCCCGCCTCACCGGTTCCGGCGGCGGCGATGGCGTGCACCGAGTCGGTCATGGCGGGGCCGTCCGGGTCGGTGCGTGCCGCGTAGTGGTCCAGCGTGTTGATCTTGGCGCGCTGCGACATGGGCCATTCCAGCGGATACATCAGGAGCACGGTGTCGGCCTGCTTGATCGTCGTGCCCTTGTATCCGTCGTACTGCTCGAAGACATCTTTCTTCGCGTCGTACGGGATGCGGATGTGGTCGGCGATCTCCTTCCAGGCGGCGGGGGCCCGCTGCCCGAGGAGCGCGGCGGCGCGCCCTGCGTTGCGCAGCGCGGTGACCGCGCCGGCGTTGGTGAAGACGCCGTCGTTGACGCCGTTGCTGTACTCGTCCGGCCCCGCCACGTTCTTGATCGAGTAGCTGCCGTCCGGGTTACGGGTGACCCGGGACGCCCAGAATTCCGCGATGCCCTTCATCACCGGCCAGCCGCGTTCGCGCAGCCAAGTGGTGTCCTTGGTGGCGAGGTAGTACTGCCAGGCGGCCAGCGAGACGTCGCCCATCAGGTGGTTCTGGGTCTTGCAGTGCGGCGGGTCCCAGCTGTGGCACTCGTTCCACAGATCGCCCTTGCTGCCGCTGGTCCACGGGTAGAACAGGCCCTTGTAGCCCAGCTTCTTCGCGTTGGCGGCGGCTCCGGCCATGGTCTTGTAGCGGTAGTCCACGACGGACTTGGCCAGCTCGGGGTGGGCGGCCAGCAGGCCCGGGTACATCCAGGTCTCGGCGTCCCAGAAAATCTCGCCGGCGTAGTTGTCGCTGGTCAGCCCGGCCGGGCTGATGCTGTTGCGGCTGCCGGCGCGGGTACTGGAGAGCAGCCCGTACTGCGCCGCGCGTACCCACGACTGCAGGTCCCGCTGCCCGCGTCCGCTTCCGCGCACCTCGACGTCACTGCGCCACAGCTTCTGCCAGGCGGCGGCGTGGTTCCGGTAAAGCGCGTCCCAGCCGCGGTTCGCGGCGCGCTGCGCGGCGGCGGTCGCGGCGGCGCGCGGGGTGCGGGAGGTGAGCGCGGTGTCGACACCGACGTACTTGGTCAGTTCGTAGGAGCGCCCGGCCCGTACGGGAAAACTGACGCTCTGCTGGTTGCCCAGATCCTTCGCCGCACCCGCGCGCCGTGTCGTCGCGCCCTGCTCGCGGACCTGCGGGCCGGGGCGCAGGGTCGAGGCGACCGCGCCGTCCGTCTTCGTGCCGTCCGTACGGAAGGTCACGTCCATCGTCCGGCCGTCGCGCGCGCTGCCCCCGGTCTGCGTCATACGGCGCGCGCCGCGCCCGTCGAGGCGGTCGGTGACGGTGGCCCGTCCGCCCCAGTGCGGGGTCATGCGCAGCCGTACGGCGCCGGTGTGCGCGTCGGTGCGGTCGGCGAGCACGTCGTACACGAGGTCGGTGGCGCGGCCGTCGGCGGCCGTCCACGTCAGAGATGTACGGACAATTCCGCAGCGGATGAACTGCGTCTGGCGGTAGTGGGAGATGCGGCCGGCGGGGGTCGCGGAGTCGAAGGTCTGCGGGTGGTCGCCGGCGGCGGTGATGTCGAGGCCCGTCCACGTGGGCAGCGCGGCGATGGCCTGGCGGCCCTCCAGGTTCTCCGGGCCGCGCGCGTACAGGCCGGACACGAAGGAGCCGTCGTAGCGGGGCGTCTTCAGCGGCCAGCCGGTCGTCTCACCGGGGGCCGTGTATCCGGCGCCGTTGGGCGCCACGCGCTGGCCAAGGTAGCCGTTGCCGACGAAGGCGTGGTGGCCGTCCTTGGGGTCGATGCGGGTGGCGGTGGGGGTCCAGCCGTCGCCGTCGTCCGTGGCGGCGGGGCCTCCGGTGCTCTTTTCCTGCCCGTCACCCTGGGACTTCTCTTTGCTGAAACGTTCCAGCTCTCGCGGGGCGCAGGCGGCGGAATCCGCGGCAGCTGCGCCGGGCGCCGTGGCCGCAGCGGTGGCCGCGGGGGCGTGCCGTACCGGCGTGGCGGCTGCGGCCGGTGGCAGCGTCGTGACGAGGGTCCCCGCCAAGAGCGGGGCGATCAGTTTGGCCGAGTGAGTCATCGGTCTCCGTCGCAAGTGTCCTGCCGGTGCGGATCGGGCGCACAGCACCACGGACCACACCGAGAACATCATCAACAAACGCCCCAAAAACGTCAGGGCGCCCCACCCGCCACATGACGGAGTTCACAGGATCGCGCGCTGATTGGTCAATAGGCCCGTCCATACGGCACACTTTTAGACTGACCAGTCAGATCAAAGGAGGGGCCGTGGACACCACCCGCCAGGGGGCGGCGGTCAACGCCAGGGGAATCGGAGTGAAGGGCCCACGGGGGTGGGCGTTCAGAGACGTCCACATCACCGCGGAGCCGGGTTCACTGATCGCCGTCGAGGGCCCGTCCGGCTCCGGCCGCACCTGTCTCCTGCTCGCGCTCACCGGCCGTATGAAGCTCGCCGAAGGCCACGCCACGGTCGCCGGCTTCCCCCTCCCCAAGCGCATGGGAACGGTGCGCAGCCTGACCGCCATCGCGCACGTCCCCGGCATCGCCGACCTGGAACCGGCCCTGACCGCCGGGGAACACCTGGAGGAACAGGCCCTGTTGGGCCGCCGGATGGCCGGTTCGCTGGGCGCCCGGCTGCCGTGGGGCCGCCGCCACAAGGAGGCGACGCGGGCGCGCGTCGACGCCGCGCTGACGGCCGTCGGTCTCGACCCCGCGACGCTGCCGAAGGGACTGCGCACGGCGGTACGCGACATGGAGCGCATCGAGGCGCTGCGGCTGTCGGTCGCGCTGGCCGTCATGCACGGCCCGCGGCTGCTGGCCATCGACGACGTCGACCTCAAGCTGTCCGCCGACGAGCGTTCCCAGGTGTGGCAGATGCTGCGGGACCTGGCGCTGAACGGCACGACGGTGGTGGCCTCGGCCAGCACCGCTCCCGACGACGCGATCGTCGTCCGTACGTCGCCGGCCGCCGCGCAGGCGCCCGGCGACGCAGCCCCCACCACTTCGACCACCGGCCAGTCCGGTACGACCGACATCCACGAGGAGGAAGCAGCCCATGCGCTCGCCGAAGCTCGCCGCGCTTGAGCTCAAGCGCTTCGGCAGGGGCAAGCTCCCCCGGCTGGGCCTCGTCGCCCTGATGCTGATCCCGCTGCTGTACGGGGCGCTCTACCTGTGCTCGTTCTGGGACCCGTACGCGAACCTGGACAAGATCCCGGTCGCGCTCGTCAACGACGACAAGGGCGCCACCGCTGGTGGCAAGAAGATCCAGGCGGGCGACGAGCTCGTCAAGAACGTCAAGGACAGCAACACGTTCAACTGGGAGGAGGTCAGCGCCTCCGACGCCGAGAAGGGCGTCGAGAACGGTACGTACTACCTCTCCCTGACCGTCCCGAAGGACTTCAGCGAACGGATCGCCTCCAGCTCCGGCGACCACCCGGAGACGGGCGCGCTCCAGGTCCGTACGAACGACGCGAACAACTACATCGTCGGCTCGATCTCCAAGACGATCTTCTCGGAGATTCGCGCGAAGACGTCGGCGAAGTCGTCGCGGGAGTTCTTCGACAAGATTTTTGTGTCGTTCTCGGATCTGCACGACCAGACCGCGAAGGCCGCGGACGGCGCCAACAAGCTCGACGACGGCCTGGGCAAGGCCAAGGACGGTACGGACAAGCTCGCCGACGGCCTGGGTACGGCCAAGGACAAGAACGGTGAGCTGACGGATGGCTTGGGGAAGCTGGGCAAGGGGTCCGGCGACCTGAGCAAGGGCGCGGGGACGCTGCGCGACAAGACCGGTGAGCTGAGCCAGGGCGCGGGTGCCGTGAACAAGGGCGCCAAGGACCTCAACAAGGGCGCCGGCGACCTGAGCAAGGGCGCCAAGAAGCTCGACTCAGGTGTCGCCACCGCCGGTGCGAAAGCCAAGCAGCTCAGTGACGGCGCCGGCCAGGTGGCTGCCGGGACCAAGCAACTCGCTGACAAGGTCAACGGCATCGCCAGGCAGGACCTGCCCTTCCTCAAGGCGCACAGCAAGGAGATCGCCGACAAGGCACGCGTCGTCGCCGACCTCAGCAAGGCTCTCGACGACGACCTGGGCAAGCTGCCGGGGAATTCCGCCAAGGCTGCCGCCGAGGCGCGCAAGAACGCCGAAGACGCCCAGGCTGTCTACCGGGAGAGCTGCGGCGGCTCCGCCACCGGCAAGGTCGACTGCGCCAAGCTCAAGGGCGTCGCGGCCGGCAGCGCCGTGGCCGCCGATGCCGCGGAGAAGGTCAACGCCATCATCGCCAGGACGGACCTCCAGCACCTGCGTACTCAGCTTGGCGACCTGCACCGCGGGGCCACGATGGTCGCCGAGAAGGTTCCGGCGATCGCCGACAACGCGGACACCGCGATCCGTCAGATCAACGAACTGAATGCCGGCGCCCAGAAGGTCTCCCAGGGCGCGGGCCAGTTCGCCCAGGGCATCGGCGCACTCGCCGACGGCAGCGGCAAGCTCGCAGACGGCAGCGGCAAGCTCGCCAACGGCAGCGGCAAGCTCGTGGACGGTACGGGCAAGCTCGCAGACGGCAGCGGCAAGCTCGCCAACGGCGCCGGTGACCTCGCCAACGGCGCCGGTCAGCTCCACAACAAGCTCGGCGACGCGGCCGACGGCTCCGGAAAGATCGGTGACGGCCTCGGGCAGCTGGAGGACGGCGCGCTCGACCTCAAGGGCGGCGTCTACAAGCTGAAGGACGGCTCCAACCAGCTGGCCGGCGGTCTGAACAGCGGCGTGGACAAGATCCCCGACTACGACAAGAAGGACCGCGACGCCCGTACCGAGGTCATGTCCAACCCGGTCGAGCTGGCCTCGAAGTCGATGCACAAGGCGCCGAACTACGGCACCGGGCTCGCCCCATACTTCATTCCGCTGTCCCTGTGGGTCGGCGCGATGGTCGCGTACATGCTGCTCGCGCCGCTCGGCAAGCGGGCGCTCGCCGCGGGGGCGCCGGGCTGGCGGATCGCGCTGGGTTCCTGGCTGCCGGCCTTCGCCATCGGCGTCGTGCAGGTGCTGGCCCTGATGGCCGTCCTGCACTGGGGGCTCGGCCTGGAGATGGAGCGCGCGGGGGCCACCATCGGCTTCCTGCTGCTGGCGACGGCCGCGTTCACCGCGATCATCCAGTTCTTCGGTGCGCAGTTCGGTCCGGCGGGCCGTGTCCTGACGCTGGTCGTGCTGATGCTCCAGCTGACGTCGGCGGGCGGTACGTACCCGGTGCAGACCAGCCCCGGTTTCTTCGGCGCGATCCACCCGTTCCTGCCGATGAGTTATGTGGTGGACGGCCTGCGCCGGCTCATCACCGGCGGTGACCTGGGGATCGTGTGGCAGGGCTCCATCGTCCTGGCCGCGTTCACGGTCGGCGCGCTGGCGCTCACCTCGCTGACCGCGCGCAGCCGGCAGGTCGTACGGATGAAGGACCTGCACCCGGAACTGAGCCTGTGAGCGTGCGAACCGAGCACCCCCGCCGGCACGGGGGCGGCGCCACCAGCGGCGCCGCCCCCGGCCACGGGGCACGCGAAGCCGGCCACGGACTGCGCCGCGGCGCTACCCGGCGCAAGCTGTTCGACGCCGCGGTCACGCTCATCGCCGAACAGGGCTTCTCCTCCACGACCGTGGACGAGATCGCCGAGCGCGCCGGTGTCGCCAAGGGCACCGTCTACTACAACTTCGCCAGCAAGAACGTCCTCTACGAGGAACTGCTGCGGGACGGCATCGACCTGCTCGCCACCTCCCTCCAGGAGGCTGCCGACCGGGCCGTACGCGCGGAGGGCGGCACCCGGGTCGACGCGCTGGACGCGATGATCCGGGCCGGGCTGGACTTCATCGCCGGCTCGCCCTCCCTGACCCAGCTGTACGTGGCCGAGCTGTGGCGTACGAACCGGGTCTGGCAGCCGACGCTCCAGTCCGTACGGGGCCGGGCGGTCGCCGTCGTCGAGTCCGTACTGCGGGACGCCGTCGCCGTCGGCGAACTGAGCGAGGAGCTCGACATTCCCCTGACGGCGTCCGCGCTTCTCGGCATGGTGCTGGTGGCGGCGCTGGACTGGCTGTCGTTCCAGCCGCACCGCTCGGTGGAGGACGTGCACGCCTCCCTGTCCCGTCTGCTCCAGGGCCGGGTCAGCCCCATGCGGCCGAAATAAAAATCGCCGCCGCCAGGTAAGCGCTTACCAGAGCCCCGTTCCCGTATCCACCGGATGCGGGGGCGGGGCTCTCGCGCGAGACTGGCGATGGAACGGGGGTATGCGGAGCGGGCGCGCGGACGGGAAGGGGAGTGCGGGCGTATGGGCAGACAGCCGCGGCTGCCGTCGGTGATGAGCGATCCGCTGACCAATCGCGGAACCGCTTTCACCGCCGCCGAACGCGACCGCCTCGGCCTCGTCGGCCGGCTCCCCGACGCGGTGCTCACTCTGGACCAGCAGGCGCGGCGCGCGTACGAGCAGTTGCGGCGCCAGCCCGACGACCTGGCCGCGTACATCAATCTGGAGCAGCTCCACGACCGTAACGAGGTCCTGTACTACCGGCTGCTCACCGACCACCTGACCGAGCTGCTGCCCATCGTCTACGACCCGACCGTGGGCGAGGCGATCAAGACGTACAGCCACGAGTACCGGCGTCCGCGCGGCGTCTTCCTGTCCATCGACCGGCCGCGGGATCTACGGCGTTCGTTCGAGGAGCTGGAGCTCGGGGCGGACGAAGTGGACCTGGTGGTGGTCACGGACGCCGAGCAGATCCTCGGCATCGGCGACTGGGGCGTGCACGGCATCCAGATTTCCGTGGGCAAGCTGGCGGTGTACACGGCCGCCGCGGGCATCGACCCCGCGCGCTGCCTCGCGGTGGTCCTCGATGTCGGCACCGACAACGAGACGCTGCTCAACGATCCGCTCTACCTGGGCGTACGCCACAGCCGGGCGCGCGGCGAACGTTATGACGCGTTCGTCGCCGCGTACCTGGACACGGTTTCGGAGCTGTACCCGGACGCTCTGCTGCACTTCGAGGATTTCGGCGCGGGCAACGCCCGGCGTTTTCTGGAGCGGTACGGCGAGCGCTACCGGATGTTCAACGACGACATGCAGGGCACCGGCGCGATCACGCTCGCCGCCGTCCGGTCGGCGCTGAACGTCACCGGATCGCGGTTCGGCGAGCAGCGCGTCGTGGTGTTCGGGGCCGGTACGGCCGGTGTGGGCATCGCCGACCAGCTGCGCGAGGCAATGGTCCGCGACGGCCTGGACAAGGACGAGGCGACCCGCCGCTTCTGGCTCGTCGACCGTCCTGGCCTGCTGCTGGACGACATGGACGGCCTGCGCGACTACCAGCGCGGCTACGCGCGTCCGAAGGGGGAGGTCGAGGATTGGGCAGGTGGGGCAGACAGGGCAGGCGGTGATACGGGCCACGCCGCGGATCAGGGAATCGATCTGCTGACGACCGTACGGAACGTGCGCCCCACCGTCCTCATCGGCACCTCGACCGTACGCGGCGCCTTCACCCGGCAGGTGGTGGAGGAGATGGCACAGCACGTCGAGAGACCTGTCATTTTTCCACTTTCCAATCCCACCGAGAAGATCGAGGCGATGCCCGCCGACCTGCTGCGCTGGACCGGCGGCAGGGCGCTGACGACGGCGGGCATCCCGGTGGACCCCGTGGAGGTCGAAGGGGTACGGCACGTCATCGGCCAGGCCAACAACGCTCTCGTCTACCCGGGGTTGGGGCTGGGCGTGGTGGTGTCGCGCGCCGAGCGGCTGACGCCCGGCATGCTGCTGGCCGCCGCCGAGGCGGTCGCGGGGCAAGTGGAAGGCGGTGGGCCCGGGGCGCCGCTGCTGCCGCAGGTGGAAAATCTGCGCGCTTCCTCGGCGGCCGTCGCGGTGGCGGTGGTACGGGCAGCTGTCGAGGAAGGTGTCGCGCGCGTGGCTCCCGACGATGTCGTACAGGCGGTGCAGGACGCGATGTGGCAGCCGGTGTACGGAGAAACTCCGCGGTCGTCCGGTTGACGGAACCTCGGCGAATGGGTCTAATGAGGAAGCGTATGCGCGTGACGTCGGCCAAAGAGAAGTGGGCCGGCCGGCAGTCGGGCGACATACCTTTCCTCAAGGACTACGCATGAGTTCATTCATCGCGGACTTCGCGGACTTCTCAGGCCGCACCTGACGTCGGCAGCGGGCGGGCGTGATGGGCACGTTCGTACGCCGTTCCTCGTGTTGATCCGAGCGTTGCGAGAGTTACGAGTGTTGCTGCCCGTCAATCGGTAATCGGTGAGCGACTCCCGACCCGCCCGCTCCGAACGAGGCGCGCGTGCGGTGCCTACGCGGTGCCTGCCCCCCTTTCCCTTACCTCTTTCATTAGTGCCGCGGTGATGACGGCTGCGATACGTCGCGGCCGGTCACGCGGATGAAGCTGCACGGAGAGCAACATCAGCATGCCAAATTCCTTCAATCAATCGGTCATCGACGAATTCCGGGCCAATGAGGGGAAGGTCGGTGGCCCGTTCGAGGGCGGCGACCTGCTCCTGCTGACCACCACCGGCGCGAAGTCAGGCAAGCCGTACACCACGCCCCTCGCGTACGTTCGCGAAGGCGACCTGCTGCTGGTCGTCGGTTCCAACCTTGGTGGGCCCCGAGACCCCGACTGGTACCACAATCTACTCGCGCACCCGCAGGTGCGGGTGGAGTTGGGCACCGAGACCTACGAGGCGATCGCCGTGCCGGCCGAGGGCGAGCGCAGGGACCGGCTGTTCGCGCAGGTGGTACGGGCCGCCCCCGGATACGCCGACTACCAGGCCAGGACCACCCGCACCTTGCCGGTCGTGGTGCTGGAGCCCGCCGAGCCGGAGTACGAAGAGGCGGACGGCGAGGTGCTGCACGAGGTCACCACGCTCGCCGACAAGCTCATACAGGTGCACACGTGGTTGCGTGCGCAACTGCGGCACGTACGCGCCGAGGCCGAGGCCCATCTCCTGGCGCGGGCGGCACACCAGGGGCCGGGGGAACCACCGAAGCCGGGGCTCGGGCTGCAGATTCGGCAGCATTGCCTGGCGTTCTGCCAGAGCCTGGAGTTTCACCACACCGGCGAGGACGCACATGTGTTTCCCGCCGTTGGCCGCTACCACCCCGAACTGCGTCCGGCCCTGGACCGTTTGCAGGATGAGCACCGGACGATTGCCCGTATACAGAGCGACTTGCTCGCTCTGCTCGCCGACATCGGAAACGCCGACCCGGAACAATTCCGCGCCGAACTGGAGCGGATGTCGGAGGAGTTGCTGGCGCATCTCACGTATGAGGAGGAGCAGGTGATTCCGGCGCTGGCGGAGGTTCCTTGGCCGCCGGTGGCGCCGGTGTCGGCGCCGATGTCAGCGCCGGTGTCAGCGGATTAGGTATCGCTGGATAGCCGTCCCCGCTTGCGTCGGGAACGGTCGATCCATGCCGGGCCGGGGACAACGAAGCCCCGGCCCGGCACCGTGGGACTCATAACACCGGGGCCGCTGCCACGCGCCCAGCCCCATCACATTCCCGGCACAAGCTGAAGAACCAGATCAATGAGCTTGATGCCGAGGAATGGAGCGACCAATCCGCCGAGCCCGTACACCCCCAGGTTCCGGCGGAGCAGCGCGTGTGCGGAGGACGGCTGGTAGCGGACGCCGCGCAGGGCCAGCGGTATCAGCGCCACGATGATCAGCGCGTTGAAGATGATGGCCGACGCGATGGCCGAGGTGGGGCTGTGCAGACCCATGATGTTGAGCGCGCCGAGCCCCGGGTAGACGGCGGAGAACATGGCGGGCACGATCGCGAAGTACTTCGCCACGTCGTTACAGATGGAGAAAGTTGTCAGCGCACCACGCGTGATCAGCAGCTGTTTGCCGACGGCGACGATCTCGATGAGTTTGGTCGGGTTGGAGTCCAGGTCCACCATGTTGCCGGCCTCTTTGGCCGCCGAGGTGCCGGTGTTCATGGCCACGCCGACGTCCGCCTGGGCGAGCGCGGGCGCGTCGTTCGTCCCGTCGCCCGTCATCGCGACGAGGTTGCCGCCCTCCTGCTCCTGCCGGATGCGCGCCAGCTTCTGTTCGGGTGTGGCCTCCGCTATGTAGTCGTCGACGCCGGCCTCCGCGGCGATGGACCGGGCGGTCAGCGGGTTGTCGCCGGTGACCATCACCGTCTTGATGCCCATGGTCCGCAGTTCGGCGAAGCGGCGCGCGATGCCCTCCTTGACCACGTCCTTGAGATGTACGGCGCCGAGCACTCGCGCGCCGTGCCGGTCGGCGACCGCCACCAGCAGGGGCGTACCGCCGCCCGCCGCGATGGAGTCCACGATCCAGCCCGCCTCCGGCGGCACCTGCCCGCCCAGCCGCGTCACCCAGTCCCGTACCGCCCCGGCCGCTCCCTTACGTACCAGGCAGCCGCCCGACCAGGCCAGATCGACCCCGCTCATACGGGTCTGCGCGCTGAACGCCACCCAGCGCGCGGCCCCCATCTCCCCCTCCGTACGCACCCGGATCCCGTACTTCTCCTGCGCCAGCGCCACGATGGACCGGCCCTCCGGCGTCCCGTCGGCGAGCGAGGAGAGCTGGGCCGCGTCGGCGAGCTGGGCGTGCGGGACGCCGTCGAGCGGTACGAAGGTGTCGGCTCGGCGGTTGCCGTAGGTGATCGTGCCGGTCTTGTCGAGGAGGAGCGTGTTCACGTCGCCGGCCGCCTCGACGGCCCGGCCGGACAGGGCCAAGACGTTGCGCTGGACGAGCCGGTCCATCCCGGCGATGCCGATGGCCGACAGCAGCGCGCCGATGGTCGTCGGGATGAGGGTGACGAGCAGCGCGATCAGTACGGTCAGCGGCTGGGCGGCGCCCGCGTAACCGGCCATCGGCTGGAGCGAGACGACGGCCAGCAGGAAGACGACGGTGAGCGCGGCGAGCAGGATGTTCAGCGCCAGTTCGTTCGGGGTCTTCTGCCGGGTCGTGCCTTCCACGAGCGCGATCATGCGGTCGAGGAAGGTTCTGCCGGGGCGGGAGGTGATGCGGACGATGATGCGGTCGGACAGCACCGTCGTACCGCCCGTGACCCCGGAACGGTCGCCGCCCGCCTCGCGGATGACCGGGGCCGATTCGCCCGTGATCGCCGATTCGTCGACGGACGCGGCGCCCTGCACCACTTCGCCGTCGCCGGGTACCGTCGCGCCCGCGTCCACGATGACGATGTCGTACGGCTGAAGGTCGGCGGCCGGTACCGTCTCCTCCTCGTACTCCCACTCCCCCATTCCGACCCGCCAGCTGCGCAGCCGTCGCGCGACGGTGTCGCCGCGCGTCCGGCGCAACGTTTCGGCCTGCGCCTTGCCGCGGCCTTCCGCGACCGCTTCGGCCAGGTTCGCGAAGACGACGGTGAGCCAGAGCCAGACACTGATCGTCCAGGCGAAGACGCTCGGGTCGAGGACGGCCGAGAGCGTGGTGAGCAGCGCGCCGGCGGCCACGACGAACAGCACCGGGTGATGGACGAGCGTTTTCGGGTGCAGCTTGCGGAGGGCGTCGGGGAGGCAGGAGAGGAGGTGGGAGGGGGACAGGACTCCGGGGGTGAGGGGTTGGGGGCGGCTTCGGTGTGAGCGGGTTGGACGGGTGGGGGTGGTGGGGCCCGTGTGGGTATCGCGGTCGGTATGGGGGTTGGGCGCGATGGTGTCGGTGGGGGACGTGGGAACGTTCTGCTGCTCGTCCGGAGCCAGAGGCTGCATCTCGGGGGCTTTCGGGGCGGCGGAAGGGGAGGCATTGAGGGAAAGGGCGCTGAGGGTAGGAGCGCTGTTTGGTGAAGGGCCCTGAAGGGAGGGGCTTGGGTGTGCCTCTCCTGTGGATGGGCTCACTCAACCGTCCGTACGCGCCGCGCCGTGTGCCCCTGACGCTCCTCTGTCGCCCAAACCGGCCAGTCTTACGCGCCTTTGACATACACGGCGCTCATCGCCGCACGGGAGGGCGTACGAGCCACTGTGCGCGCCCCGCGTCCGTACGGGCTTACGATCCGCTCCGCGCGCCCCGCCGTCTCGATCCGCGCCCCACACCCCACACCACCAGAACCACCAGCACGCACCCCCCGAACTGGCTCGCCGTGGGCCGCTCGCCGACCGCCACCCCGAGACCGATCGCCATCACCGGTTGCAGGAGCAGCAGGGCCGCGCCGACGTTTGGCGCCAGGCGCGGGAGCGCCGGCGTCATCACCAACCAGGCCAGCACCTGTCCGACGAGGGCCAGCGCGGTCAGCCAACTCCAGGCGCGCGCGTCGAGGGAGAAGTCGATGCCGGTCCACGTCCCGCCGAGCAGCGCGGCGGCGCCCGCGGCCGCCGCGGTGGACGTGCACACCGGGCCGACCGTATGGCCCTGGCCGCCACCGAGCCGCATCAGGAAGAGGTAGCCCGCGTACCCGAAACCGGCGACCAGACCGAATACCGCGCCGGTCACCGGGTCGCTGCCCGCCGCCGGAGCGCCGACGGCCCCGCTGGCCAGCGCCACTCCCAGCAGCATGACGGGCGTCGCGACAACGAAGCGCCGCGGTACGGGAGTACGGGTGAACACGCGCGCCAGCAGCGGGAAGATCACCACCTGGATGTTGACGACCACAGTGGCGATGGACGCGCCCACGCTGTGGATCGCCGCTGCCCAGAAGACGTAATCGATGCCGAGCAACACGCCCGCCGCCAGGTCCAGGCGCCGCAACCGCCAGGCCCGCGGCCCCGCCGTCCGCCGCTCCGCGAGCGCCAGCGGAACCAGCACGAGGAGCGCGATGGCGCACCGGAAGAACGCCGCCGTCCCCGCGCTCGTACCGGACAGCTTGACGAAGACGGCGGAAGCGGAGATGCAGAGGCTGCCGGCGAGCACCATGAGTACGGGTTTTCCGGGGGTGCCGGTGCGGGGTGGGTGCCCGACCCGGGGGCTGGGATGAGATGGGTGTCCGACGTGGGAACCGATGCGAGACGGGTGCTCACCGCGGGCGTTGGTACGGAGCGGAATCCCCCTACCTCCGCCACCTCCGCGCGGGGCCTCCCCGTCCCCGCCGGTCTTGCCCCGGACCTCGCTGCCGCCCCGTATATCCCCGTCATTCCCTCGAACCGTCATTCCTCCACCCTGGCCGCCCCCACCCCTGAACAAAAGCGACGATCTGTCATCACAACTCAGTAGTTCCACTAACGCATTGCCGATCCGATCCGTCGCTAGCCTGATCTGATGATCAACTTGGAGCGGCTGCGTGCCCTGGCCGCGGTGGACACCCACGGTTCCATCGCCCGGGCAGCACGGGCCCTGCACATCACGCCATCCGGCATGAGCCAACAGCTGAGCAAGCTGGAACGGGAATGCGGACACCGCCTCACGGAACCGGAGGGGCGCAGCGTACGGCTGACCCACGCCGGCCGGGTGCTCGCGGAACACGCGGCCGCGGTCATGGCCCAACTGGCGGCGGCCGAGGACGATCTGGCCGCGCTGGACGACGAAGTGCTCGGCCCGCTCCGGATAGGCGCCGTCGGCAGCGCCATACGGACCCTGCTGCCGGCGACGTTGGCCGCGCTGACCACGCGCCATCCCCGACTCGCCCCGACGGTGCGCGACGGCGAGGTGGCCGAACTGCTCCCCGCCCTTCTGCGCGGCGACCTCGATCTGCTCCTCATAGAGAACTGGTCGAACCGACCGTGGCGCCTGCCGGAAGGCGTGGCCGTCCGCACGCTCGTTACGGAAGAGGCGCGGGTGGCGCTCCACGAGGCGCACCCGCTCGGCGACCGGCCCGTCCTCCGCCTCGCCGACCTCGACGGCGTGGCGTGGGCGGCCTGCCCGCCCGGGGCCGAGCCGCGCGAAGCGCTCGTACAGGCCCTGCGTACTTGCGGCATCGAGCCGGACCTCCGGTACAGCATCAGCGACCATGCCACTCAGCTCACCTTGGTGGCCGCCGGGCTGAGCGCCGCGCTCGTTCCCGCCACGGCCTGGCGCCAGGCCCCACCCGGCGTCCGTTTCCTGCCGACCGATCCGCCACTCCGGCGCGACGTCCAGGCGGCCTGGCGCCCCGGTACGGAGACTCCGCCCGTACGCGCCTGCCTCGACGCCCTCGCGCACGTGCCCGATCGACTCGGCGATCTTGGCCCCGGCCTCTCCACCGAACCGGCACAGTCCGAACCGGCACGGCCCGATCCGGCACAGTCCGAACCAGCGCAGTCCGAACCGGAACCATCCGAGCCGCACACCGAGTCCGCCGGCCCCACCGACCTCGCGGCATCCACGCCGCCGGCTCAGCCGCATCCCCCACACAGCCCAAATCTCACCGCCACCGAGAACCGAACGCGCGGAAGCGACGTGGGTTAAGTTGGCCACTGCTGACGCAAACGCCAGCGCCGTGAGCGGCGGAACCCGTACTCAAGGAGGGGCAATTCATGGCAGATTCCGACATCCCGGGCCATGTTTCCGGCCAGCCGCCCACACCTCCCCCTCCCCCGCCGCCACCTCCGCCCCACGCGGGCATGGCGGACAACGGATCGCGACCGGTTCCGTCCACCACGGAGGAAGCGCTGGAAATCGGCCGGCACCACTTTCCGGAGGTCGGTTCGCCCGGTGGCCCGTCCGGCCTGTTCGTCCACGAATTCGACGTCGGCTACCTCGTACGCGCGAGCTGGCCGGCCCCGGCGGACCCGCAGGCGCCACCGGCCAACCCGGGCGGCAGCAACGTGGCCATCTCCAAGATCAACGGAGATGTGACCTTTCTGCCGAACCATCCTCCGGAAGAGGCCGTGAAGATCTACCACCGGTGGTATCGGCCCAGCGGGTCGTGAACACGCAGGGCCTGACGGGGCGGGACCTGTCGAAGCAGGGCGGCCGCCCTCCGGCGCCCGCACCGATGTCCGGCCTCGTACGGGCCCTTGGCAACATCTAGACTTTGGCATGAACATCTCTTTGGGTAGCACCTGAAGAAAGCACGGACAACTCGGGGGCGTTGTGGGAGCAGGTGGATTCCAGACCGAGGTGGAGTCCCTGAAGGCGGAGGGCACCAACTTCGTCAAGCTGGGTGAGGACTTCCAGGCCTCGGTCGTGCGGCTGATGGACGGGCTGAGCGCGCTGGGCGCGGGCCCGCCCGCGACGCAGCCGGCGGGCGGTGGCCAAAAACAGCCGGAGAAGTCGTTCGGCGAGCAGTTCATAAGCGGACTGACGACGTTCGACAGCAAGGCGGACATGCCGCCGTGGGGCGACGACGACATCGGCGAGAAGTTCGGCGTGGTCTACGAGGGCGTGCGTGACGGCATGTACGAGTCGATGGGCCATCTGTCTTCGAAGCTCCAGGAGATCGGCAAGGCGCTGCACTCCATGTCCAGGAATTACGCGGAGGGCGAGGACTTCAGCGACTCGCTGATCAAGCAGCACGTGCCCAACCCGCAGGGCTCCGAGTCCTCGGCCAGGCTGGTCACGCGTCTGGACGGGCCCAGGACGCACTGACGGGCCGCCGGCCCGCAAGGCCCCGGGAAGGCCCGGGAGGCGGTGGGCGGCGTCGGCCGCAGGGTTGCCTGCCGCCCGCAGGCAACCGGCCGCCACCGCCCACGGCCTCGCCCGGCTCGCCGCCGTCCGCCTCACCACCGCCACCGCTCCCGCCGGTCACCGGCGGGCTGTTCACGCACGTTCACGGGGGAGTTTCGTCGTGTCTCTCATGCTGCCGGATCCGCTGGAGTGGGTCCTGGACATGCTCGGCTTCAACTGGCCGCATGCCGACGAGGACAAGCTGATCCAATGCGCCCAGGTCTGGCGCCAGTTCGCCAACGAGGTCGCCGGCCACCAATCGCGCGGCAACAGCGCGGCGGGCAACGTGCTCGCCGCCAACACCGGCGACGCCATCGACGGCTTCAGCAAGACGTGGGAGAAGTTCGGCGACGGCTCCGGCTACTTCGACGACGCCCGCCAGGCCGCCGAGGTCATCGCCTTCACCCTGGAGGCCGCGGCCGCCCTGGTCATCGGCATGAAGATCGCCGTGATCACGCAGCTGGCGATCCTGGCCGCCGAAATCATCGCCGCCCAGGCCGCCGCCCCCTTCACCCTGGGCCTGTCCGAGATCGGCGCGGCGGCCGGCACGCTCGCCACCCGCGAAATCGTGCGCCGCATCCTCAAGGAGGTCGCCAAGCAGCTGCTGGACGCCATCATGGAGGCGGCCAAGGAACCGGTGATCTCCGCGCTGGAGGCCATGGCCTCCGACCTGATCGCCCAGACCGTCAACCAGAACTTCGGCGCCCAAAACGGCTACGACCTGGGCCGCACCACCCAAAAGGGCGTCGAGGCCGGCAAGGACGCCCTGAAGAACACCGGCGAAACCCTCGGCGAATCCCTGCGCGACGGCGCCGGCCACCGCGCCGGCCACCGCGCCCGCCACGGCCTGGACACCGCGGCCGGACACGGCGATCACGGCGGCGGAGGCGGGACGGGCGGCGACGGCGGGGGGTCCGGGGACGGCGGCGGTTCGGGAGACGGGGGTGGCTCCGGCGGCGGCAGCCGCTCGGGCAGCGGTTCGGGATCCGGCTCGGGCAGCGGGGACGGTGGCAGCGGCTCGGGTTCGGGCAGCGGTACGGGGGCGGGCGCCGGTACGGGCAGCGGGTCGCACTCCGGTGGCGGATCCGACGCGGGCGGCTCCGGCACCGGCGGGCACGGGGCCGGCTCTGGCTCGGGTTCTGGGTCTGGTGCCGGCAGCGGCTCCGGTTCCGGCTCTCACACGGGTACGGGCGCGGGCGGCGGCTCCCACACCCCCCGCGCGGGCGACACCGGCACCGGCACGCGTCCGGACGGCGGTACGGACACCGGCTCCGGCCACCCGTCCCCCGCCGCCTCCGACCGCTCCACCCCCAGCCCGGACGGCAACCGCGACGTCCCCCGCGCGGAGCCCCTGCCGCCCCCGGACCAGCGCTCCCCCTTCGACGCCGGTTTCCAGGGCGGCAACGACCACAACCCCTACAGCGGCACCGACGCCGGACCCCACGGCACCGACGCCACGTCTCACAGCACCGACGCCGGACCCCACAACTCGGACACCGGAACGTCCGGCTCCCACACCACCCCGCCCGCCGAGCACCACACCACGCCGGACAACATCACCACCCAGCCCGCCCCGGACACCACCCCCGACGCCGCCCGCCCCAACCCCGACCACAACCCCAACAACGTCACCACGCAGCCGGCCCCCGACCACACCCCCGACACAGCCCGCCCCAACCCCGACCACAACCCCAACAACATCTCCACCCAGCCCGCCCCGGACACCACCCCGGACCACGCGCGCCCCGCTCCCGAGGCGGCCAGCACCCACCCGACGCCCGGCCCCAGCCCCGAGCCGGTCAGTACCCAGCCGGCGCCCGACACCACCCCGGATGCGGCCCGCCCCACACCGGACCACGCCAGCCCCCAGCCCGCCCCCGGCCCGTCCCCCGACGCCTCCGCCGCTCCCCAGCAGCACTCACCGTCCGTGGACCCCGTGGCAGGCAACCCGCCCAGCAACACCAGCGACAGCAACAACAACAGCAGCTCCGACAGCCCCAGCAGCGGTGGCGGCGGCCGCCCGTCCGTTCCGCACGTGGGCGTGCCCTCACAGGGCGCCCCCGTTCAGCACTCGCCGGCCACCAGCCAGCCGATCCAGCAGCGCGACCCGGCCCCGGGCGACCCCATGCCGACGGTGGACGAGAGCGACACCTCCGTATCCACCCAGTCGGCCGCCACCATGACCGCGCCCCCGCCCACCCAGCACAGCACAGACCCCAACGCCGGCACCCCCACCACCCCGCAGCAGCCGCAACAGAACACCCCCCAGTCCGCAGGCCCGGCCATGGGTACCCCGGCCATGCCCCCGCACGCCACCACCCCCGGCCCGACCACCGCACCCCCACGCGGCAGCACCCCCTCCAACCCCAACCGCCCCACCAACGCCGCACCCTCCACCGGCACCAACCGCCGCCCCGACGGCTCCCAGGCGATCCGCGACGTCACCCAGCAGCGCGACCCCGAGCGCCCGGCCTATAACCCGCGCCTGGACGGCCCGCGCCGCGACACGCCGGCCACGCCGCCCGCCGACACCCGCCGCCCCGACGGCACCCAGGCAATCCAGGACCACACCCAGCAGCCCCGCCCCGAACGCCCGCCGCACAACCCCCGCCTCGACGGCCCCGCCCGCCCCAACGACACCAACACCCCCACCCAGTCCCCAACCCACCCGAACCCGAACCCGCATTCCCCCAGCTCCCCACCCGCCAACACCCCCCACCCCCACCAGCCCACTCCGCACCAGCAGCAGGCTCCCCAACCGCAGCCTCCGCATCAGCAGCCCCACCCCCAGCACCCCCCGCAGCAGCAACCGCACCAGCAGCAGAATCCATACGCCCAGCAGCCCACCCCTCAGACCCAGCCCAACCCGTACCAGCAACACGCGCCTCAAACCCAGCCCAACCCGTACCAGCAACACGTTCCACAGACCCAGCCAAACCCGTACCAACAGCCGGCACCCCAGCAGCAGCCCCACCAGCCCACTCCCCACCACCAGCCTCAGCCCCACCAGAGCCACCCCAACCCCAACCAGCCAACCTTCCAGAACCACTCCACCACCCCCACACCCCAACACTCCCCCCAAACCGCACAGCCCCACCCCCACCTCCAACCGCACCCTCAACAGCAACCGCCCCACCAGTCCCCCCAACCCCACCCCCTCCCCCACCAGAACCAACAACAGCCACACCAGCAGCCCCCTCAGCACGCCCCCAACCAGCCCCCCGCTCCCCACCAGCCCCCACACCAACCCCCCGTCCCCCAGAACCCCAACCGCCCGAGCATCCAGCACGTCCGCGCGAGCCTGAACCACGAGCCGAGCGGTCTGTACTCGCCGTACCCGCACGACCAGCAAGCGCTGCTGAACGTTTTTCCGCGCAACCCCGACGGCACCCCGCGGGCGTTCAACGACCCGTTCCAGTCCTGGGCGCAGTACCAGAACGACGGCGGCCCCACCGTGCTCGGCCGCTCCAACAACTGCGCCGACTGCACCCGTTCCTTCATCGAGTCCTGGTACGGCAACCCGCAGGTGTCCGCGGTCCGTACGTACGATCCGGACGGCAAGGGCGGCATCGACCGCGCCTCTGGCGAGCGTGACGGGACCCGCAACATCGAGCAGTGGGCGGGCACCCAGTTCCGCAACTCCGGCCCGAACTCCCACGACGCCTACTCCAACATCGCCGACGAACTGCGCCAGGCCGGCCACGGCGCAGCCGCCGCGGTCCTCGTCACCTGGCCCAAGAACCCCGACGGCTCAGGCGGCGGCGCCCACGTCTTCAACGCCGTCAACCACAACGGCCGCGTCATCTGGGTCGACAGCCAGACCGGCGAAATCAGCCAGCAGCCCATCAACACCGCCGCAGACGGCGTCTGGCACCTCACCCTCGACGCCAACCGCAACCCATACGACCCCACCAAGGCCCAAACCCAAACCCCCCAGCAACAACACCCCCACACCCAGCCCCAACCACAGCCCCACCCCCAAAACCAGCAACACCCGCAGCACCAGCCCCAGCACCAGCACCACCCGCAGCCGCAGCCGCAGCCGCAGCCGCAGCCGCACAACCCGTACCAGCAACAGAACCCCTACGCCCAGCCTCAACCGAACCCTTACCAGCAATCCCACCAACCGAGCCCCTACCAGCAGCCCCACCAGCCCGGCCCGTACCAGCAGCAAGCTCCCTACGCACAGCCGCACCAGCCCAACCCGTACCAACAGCAGGCCCCGTACGCCCAGCCCCACCACCAGCCTGCTCCGCAGCACCAGCCCAACCCGTACAGCCAGCAGCAGCCACCGCACCAGTACCCGGGCGCCCCCTCCCCCGACGGCCCCGGGCACGAGGAGCACGGCGAAAACAACCAGAACCACCCCGACACCCGGGCCGACGCCCCGAACCAGAGCGACACCGCTCCCCACCCACACGACGTCCCCGGTTCACACGACGCCCCCCACGGCAACGACACTCCCGACCACGACCACCCCCCGACCCCCACCTCCGAAACCCGCAACCGCGAACGCCCCGGCGGGCTCGACGGCCCCTCCGACGAGCACCAGCAGCGGGTCGCAGACGCGATCCCCCGGGACGAGAACGGCAATCCGGAGCACCACCCGGACCCGAACAACGGCGACTGGGTCAACCGGATCAACGAACCCGGGTCCGACGCCCCGGGCCGCAACAACAACTGCGTGGACGCCGCGCTCGCCACGGCCGACACGTACTCCGGCAATCCCACCGCCGCGGCGCACCGCACCCCTGACCTCAATTCGGACGGCACTCCTTCCGACCGCGGCGAGCGCAACGGCCGCGACCGCATCGAGAACACCCTCGGCGCACGCTTCAACGACTACGGCAACGGCCGCGACGCCTTCAACCGCCTGGAGAACACCCTTCGCCAGGCCGGTCACGGCTCGCAGGCGGTCATCATCACCCAGGACCGCCACGGCCGCGCCCACGCCTGGAACGCCGTCAACCACCAGGGCAAGATCACCTACGTCGACTCCCAGACCGGACGCCGCAGCGATCAGCCTCTGCACAGCGGCGATCACGGCGTGCACGCGGTTCCTCTCGGCCGGGACCGCCGGCCGGTCGCCGAGAAGGGCCACCCGCCTCAGGCGGACGCCGGTGGCGCCCGGAGGCCGGCCGCCGAGCCGGCGGGGAAGTCGCCGCCGGAACAGCCGGGTGGCGGCCAGGAGAATCCGGCTCCCAAGAAACCCAAGAAGCGCACCGCAGCGGAGACGCGTAACGCGCTCCAGCAACCACTGGACCACCAGGCCGCGGAGGGCACGCCGGGGTACGGACAGGAGCAGGGGCCGGATCACACCGCGCAGGGCATGCTGGGCGATGAGGCGCAACAGCGGTTCCGTAAGACCCACGTGGTCCGGCAGGTGAACTGGGACACGGTTCTGGGCAACCTGAACCACTGGGCGGACCGGGACGCGCATGGTGATTCGCCGCTGGGTGCGGTGATGGACCACCTTCGCGAAAAGGGCCGGGTGGACGAGGCCGATCTGGAACATCTGCTGGGCGACAGGTACACGAAACTCGGGAGGGACGACAGGCTGGCGACGGTCTCCTGCCTTGCTCGCTTGAGTTACAACTACCATGCGCAGCACACCCGGATCGACGGACATGACATCAACCCGGAGGGCCTGCAGCATCACCGGGACCACAAGCCGTCCGAGGGTAATCTGAGCGACGCTCGCGGGCGAGCGATCGAATACGTGGCTCAGCAGAACGTCCCCGTGCCGGACGAAATGACGCCGCAGAGTGCCAGGCAGTACCGGAAAGACCTGAGGGCCGAACGCACACGCATCAAGAATCTGCTGGAGTCGAAGCAGGGCGACCCGGCGGCTCTTCCGGACTTCTCCGGCCGGAACTACGCGGTTTTCGAGGTGACGGAAACCGTCGGGGATACGGAGCGGGTGCATTTCATCGTCGGCTCCTCCGTGCCGGCCGGGGAAGGCGTGCCGAATCCGGATCACTCGGAACCCGCCGCCGGCGAGGGGCTGCGGCAGCTGGATCCCAAGACATTCCGGCGCACCGCGATGTTCACCGAATTCGAGCCCTGCGGTAACTCCGGCGATCTGGGCGGTGCGGCCTGCGCTCATTACCTCAGTGAGAATCTCGACCGCCCGGCGGGAGCCCCTCGTGTGCCACATGGCGAGATGAAGAAGCAGGGGCTCCTGGTCGACCCGGAAAAGAAGAGCGAGCTTGAAGTTTCATATGGCACCAACTATCGCTACGGCCCATTCGCCGTCGGTGAAACAACGAAGGAGGCCCAGGATGCGGTGAAACAGGGCTGGAAGGACGACATGGATCGGGTACGCGGTGAACTTCTCCGCATCTGGATCAAGGTGCACGAATAGTCGACGGCGTAGTAGCGTTCCCGCGAAGGACCGACTGAACGAATGGAGTCGAGCGCCGTGTCCCGTGAAGCTGTTACCACCCGGCTGTCGGAGTGGCTTCGGACACCGGACCGGCGCCACCTGACGCTCCCTGTCGCCGGTCCGGTCGGTGCCGGCAAGACCTCGTGTGTGGCTGACGCGACGGCGATGGCCGGCCAGGGCGAGTTCCCGGTTGTCACCCACTACGTCGACTGCCGGGGCCGCACCGCGGACGCCGTGGCCACTGAGCTGATCACTTCCTGGGGTTTCGACGAACGCTTCATACGGACCCGCAACGCCCCGCTGGGTGATGCCTTCCGGCAGCGGACGCACGGCCAGGAGAGGGCGGTCGTCGGGTTCGGCAACGTCCAGTGGGCCGGTGTCACGGCGACATCGACGGAACCGGAGCGGGTGCTGCGGCACGTCATCGTTCCCCTGCTGCGCAGCGCCGGCTGCCCGGTCGCCGTACTCGTCGAGACCGACCATCCGCAGGAACGCGTTCCGCTGGCATCGGTTCTGGAAAGCGAGGATCTTCCGGCGTTCGAAGCGCCGGATCCCGGCGCGTCCGCGGGCCACGATCTTGACGACGCCCTCAGCCGTTTCCCGCAGTTGCGGGCTCTGGCCGCAGCCGAAACCCGCAGCACACCGCTCACCGTCTGGTCCGTGTTGTGCACGGCCCTTGACCTGCCGGGCGACCCCGCGGACTTGCGCGCCGCGGTGAACGCCCTCCCCGGGCTCCTCACGGCGACGCCAGGTACAGCGCAGCCCGACCACGCCGGGGGAACGGGCGAAATTCCGGGCAGAGGTCCGGACGAAGCCGCCGGGGAAACAGCTGACGCCACGCACGTCGCCTTCGCCACGGACGGCATACGTCATCTTCTCCGTGGCCATCGCCCGCTGAGCCCGGCGGAACTGCCCCGTATCGCCGATGCTCTCCTGGACCGTTCGCTCCGTCTTCCCGGAGCGGCTGTCCCCTGGCGCGGGCACGACTCCGTCGCACGCTATGCCGCCGACACGCTGCCTGTGCACTGCGCGGCTGCCGGGACTTTGCCCGAGCTGGCACGCGAGCCCGGATTCCTCGCGAATGCCGACCGGCTCGCCCTGCTCACCGGATTGGCCCTCAGCTTTCCCGACGGTATCCCGCAAGGGCATCCCGCGCTCGATGTGCACTATCTGGAGGAAGCCGGCGTCGAACCGGACACCCACGAGGAGTGGGTGTCCTGGCTGCACTGGGCCTTGGTGAACCGCGGGGCCACCGACATGGCCGCCCGGCTGGCGCAGTCGGCCGGCGACCTGCCGTGGCTCACCCGCTGGTCGCACTGGCGCCCGTACGCCCTGTTCGGTCCTTCAGCGGAACACGACGCCGCGCGGGCCGACGAGGCCGTCGTGGGCGTCGCGCACGGTATGGACGTCGTCGCCGGCCAGTTGGAGCTCGACGAGGACGACTTCGACGGTGACGCGGGCGCGGATGCGGACGAGTGGGTCCTGGAACGCCTGTGGAGGCTCGACGACGGCACACCGCTTGAGGAAGCCGTCCAGGTCGCGCTGTACTACGACGACGAAGGTGACGTCGAGCACGCGGCAGGCCGCGTTTTCGAACCGGTCGAGGTGCCGGACGAACTGGACAGCCGCCCCGCTCCGCGAGCTCCTTCCTCCTCGTCGTGTCTGGCCGTGGCGACCGACGGAACGCTGGTCTACGGCGGCCACGGCGGCGTCTACGCCCTCAGCGTCCCGGACCCGGCGCGGGTGACGTCAGCGCCTCGCTGGCGCTCGCTTCCGCTGCTTCACGCCCACGGCCGAGCGGCGACGTGGCCGATGCCGGTCGAGTTGCGCGCGGGCGACCTGCAGCCGCAGCGGTGGTACGAGTCCGCGTTCGGGCGAGGAGCGTGCCGTGTCGTCGCCCGTGCCGACCTTCCGGAGGGAATCACGCACCCTGGCACCGTGCGTTTCCTGACCGAGGTGGGCCTGCCCGACTTCGACGGCGCTCTCCCGTACGTCTCGTTCGTCCCGCCGAACTCACTCACCGAGGCCACCGACAACCCCCTTGCCGCTCGGGCTGTCGGCCCAGGGCCGTTCTTCCACTTGGGGACGTGGGCAGGTGCGGGGCTGTTGCTGGACGGTTCGTCCGGACGGATTCATTTGGCACACAGCGAAGGCGCGGTCGAGGACCATCTCCTCAGCAGCGGTCTGCAACAACTGTGCACACTGCTCGCCCTGTCCAGGCTGCGGGCCGAGAGCGGCTTCACGGTGTGGGCGGAGGAGCTGGACGCGAAGCGCAGTCTGCGTGCATGGGCACAGGAGCTCGACCCGGACGCCGCTTCCCACCCCCACTGGGCCGCTGTGCTGTCGGGGCAGTGGGACGACTCCGACATGCTGTGACCCGTCATCCGCCGTACTTTCCTGCCGTATTCCGGCCGGTCGTCCAGGTGCGGCACGGGGCCCCTGCGATGCGCAACGGTGGTTGCCCGGCACGCCGGGCAACCACCGCTCGGGCAGTTCAGCCCCGCCCCGCCGCAATCTGCCGCGACATGATCGTCGTCAGTTCGTATGCGGTGTGGGAGGCGGCGACCGAGGTGATCTCGGCGTGGTCGTAGGCGGGGGCCACCTCTACCAGGTCGGCGGAGATGAGGTTGCAGGTGGAGAGGCCGCGGAGGATTTCGAGGAGTTCTCGGGAGGTGAGGCCGCCTGCTTCGGGGGTGCCGGTGCCGGGGGCGTGGGCGGGGTCGAGGACGTCGATGTCGATGGAGATGTACAGGGGGCGGTCGCCGATGCGCTGGCGGAGCTGGTCGGCGATCTCGTCGACGCCGCGGCGCATGACGTCGGCGGAGGTGACGATGCCGAAGCCCATCTTCTCGTCGTCGTCGAGGTCCTTCTTGCCGTAGAGGGGGCCGCGGGTGCCGACGTGGGAGAGGGCGGAGGTGTCGAGGATGCCTTCCTCGACGGCGCGGCGGAACGGGGTGCCGTGGGTGTACTCGGCGCCGAAGTAGGTGTCCCAGGTGTCCAGGTGGGCGTCGAAGTGGAGCAGGGCGACCGGGCCGTGCTTCTTGGCCATGGAGCGCAGCAGGGGCAGCGCGATGGTGTGGTCGCCGCCGAGGGTCATCAGGCGGGCGCCGGTGTCCAGGAGGTCGTCAGCGGCGGCCTCGATGGTCTCGACGGCCTCGTTGATGTTGAAGGGGTTGGCGGCGATGTCGCCGGCGTCCGCGACCTGGGCGAGGGCGAAGGGGGACGCGTCCTGGGCCGGGTTGTACGGGCGCAGCAGGCGGGACGCCTCACGGATGGCGTTGCCGCCGAAGCGGGCGCCGGGGCGGTAGGAGACGCCGGTGTCGAAGGGGACGCCGACCACCGCGACGTCGGCCGTGCCCACCTGGTCGAGGCGGGGCAGGCGGGCGAAGGTCGCCGGGCCCGCGTAGCGGGGGACGCGGGAGGAGTCGACGGGGCCGACGGGTTCCTGGGAGGCGCCGGAGGCGGCGGATGCGGTGGTCATGAGGCCGAGGGTAGGGAGCGGGGCCCGGCGTGCCCATGGACATTTGTGGTGATGTGCCGCCGGTCGATGGACATCACGTCCATCGGCGGGTGCTTCAAGGGACAATGACCTCATGCCGATACTGCCGCCTGCTCCCAGCCGCACCGAACTCGTCGACCATCTCGTACGAACCCGGATCGCCGGTGAGGTCGCCACGCCGCGCGAGAACAACCTCGATCACTACCGCAAGCTGGCCAACGGGGACCGCCACTACTGGCTCGGGCTGGAGCTCGGGGACCGCTGGACCGATGAGCAGGACGTGCTCGCGGTGATGGCGGAACGATGCGGCGTCATCGACGACACCCGCCACCGGATGGGCCAGGACACCATCGACCCCGAGCTGACGGTGGACGCTCTGGAGCGCGCGGCCGCCCGGCTGCGCAAGGCCGCCGCCGGGCGGGAGCGGGTGCTGTTCGCGACCGGCCATCCGGGCGGGCTGCTGGACGTGCACCGGGCCACCGCCGAGGCGCTGCGCGCGCGGGGCTGCGACATCGTCGTCGTACCGGACGGGTTGCAGGCGGACGAGGGTGTGGTGTTCCAGTTCGCCGACGTGGCGATGCTGGAGCGCGGCGCGACGCTGTGGCACACCCACTCCCCCGCGCCGATGACCGCCGTACTGGACGGGCTGGAGCGGGCGGGCCAGGCGCTGCCGGACCTGGTCATGGCCGATCACGGCTGGGCCGGGTGCGCGGGTCAGCGCGGGCTGGACGCGATCGGGTTCGCGGACTGCAACGACCCGGCGCTGTTCCTCGGCGAGGCGGAGGGCACGCTGCAGGCGACGATTCCGCTGGACGATCATGTGCTCAGCCCGCGGTACTACGACCCGCTGACGGCGTATCTGCTGGATGCGGCGGGGTTGCTGGGCTGAGGCGAAAGCGGCGGCCTTCGGGACGCACCCACGCCGCCGCCCCCTCGTTCTCAGGGAACCTCGTTCTCAGGGAACCACCTCACCCCCGCGGCACCCGAATAACCCCCTCCTGAATCACCGACGCCACCAACTGCCCATCCGCCGTGAAGATGCGCCCCTTCCCCAGCCCCCGCCCGCCCTGGGCCGTCGGTGACTCCTGGTCGTACAGCAGCCAGTCGTCGGCGCGGAACGGGCGGTGGAACCACATGGCGTGGTCCAGGCTCGCGCCGACCACGTCGCCGACCGCCCAGCCGCCGCGCCCGTGGGCGAGCAGTACGGAGTCCAGCAGGGTCATGTCGGAGACGTAGGTGACCAGGCAGATGTGCAGCAGCGGCTGGTCGATGGCGCCGTCCAGCTTGCCGTTCGTACGGAACCAGACCTGGGAGCGGGGGTCGCGCGGCTCGCCGACGCTGCCGAACGGGGGCGCGTCCACGTAGCGCAGGTCCACGGCGGCGCGTGCCTCCAGGAGGCGCTGGGCGACGCCCGGTTCGCGGAAGCGGTCGGCGTAGCGGGGCAGCATTTCGGCGGCGGTGGGCAGGGTGAGCGGATCCGGTGCGTACGGCATCGGCTCCTGGTGCTCCATCCCCTCCTCGTACACCTGGAAGGAGGCGGAGAGGTGGAAGATCGGCTGGCCGTGCTGGACGGCGACGACGCGGCGGGTGGTGAAGGAGCGGCCGTCGCGAATGCGGTCGACGGTGTAGACGATGGGCGCGCCGGGGTCGCCGGGGCGCAGGAAGTACGCGTGCAGGGAGTGCGGCGGGCGGTCCTCGGGGACGGTGCGCCCGGCGGCGACCAGGGCCTGGGCCGCGACCTGGCCGCCGAAGACCCGGGGCACGACGGACGGGCGGCTGGTGCCGCGGAAGATGTCCTGCTCGATGCGCTCCAGGTCGAGCTGTTCGAGCAGGGCGAGAAGGGCGTCGTTCACGCGCGTACGGCTTTCGTTCGGGCTGCGGCGCGCGGGGCCGGACGCCGGCGCGGCAGCGGGGCGCAGCAGGGGGCGCGGAGCTTCACAGCCCCATGGACTTGGCGATGATGGACCGCATGACCTCGCTGGTGCCGCCGTAGATGCGGGTGACGCGGGTGTCGGCGTACAGGCGGGAGATGGGGTACTCCTGCATGTAGCCGTAGCCGCCGTGCAGCTGGAGGCACTTGTCGATGACGACGGCGGCCCGTTCGGTGGTGAAGAGTTTGGCGGAGGCGGCGTCGGCGGGGGTGAGTTCGCCCGCGTCGTGGGCGTCGAGGGCGCGGTCGACGACGGCCTGCATGGCGTCGACCTCGGCCTTGCAGTCGGCGAGGACGAACTTGGTGTTCTGGAAGGAGGCGACGGACTTGCCGAAGACCTCGCGCTCCTGGACGTATTCGGTGGCGAAGCGGACCGCGGCGGCAGCCTGGGCGTAGGCGCTGACGGCGATGCCGAGACGTTCCTGCGGGAGGTTCTGGCCGAGGTAGGAGAACGCCTTGCCCTCTTCGCCGAGACGGTCCTCGACGGTCACCTTGACGTCGGTGAAGGAGAGTTCGGCGGTGTCGGAGGTCTTCAGGCCGAGCTTGTCGAGCTTGCGGCCGACGGCGTAGCCCTCGGAGGTGGTGTCCACGACGAGGAGGGTGATGCCGCCGCGGCGGTCCTCCCGAGGGGCTTCCTGCGCGGAGCGCAGTCCATCAGGGGTGGTGGCCGGGCGACGGGTGGGCGGGGCCGTACGGGCGCAGACGATCACGCGGTCGGCGAGGACGCCGCCGGTGATGAAGGTCTTGGCGCCGTTGAGGACGTAGTGGGTGCCGTCCTCGGAGAGCTTGGCGGTGGTCTTCATGCCGGCCAGGTCGGAGCCGGTGCCGGGCTCGGTCATGGCGATGGCGGTCATCATGTCGCCGGAGACGAAGGGCGGCAGCCAGCGCCGCTTCTGCTCCTCGGTCGCGTACTTGAGGAAGTACGGGAGGCACAGCGCCGTGTGGACGCCGGAGCCGCCGAAGCTGACGCCGGCCCGCGCGCACTCCTCGGTGATGACGGCGTTGAACTTGAAGCTGGTCTCGCCGGCGCCGCCGTACTCCTCGGGGACCTCGATGCCGAAGACGCCCAGTTCGCCGAGTTTCTTGTAGAAGTCGCGGGGGGCCTGGCCGGCCTGCATCCACTCGTCGTAGACGGGGACGACCTCGGCGGCGATGAAGGCGCGGATGGTTTCCCGGAACGCCTCGTGATCCTCGTTGAACACCGTACGACGCATCCGCCGCCTCCTCAGGTCCGCCGGCCGGCCTCGGCCGACCCGTCGACTAAGCGCTTGCTCAGCCGAAAGCTACCCGCCGGTCAGTGAGGCTGTCCAGAGGTGTCCGAGGGGGCGGAGAGGGCCGCCGCGCCATGCCGCGCACCGCCTGTGGCGCGCGCGTCGCCCATGGCACCCACACCGCTCGCAGCGCCCGCGTCGCGCGCCGCGCCCCCGTCCCCCGCCAGCGCCGCGAACGCCCCGCGCGCCAGCCGGTGCAGCAGCGCCGACATCTCCGTACGGCCCGGGAGCGCGCCGGGGCGGCTGAGGTGCGGGGTCGAGTTGAGCAGGCCGAAGACGGCGTGCACGGAGGCGCGGGCGTCCGCCTCGGCGCTCGCCGGGTACACCTCGCGCACCACCTGCACCCACAGTTCCACGTACTCGCGCTGGAGGCGGCGCACCCGCTTGCGGTCGGCCTCGCGCAGCCGGTCCAGTTCGCGGTCGTGGACGGTGATCAGCGGCCGGTCGTCGAGCGCGAAGTCGATGTGCCCGTCGATCAGCGCGTCCAGCACGGCGGCGGGGGTGTCCCCGCCGGACGCGGCCCGGATGCGGCCGCCGTCCAGCAGCCGTTCACTGATGCCGACGAGCAGTTCGGCGAGCATCGCGTCCTTGCCCGCGAAATGGCGGTACAGGCCGGGGCCGGAGATCCCGACGGCTGCCCCGATCTCGTCCACGCCGACACCGTGGAACCCGCGCTCGGCGAAGAGCCGGGCGGCCTCCTTGAGGATCTGCTCGCGTCGGCTGGTGGCTGCCGGGGCGTGTGTGCTGCTCATACAACTAATTGTAGACAGGCGGGTTAGTGGTCGTTAACCTGGGAGAAATGAAGTTAACGCCCATTAACCGCGCCGCCGGGCGATCCCCGGGACGCGCGGCAGTCGGACGAGAAAGGCGCTAGCGATGCAGCCGGTGGCGATGGAGCCGACGGAGACGGAGGTCCGGTGCTGATGGACCCGACGCAGCAGGCACCGGTGCTCGACAGCACGGCCGACCCGGCCTCGGACGCCTGGCGCGCCAACGAGGCCGCCCATCAGGAGCTGGCCGACGATCTGCGGGCCCGGCTCGCCGCGGCCCGCCTCGGCGGCGGCGAGAAGGCCCGCGCCCGGCACACGGCGCGCGGCAAGCTGCTGCCCCGCGACCGGGTGGACGCGCTGCTGGACCCCGGCTCGCCGTTCCTGGAGGTCGCGCCGCTGGCGGCGGAGGGCATGTACGGCGGTGCCGCGCCGGCCGCGGGCGTGATCGCGGGCGTCGGCCGGGTCTCCGGCCGCGAAACGGTGATCGTCGCCAACGACGCCACGGTCAAGGGCGGCACGTACTACCCGATGACGGTCAAGAAGCACCTGCGCGCCCAGGAGATCGCCCTGGAGAACCGCCTGCCGTGCCTCTACCTGGTCGACTCGGGCGGCGCCTTCCTGCCGATGCAGGACGAGGTCTTCCCCGACCGCGAGCACTTCGGGCGGATCTTCTACAACCAGGCGCGGATGTCCGGCGCGGGCATCCCGCAGATCGCCGCGGTCCTCGGCTCCTGCACGGCGGGCGGCGCGTACGTCCCGGCGATGAGCGACGAGGCCGTGATCGTGCGGAACCAGGGCACGATCTTCCTGGGCGGCCCGCCGCTGGTGAAGGCCGCCACCGGCGAGGTCGTCACGGCCGAGGAGCTGGGCGGCGGCGAGGTGCATTCCCGTACGTCCGGGGTCACCGACCACCTCGCCGAGGACGACGCGCACGCGCTGCGCATCGTGCGCACGATCGTCTCCACGCTCGGCGACCGCGGCCCGCTGCCCTGGACGGCGCGGCCCGCCGAGGAGCCCAAGCACGATCCGTCCGGGCTGTACGGCGTGGTGCCCGTCGACTCCCGTACGCCCTATGACGTACGGGAAGTCATCGCGCGCGTCGTGGACGGCTCCCGCTTCGCGGAGTTCAAGGCCGAGTACGGCACGACGCTGGTCACCGGCTTCGCGCACATCCACGGCCACCCGGTCGGCATCGTCGCCAACAACGGCATCCTGTTCTCCGAGTCCGCCCAGAAGGGCGCCCACTTCATCGAGCTGTGCGACCAGCGCGGCATCCCGCTGGTGTTCCTCCAGAACATCTCCGGCTTCATGGTGGGCCGCGATTACGAGGCCGGCGGCATCGCCAAGCACGGCGCGAAGATGGTCACGGCGGTGGCGTGCACGCGGGTTCCCAAGCTGACCGTCGTCATCGGCGGCTCGTACGGCGCGGGCAACTACTCGATGTGCGGCCGGGCGTATTCGCCGCGCTTCCTGTGGATGTGGCCGAACGCCAAGATCTCGGTGATGGGCGGCGAGCAGGCCGCTTCCGTCCTCGCGACCGTCAAGCGCGACCAGTTGGAGGCGCGGGGCGAGGAGTGGAGCGCCGAGGAGGAGGCCGCCTTCAAGGCGCCGGTGCGCGAGCAGTACGAGACGCAGGGCAACGCCTACTACGCCACCGCGCGCCTGTGGGACGACGGGGTCATCGACCCGCTGGACACCCGCCGGGTGCTGGGCCTGGCGCTGACCGCCTGCGGCAACGCGCCGCTGGGCGAGCCGGGCTACGGCGTCTTCCGGATGTGAGGGGTGCGGGAAATGAAGGAACGTATGACCATGTTCGACACCGTCCTGGTCGCCAACCGCGGCGAGATCGCGGTCCGCGTCATCCGGACGCTGCGCGCGCTGGGTGTCCGCTCGGTCGCCGTCTTCAGTGACGCGGACGCCGACGCCCGGCACGTCCGCGAGGCCGACACGGCCGTACGGATCGGCCCGCCGCCCGCCGCCGAGAGCTACCTGGACGCCGGGCGTCTCATCGAGGCCGCGCGGCGCAGCGGCGCGCAGGCCGTGCACCCGGGTTACGGCTTCCTCGCCGAGAACACCGCGTTCGCGGCGGCCTGCGCCGACGCCGGGCTGGTCTTCATCGGGCCGTCCGCCGAGGCCATCGAGTTGATGGGCGACAAGATCCGCGCCAAGGAGACGGTGCGGGCGGCCGGAGTCCCGGTCGTTCCCGGCTCTTCCGGGAGCGGTCTGACCGACGCCCAACTGGCCGAGGCGGCACGCGAGATCGGCATGCCGGTGCTGCTGAAGCCGTCCGCGGGCGGTGGCGGCAAGGGCATGCGCCTGGTGCGTGACGAGGCGCTGCTCGCCGACGAGATCGCCGCCGCGCGGCGCGAGGCGCGCGGCTCCTTCGGCGACGACACGCTGCTGGTCGAACGCTGGGTGGACCGCCCCCGGCACATCGAGATCCAGGTGCTCGCGGACGCGCACGGCAACGTCGTCCACCTCGGCGAGCGCGAGTGCTCGCTCCAGCGCCGCCACCAGAAGGTGATCGAGGAGGCGCCGTCCGTCCTGCTGGACGAGGCGACGCGGGCCGCGATGGGCGAGGCCGCAGTCCAGGCCGCGCGCTCGTGCGGCTACCGGGGCGCGGGCACGGTCGAGTTCATCGTGCCGGGCGACGACCCCGCCTCGTACTACTTCATGGAGATGAACACCCGCCTCCAGGTCGAGCACCCGGTCACCGAGTACGTCACCGGCCTCGACCTGGTCGAGTGGCAGCTGCGGATCGCGGCCGGAGAGCCGCTGGCGTTCGGGCAGGACGGCGTCCGGCTGACCGGGCACGCCGTCGAGGCCCGGATCTGCGCCGAGACGGTGTCGGTCCGGGAGGGCGCGCGCGGCTTCCTGCCCTCCGGCGGTACGGTCCTGGCGCTCGCCGAGCCGCACGGCGACGGGGTGCGCACGGACTCCGGCCTGTCCGAGGGCACCGAGGTCGGCAGCCTGTACGACCCGATGCTCTCGAAGGTGATCGCGTACGGCCCGGACCGCGCGACCGCGCTGCGCAAGCTGCGCGCCGCGCTCGCCGAGACGGTCGTGCTCGGCGTCCCGACCAACACCGGCTTCCTGCGGCGGCTGCTGGCCCACCCGGCCGTCGCGGCGGGCGAGCTGGACACCGGGCTGGTCGAGCGCGAGATGGACGCGCTGGTGCCTGCCGAGGTACCCGCCGAGGTGTACGCGGCCGCCGCCGCCGTACGGAACGCGGCGCTGGAGCCGGTGGCGGACGGCGGCTGGGTGGACCCGTTCTCCGTACCGGACGGCTGGCGGATCGGCGGCCGTACGGTGCCCGCGGCGCACTGGGTCAAGGTCGCGGGGCACGAACCGGTGCGGGTCAGCGGCACCGGGCACGTCACGGCCGACTCGGTCCGCGTCACCGTGGACGGCGTCGTGCACACCTTCCGCCGGGCCGGCGACTGGCTCGGCCGGGACGGGGACGCCTGGCATGTCACCGACCACGACCCGGTCGCGGACACGCTGCGCGGCGCCGCCGGGGCGCACGGGATGGACGCGCTGACCGCGCCGATGCCCGGCACCGTCACCGTCGTGAAGGTGGCCGTCGGCGACGAAGTGGCCGCCGGACAGGGGCTGCTGGTCGTCGAGGCCATGAAGATGGAACACGTCATCTCCGCGCCGCACGCCGGCACGGTCAGCGAGCTCGGCGTGTCCCCCGGCAGCACCGTCGCCATGGACCAGGTGCTCGCCGTCGTCGATCCGCACGCCTCCGGCTCGCAGGCGGCCGCACCGACCGAGGAGGCAACGGCATGACCGTATCCGGACTGCCCATGACCGTTCCGGCGCCCCATCTGCCGGCCCGCGTCCGTATTCATGAGGTCGGCGCCCGCGACGGCCTCCAGAACGAGTCGGCCGTGGTGCCCACCGAGGTCAAGGCCGAGTTCGTCCGCCGCCTCGCCGACGCCGGGCTGGGCACCATCGAGGCGACCAGCTTCGTGCACCCCAAGTGGGTGCCGCAGCTCGCCGACGCCGAGCGGCTCTACCCGATGCTGGCGGATCTCGACGCGCACCTGCCCGTCCTCGTGCCCAACGACCGCGGTCTGGACCGCGCGCTGGCCCTCGGCGCCCGCCGTATCGCGGTCTTCGGCAGCGCCACCGAGTCGTTCGCCAAGGCCAACCTGAACCGTACGGTCGAGGAATCGCTCGCCATGTTCACGCCGGTGGTCGCCCGCGCCAAGGAGGAGAAGGCGCACGTCCGCGGCTATCTCTCCATGTGCTTCGGCGACCCGTGGGAGGGCCCGGTGCCCGTCGCGCAGGTCGTCCGGGTCTGCCGCGCGCTGCTCGACATGGGCTGCGACGAGCTGAGCCTCGGCGACACCATCGGCGTCGCCACCCCCGGCCACGTCCAGGCGCTGCTCGCCGCGCTGAACGAGGCGGGCGTGCCCACCGACCGCCTCGGCGTGCACTTCCACGACACCTACGGCCAGGCGCTGGCCAACACCCTCGCCGCGCTCCAGCACGGCGTCACCACCGTCGACGCGTCGGCGGGCGGCCTCGGCGGCTGCCCGTACGCCAAGAGCGCCACCGGCAACCTCGCCACCGAAGACCTGGTGTGGATGCTGCACGGCCTCGGCATCGAGACCGGGGTCGACCTGGGCCGGCTCACCGCCACCAGCGTGTGGATGGCCGAACAGCTGGGCCGACCGAGCCCGTCCCGCACCGTCCGTGCCCTCTCCCACAAGGAGTGAACGATGTCCCTGGACCACCGCCTGTCCCCCGAACTCGAAGAGCTGCGGCGCACGGTCGAGGCGTTCGCCCATGACGTCGTCGCCCCCAAGATCGGCGAGTTCTACGAGCAGCACGAGTTCCCGTACGAGATCGTGCGGGAGATGGGCCGCATGGGCCTGTTCGGCCTGCCGTTCCCCGAGGAGTACGGCGGCATGGGCGGCGACTACCTCGCCCTCGGCATCGCCCTGGAGGAGCTGGCCCGGGTCGACTCGTCCGTGGCGATCACCCTGGAGGCGGCCGTTTCGCTCGGCGCCATGCCGATCTACCACTTCGGCACCGAGGAGCAGAAGCGCGAGTGGCTGCCCCGGATGTGTACGGGCGAGGTGCTGGGCGCCTTCGGCCTGACCGAGCCGGACGGCGGCTCGGACGCGGGCGCCACCCGCACCACGGCGGTACGGGACGGCGACGAGTGGGTGATCAACGGCAGCAAGTGCTTCATCACCAACTCCGGCACCGACATCACCGGCCTGGTCACGGTCACCGCCGTCACCGGCCGCAAGGACGACGGCAGCCCGCTGATCTCCTCGATCATCGTGCCGTCCGGCACCCCGGGCTTCACCGTCGCCGCCCCGTACTCCAAGGTCGGCTGGAACGCCTCGGACACCCGTGAGCTGTCCTTCTCCGACGTACGGGTCCCGGTGGCCAACCTGGTCGGCACGGAAGGCCGCGGCTACGCCCAGTTCCTGCGCATCCTGGACGAGGGCCGGATCGCCATCGCGGCGCTGGCCACCGGCCTCGCGCAGGGCTGTGTGGACGAGTCCGTCCGCTACGCCAAGGAGCGGCACGCCTTCGGGCGGCCGATCGGCCACAACCAGGCGATCCAGTTCAAGCTGGCCGACATGGAGATGCGGGCGCACACCTCCCGGCTGGCCTGGCGCGACGCAGCCTCCCGCCTGGTGCACGGCGAGCCGTTCAAGAAGGAGGCGGCGCTCGCGAAGCTGTACTCCTCCGAGATCGCGGTGGACAACGCCCGCGAGGCCACCCAGATCCACGGCGGCTACGGCTTCATGAACGAGTACCCGGTCGCCCGTATGTGGCGCGACTCCAAGATCCTGGAGATCGGCGAGGGGACGAGCGAGGTGCAGCGGCTGCTGATCGCGCGGGAGCTGGGGGTGTAGGCGCCCGCGTCCGGCGGTCGCGTACGGCATCCCCGTACGTGTACGGCCTTCACGTACGGCACAGGGCGGGCCCGGGAATCCGGGCCCGCCCTGCTGTCACGGCACCGTCAGCTCACTTCTTTCCCCACGGCACCTGCGGGGACCTGTAGTAGTCGAAGCCCATGGCCTCCCAGCGGGGCGCCTGGGCGGCCAGCCGGTACTTGTAGGTGTCCCAGTCGTGGGTGGACCGCGGTGACCAGCCCAGCTCGGCGATGCCGGGCATCCGCGGGAAGGTCATGTAGTCCAGGTGCTGATCGGTGGAGAGGGTCTCCGTCCAGATCGGCGCCTCGACACCCATGATCGACTTCTGCGGCGCGCCCTTGAGGTACGTCCCGGGGTCCCAGTCGTAGGAGCGCTGGACCTCGACGTACCCGGCCCACGCCTTACCCAGCTTGGTGTCCTTGGTGTACTTCATGTCGAGGTAGGAGCGGTCGGCGGGCGACAGGATCAGCCCGGCGCCCTCGCGGGCCGCCGCCGCGACCTGCTCCCGCTCCTTGGCGGGGGTCTTGTCGTAGCCCCAGTACTGCACCGCGGCGCCCTTGGCCGGGGTCACGGCGGTCATCTGGTGCCACCCTATGACCTTCTTCTTGTACTTGGTCACCAGCGGCTGGACCTTGTTCATGAAGGTCACGTAGTCGGCGTGGCTGGTGGAGTACGCCTCGTCGCCGCCGATGTGCAGGTACGGGCCCGGCGTCAGCGCCGCGGTCTCGCGGAAGACGTCGTCCAGGAACTCGTACGTCACCTTCTTGGGCACGCACAGCGAGCTGAAGCCGACCTCGACGCCGGTGTAGATCGGAGGCGCGACGTTGTTGCAGTTGAGCTTGGCATACGAGGCGAGCGCGGCCTGGGTGTGCCCCGGAGTGTCGATCTCGGGGATGACCTCCATGTAGCGACTGGCGGCGTACCGCAGGATCTCGCGGTACTGGGCCTTGGTGTAGTAGCCGCCGGGGCCGCCGCCGACCTGGGTGCTGCCGCCGTAGGTGGCGAGCCGCGGCCAGGAGTTGATCTGCAGGCGCCAGCCCTGGTCGTCGGTGAGGTGCAGATGCAGCTTGTTGTACTTGTACAGCGCAAGCTGATCGATGTAACGCTTCAGCTGCTCGACCGTGAAGAAGTGCCGGCCGACATCGATCATCCCGCCGCGGTAGCCGTAGCGCGGGGTGTCGGTGATGGTGCCGCCCGCGACCTTCCAGGGGCGGTGCTGCGCGCTGCGCTTCTCGACGGACGGCGGCAGCAGCTGGCGCAGCGTCTGTACGCCGTGGAAGAGCCCGGCGGGCCGGGCCGCGGTGATCGTCACGGCGTGCCGGGTGGAGGTGAGGCGGTAGCCCTCGGCGCCCAGCTTCCCGGTGTCCTTGCCGCCGAGCCGCAGCACGATGCCGTCCCGGCCGTCCTTGCCGGTGACGGGCAGGGGGTAGCCGGTGGACGGCCGCAGCACGTCCGCCAGGTAGCCGGCCACCCGCCGGACCTCGCCCGACGCGCCGGGCACCCGGATCTGCGTCCGGTCGCCGAGCGTGTAGGGGTCCTTGCCGGGCCGGACGGAGGCGGGCGCCGGGATGACCTGGTCGAGGGCTATGGGCTTGGCGTGGCGGCCGGCCTGGCGGTCATGGCCGTCCGTGGGCCGCGCCCCGGCCGTGGACAGGCCGGCCGCCGCGACCAGCAGCAGCGAGCAGAACAGTCTGCGTCGTCTCACGAGGTTCCCTTCGGTGGGCTCGTCGTGCATGGCCGTGCGTGGTCGTACGTGGCATGGAGCAACCGAACGTCAACATTGAGTACCGCTGACCCTTGTGATGGTCAAGGTGTGGACCACGTCTGGCGTCATCCGGCGTGTCGCTTGCCCGATATCGGGCAGATTTCTTGCATTGGCCGGGGCGACCCATCAGTATTCATCGGGTGCTCGATCGCCGTTCGCCCCATGAGGACCTCATCGACCACCTGGTGCGCAGCACGCCGCTACAGCGCGGCGAGGCTGCCCGGGTGGTCCTCGACGTCCTCGCGTACTTCGACGAGACGACCGAGGACTACGTCCGAAGGCGCCACCGGGAGCTGCAGTCGCAGGGACTGCGCAACGACGCGATCTTCGAACGGATCGGGCAGGAGCTGCCGCACCGCGCGGTGTGCCCGCCCACCCTCTCGGCGCGCCAGCTGCGCCGCCTCGTCTACGGCTGACCCGGCCGAGCACCCGGCACGTGCCGCATCGCGTGCCACCTGTCCAACTGCCTGACCGAAGGGGTCACCACATGTGCGGGATCGTCGGCTACATCGGTAAGCGGGACGTGGCTCCGCTGCTTCTCGAGGGACTGCAGCGCCTGGAGTACCGCGGGTACGACTCCGCCGGTATCGCCATCCACGCCAAGGGCACCGGCAAGGCCGCCGGCGGCCTGAAGACCGCCAAGGCCAAGGGCCGCGTCCGCGAGCTGGAGTCCCGCCTGCCCAAGCGCTTCGCGGGCACCGCCGGCATCGCGCACACCCGCTGGGCCACCCACGGCGCGCCGACCGACGAGAACGCCCACCCGCACGTGGACACCGAGGGCAAGGTCGCCGTCGTCCACAACGGCATCATCGACAACGCCGACGAGCTGCGCGCCAAGCTCACCGCGGACGGCGTGGAGTTCGTCTCCGAGACCGACACCGAGGTGCTGGCCCACCTGATCGGCCGCTCCCAGGCGCCGACCCTGGAGGAGCAGGTCCGCGAGGCCCTGCGGGTCATCGAGGGCACGTACGGCATCGCCGTGCTGCACGCCGACTTCCCCGAGCGCATCGTCGTCGCCCGCAACGGCTCGCCGGTCGTCCTCGGCATCGGCGAGAAGGAGATGTTCGTCTCCTCCGACGTCGCAGCGCTGGTCTCGCACACCCGCCAGGTCGTCACCCTCGACGACGGCGAGATGGCCACCCTCAAGGCCGACGACTACCGCACCTACACCACCGAGGGCTCGCACACCTCCGCGCAGCCGACCACGGTGGAGTGGGAGGCCGAGTCGTACGACATGGGCGGCCACGACACGTACATGCACAAGGAGATCTGCGAGCAGGCCGACGCCGTCGACCGCGTGCTGCGCGGGCGGATCGACGACCGCTTCTCCACCGTGCACCTGGGCGGCCTGAACCTGGACCCGCGCGAGGCGCGCGCCATCCGCCGGGTCAAGATCCTGGGCTGCGGCACCTCGTACCACGCGGGCCAGATCGGCGCGCAGATGATCGAGGAGCTGGCCCGTATCCCCTCGGACGCCGAGCCGGCCTCCGAGTTCCGCTACCGCAACCCGGTCGTGGACCCCGACACCCTCTACATCGCGGTCTCCCAGTCCGGTGAGACCTACGACGTGCTGGCCGCCGTGCAGGAGCTCAAGCGCAAGGGCGCGCGCGTCCTGGGCGTGGTGAACGTGGTCGGCTCGGCGATCGCCCGGGAGACCCACGGCGGCGTGTACGTGCACGCGGGCCCCGAGGTCTGCGTGGTCTCCACCAAGTGCTTCACCAACACCGTGGTCGCCTTCGGCCTGCTCGCGCTGCACCTGGGCCGCATCCGCGACCTGTCCGTCGCGGACGGCAAGCGGATCATCGAGGGCCTGCGCAAGCTGCCCGGCCAGATCCAGGAGATCCTGGAGCTGGAGGACGAGGTCAAGAAGCTGGCGGCCGAGTACGCCGACGCCAAGTCGATGATGTTCATCGGCCGGGTGCGCGGCTACCCGGTGGCCCGCGAGGCCTCCCTCAAGCTCAAGGAGATCTCCTACATCCACGCCGAGGCGTACCCGGCGTCCGAGCTCAAGCACGGTCCGCTGGCGCTGATCGAGCCGGCCATGCCGACCGTGGCGATCGTCCCGGACGACGACCTGCTGGAGAAGAACCGCGCCGCGATGGAGGAGATCAAGGCCCGCAGCGGCCGCATCCTGGCCGTCGCGCACCAGAAGCAGGACAAGGCCGACCACACCATCGTCGTGCCGAAGAACGAGAACGAGCTGGACCCGATCCTGATGGGCATTCCGCTCCAGCTGCTGGCCTACCACGTGGCGCTGGCCATGGGCCGGGACATCGACAAGCCCCGCAACCTGGCGAAGTCGGTCACGGTCGAGTAGGCAATCGACGGCGAGCGGTCGCTCCCGGGCGGTGGTCGCCCGGGGCGGGGGCTCGCTCGGGCGAGCAGTCGCCCGACGGACCGCGGGGGTCCTGTCCACCTCCGCGGTCACGGGCGTTCGTCCGGAGGGCCGGGCGGCCTACGGGGGGCCGCCCGGACGGACGACGCGCCCCTACAAGGGGCGGGAGGCGGGTGCCCCGCGCGTGCCACCATACGCGCGAGGCCCCGCCTCCCCTGTTGCCGGCGTCGCCCTTACGCCGGCGGTGGCCGCCCTCCCGGGAACCGTCACCTCCCGGGCGGCAGCACGTTCTTGACGGGCGTTCTCGGTGGGCGGCCGGTGACGCGGCGGCCGGTCGGCCGTTCACGCTCCGTTCGCGTCCCACTTGATGGGATTTCTACCCTCCACAACCCGGCAATCCACCTCTACGGGCCAGTAGATATGCCGACTGCCCCAGATGGCGCGGCTGGTGACGCTCCCTCACCTCACGCCCCATGAGGGTGTGCGCGGACGGGGGCGGACGCGACGCGCAAGCCGTACGGACACGGAGCGCACCGGACCGGCGGGACGGCCCGCGCAGGCCGTGCGGGGGCGGTACGCACCGGGCGCCCGGATCAGGGAATGACGACCACGGGCCGCTGCGCCCGCCGGGCCAGCCGGCCCGCCACCGAGCCGAAGATGCGGCCCACGAGGCCGTGCGACGAGCCGACCACGATCGCGTCGGCTTCGTACTCCTGCCCGACCTCTTCCAGCTCGTGGCAGATGTCGCCACCGCGCTCCACGAGGATCCAGGGGATCTCCGCCAGATGGTCGGCGCAGGCCAGCTCCAGGCCCAGCACTTCCGTGCGGTGGTCCGGCACGTCCACGAAGACCGGGGGCTCGCAGCCCGCCCAGACCGTCGTGGGCAGCCGGTTGGCCACATGGACGATGATCAGGCCCGACGCCGAGCGCCGCGCCATACCGATTGCATACGCCAACGCCCGCTCGCTCGACATCGAGCCGTCGAAGCCGACCACGACACCGTGCCGGAAGGCGGGGTCGCAGGAATGGCGTGTCTCTTCCGCCGCTCGGAGGTCCGCCATCGGATCGGCGACCTGCTTGCGGTCCGCGGGTTCGGGGATTTCGTGACCGGCCATGGCTGTCTCGGCGAAGGAGGTCCTTGCGGAGGGGCGGACGGGGAGCGGCGATTGACTTGATCCGGCAGTTGACTGAGCTGGCTTGATCGAGAGGTCGGCCCCATAGTTCAAAGGGGAACAACACGACCGGGAATCATCTTCCCAATGCCTTACCCCAAGAGTACGGCGCCAGTCCCCCGCTGCACAGGGCCCGACGCGGACGGCGGACCCCGGTGACGGAGGTGGACCCCCGCCACCACACGGGGCGGGGTGCCCCTCGAACGTTCCCCGGAGCATGCCGGAGCGTGGGCCGGATGGCAATGCCCCGGCCTGCCCCCGTACGTACCCCTCGCGGTGACTCACGGGCCCCGCGGCCGTTGTAGTACCTGCCTGCCTGGAGGGAGTACACCGTGCCCGGTCCGTCGAACACTTCAGCCGATCCGGTGAGCGATCTCGTCCGCTGGGCGGCGTTCAGCTGCGCCCTGGTGCCGCTCGTCCTCGTCCTGTGCGGCGCGTCCGCCGCCGGTGCCGCCGGTGCCGCCGTGGGGCTGGCGACGGTGACCTGCGCGTGCCGGGCGCTGCTGCGCCAGTCCGAGCGCACCGCGGCCCGGCCGTCCTCGGACGAGATCGCCCCGCACCGCGGCCGGCACAGCCGTACCGGCACCGGAGCCCATCGGGGCGGGAGGCGCTCCGACGGGCGTACGCCGGAGGAATGACGCGCTCGCAAGCCTGCCCAGGGTCGTTTTCGGCCAACTTCGGGTTGAAGTGCATCCCTTGGCGAAAGCGACCCGCAACCTGGGCCTGAGCTGGGAGGAAAGGACCGCCGGGCGTGGTTGTGCCCTACGGCTTACGGGCAGAGGCGGGAGGCGTACTTCCCAGCAGGCCCGACGAGTGGAACGCTTCGTGATCGAATGCTTCGCGCCAAGTTGCCATGTCGACATACGAGCGGGTGGTGAACTTGGCACTCCATCCTCACGGGACGCAGTAGATTCGATCTTGGCAATCACGGCGGGGGAACAGTGCAGGACCGAGAGGGCGAGACGACCGAGGGGGGCTTAAGTGCCATGAGCCAGGACTCCGCTGCCGTACCAGATGCCGCACGCAAGCTCGCCGCCCGACGACGCCGCGAAATAGTCGCGGTGCTCCTCTTCAGTGGCGGCCCGATTTTCGAGAGCTCCATTCCGCTCTCGGTCTTCGGCATCGACCGCCAGGACGCGGGTGTTCCGCGGTACCGACTACTTGTGTGCGCGGGCGAAGACGCGCCTTTGCGCACCACCGGGGGGCTCGAACTGTCGGCCCCCTACGGGCTGGAGGCGATCGCCCGCGCGGGCACGGTCGTCGTACCGGCCTGGCGGTCCATCACACAGGCACCACCACCGGCCGCGCTGGACGCGCTGCGCCGGGCGCACGAAGAAGGGGCCCGCATCGTCGGGCTCTGCACGGGGGCCTTCGTGCTCGCCGCCGCAGGGCTCCTCGACGGCAGGCCCGCGACCACCCACTGGATGTACGCGCCGACGCTCGCCAAGCGTTATCCGTCCGTCCATGTCGATCCCCGCGAGCTCTTCGTCGACGACGGCGACGTGCTGACCAGCGCGGGGACCGCCGCCGGCATCGACCTGTGCCTGCACATCGTCCGTACCGACCACGGGGCGGACGCGGCCAACGCGCTCGCCCGGCGGCTGGTGGTCCCGCCCCGGCGCACCGCGTCGGACCTGGGGCACCAGAGGTACCTGGACAGGTCATTACCGGAGGAGATCGGCGCGGACCCGCTCGCCGAGGTCGTGGCCTGGGCGCTGGAGCACCTCCACGAGCAGTTCGACGTGGAGACGCTGGCGGCCCGCGCGTACATGAGCCGCCGTACCTTCGACCGCCGGTTCCGGTCCCTGACCGGGAGCGCGCCGCTGCAATGGCTGATCACCCAGCGCGTCCTTCAGGCGCAACGGCTGCTGGAGACCTCGGACTACTCCGTGGACGAGGTCGCCGGACGCTGCGGCTTCCGGTCGCCGGTCGCCTTGCGCGGCCACTTCCGGAGGCAGTTGGGCGCCTCGCCCGCGGCCTACCGCGCGGCCTACCGCGCGCGCCGGCCGCAGAACGGGGTGCCCGAGCAGGCCGGGCGGGCCGACCGGCCGGAGCGAGGTGAGCGGCCGGGTGCCGGTGCGGACCGGTTCGCCGCCGCGGCGGCGGGCCATCTGCAAGGGGGACACGGCCAGCTGCACCACAGCCAGGCGTCACACCTGCAAGGGGGTCTCGGTCCCGGCGGTCACACGCAGGGCCACCCCCAGGGCGGGCACGGTCCGGGCGGTCACCCGCAGGGCGGGCACGGCGGTCCGGGCGGGCACGGGTCGGGCGGCCAGCCGGGGCACAGTACGGCGGGCCACACCCAGCCGGTGCACAGCCAGGCCACCGCGCTCGCGCCGACGGAGCAGGGCAAACCGGAATCCGACGCCTACTCGCCGAGGCTTCCGGAACAGCCCGCCGGGCGGCCCGGTGGCCGACCGGTGCTGCCCAGCCAGCGGGAGCGCCCCGTAGGGTGAGACGTATGAACGATCGCATGGTGTGGATCGACTGCGAGATGACCGGGCTCTCGCTGGCGAACGACGCGCTCATCGAGGTGGCCGCCCTGGTCACCGACTCGGAGCTGAATGTCCTGGGCGACGGGGTGGACATCGTGATCCGCCCCCCGGCCGAGGCCCTGACCACCATGCCCGAGGTCGTGCGCCAGATGCACACCTCCTCCGGGCTGCTGGCCGAGCTGGACAGCGGCACCACTCTGGAGGACGCGCAGGAACAGGTGCTCCAGTACCTCAAGCAGCACGTACCGGAACCCGGCCGGGCACCGCTGTGCGGCAACTCCGTCGGCACCGACCGGGGCTTCCTGCTCCGCGACATGCCGGAGCTGGAGAGCCACCTGCACTACCGGATCGTGGACGTGTCGTCCGTGAAGGAGCTGGCCCGGCGCTGGTATCCGAGGGCGTACTTCAACAGTCCGGAGAAGAACGGGAACCACCGGGCGCTGGCGGACATCCGTGAATCCATCGCGGAACTCCGCTACTACCGGGAGGCGGTCTTCGTGCCGCAGCCCGGCCCGGACTCGGAGACCGCGAAGCAGATCGCGGCCAGGCACGTCCTGCCCGCGGACCCGGAGTGACGTAGCTCGCTCCCGGCCTCACCGGAAGCCGGGAGCGAGCACCCCTCCGGACCCTGTACACTTTTTCTCAGCCGGTGGGGAACAAGACACCACACAGCACCGGTCATGGTGGGTATAGCTCAGCTGGTAGAGCACCTGGTTGTGGTCCAGGATGTCGCGGGTTCAAGTCCCGTTACTCACCCCAACGACTAGGGCCCCCGGACGTGAAAGCGTCCGGGGGCCCTAGTCGTTGGTGCGGTGGGTCTCAGTGGCTCCACGGGCCGGGCGGCGGGCACCGGTGCCGGTGCGCGCCGCCCCGTGGGCCCCGCGGCCCCTGCGGCTCAGTAGCCGACCGTGAAGCGCTCCCCGATGTGCTGCGGCTTCTCGACCTCGTCCAGGAGGGCGACGGCGTAGTCCTCGGCGGAGATCCGGCTGGTGCCGTCGGCGTCCGTGACCAGGTCGTCCAGGGCGGTGCGGTACGTGCCCGTGCGCTCGCCGGGCTCGATCAGCCCGGCCGGGCTGAGGTTGGTCCAGCGCACGTCCGTGACGGTGCGGTAGAAGTCCAGCGCGTCGCCGTGCGCGTGCATGATCTGGAGCAGGAACTCCGGCAGGCCCTCCGCGTCCCAGACCTGCTTGCCGTCGGGCGTGCGCAGCGAGCCGGCGCCGCCCACCGAGATCAGCCGGGGCGCGGCCTCGCCGAGGGTGCGCAGCCCGGCCACCAGGGACTCGGCGGCGGGCTTGATCGTGGCGATGTGGCCGGGGCCGTCGCCCCCGCCCACCGCGCTGACCAGCACGTCCTGGCCCTGGGCCGCGGCCGCGACGGAGGCGGGGTCGAGGATGTCGCCGGTGGTCACGGCCAGGTTCGGGTCGGTCTTGGTGATCTTCGCGGGGTCCCGGACGACGGCGGTGACCTGGTGGCCGCGGCGCAGCGCCTCGTCGAGGACGCGGCTGCCGATGGTGCCGTTGGCTCCGAAAATGGCGATCTTGGACATAGCGGTACTCCCTGTGCCCCTGCGGGGCCTGCTGTGGCTTTTCTTTTTCCGTCATCAGCCGCGCTGACGTCTTCTACGCTAGGGGTATTAGCAGGACATACCGGGGTAGGCACGGGACCGCCGATGGTGAAAAAACGACACACTGCACAGGACGCCGGGGAGAGCATCCCGGCGGTCGCGTTCGCGGCGCCGGCCGGGCGGCCCGCCGGCGTGGAGGTGCTGACGCTCGCCGAGCTGCGCGAGCGCGCCGACGCCTGCGCCCTCGCCGTACCGCACCGTCCGGACTTCCACCACCTCCTCGTGGTGGACGAGGGGCGGCTCCGGCACACGGTGGACTTCCGAAAGTATGAGCTGTCGGTGAATGACTGGATGTGGGTGCGTCCAGGGCAGGTGCATCACTTCGGCAACCTGTCCGGGGTAGAGGGCCGGCTGGTGCTGTTCGAATCCGGCTTCCTCGATCCGGCGACGGCGGCCGCGGCCCGCCTGGAGGACTGGTTCGGCCCGGCGGTCCACCACCCGGAGGGCGAACAGGCGCGCGCGGTGGACTGTGCGCTGCGTCACCTCCATGAGGAATTCGGGGCGCTGCCGGGGCTGCCTCTGGAGATGCACATCGAGGTGCTGCGGCACCTGCTGGCCGTGCTGGTCCTGCGGGCCTCCCGGATGTCCGCGCCTGCCGGGGGCGGCGAGGCGCGGGGCGGCGCCGGGGCCGTACAGGGTGAAGGCGACGGCCGGGCGCCCGACGGGGACGGCGTCTGCGAGGCGAGCGAGACGTTCCTGCGCTTCCGCGACGCGGTGGAGCGCGGCTTCACCCGCAGCCGCCGCGTCGAGGACTACGCGCGGCAGCTCGGCTACTCGCCCCGCACCCTCTCGCGCGCGACGGCCGCCGCCACCGGCGTGGGCGCGAAGGAGTTCATCGACCGCCGCGTCGTGCTGGAGGCCAAGCGGCTGCTGGCGCACGGCGACCAGACCGCCGCGCGTATCGCCGTCCGCCTCGGCTTCGCCGACGCCGCGAACTTCGCCAAGTTCTTCCAGCACCGCACGGGCAGTACGCCGATCTCCTTCCGTACGGAGGTACGCGGCCCGGCGTGACCAGGGGGAACGGATACGCCGGGCCGGAGGGGGCGTGTCAGGGGGACCAGTGGGAGCGCTCCCAAGGATTGGGGCGGACGGGCGCGCCGTCAAGAGGCGGAGTCCACGCGGCCGACGCGGCAATTGAGAGAGGAGATTTCGCAACTACGTTGTGAATCATGGGCAGTTGACACTAGCCTCCGACAAACCAGTGGGAGCGATTCCATTCGTCGCGGGCCGCGTGGGCGGCCTCCGCGTACGTATCCGAGGAGTCGCTCATGCGCAGACCGTACGAGCCGGGCTTCGCACGCCGGCGCTTACGCCTTTACGCCCTGGCGGTGGCCGCGGTGTTCGCCCTTCCGGGCGCGTCGCCGCCCACCGCGGCCCCGGCCGCCGCTCCCGTGGCGGCGGCGCCACAGCTGCACGTCGCGGGCAACCGCCTCGTCGACCGTGACGGCGCGGCGCACCGCCTGCTCGGGGTGAACCGTTCCGGCGCCGAGTTCGCGTGCGTACAGGGCCACGGCATCTTCGACGGCCCGGCGGACGACGCCTCCGTCGCGGCCATCGCGTCCTGGCGGGCCAACGCCGTCCGCGTCCCGCTGAACGAGGAGTGCTGGCTGGGCACGTCCAACATCGACCCGCGGTACGGGGGCGCCAACTACACCTCCGCGATCCGCGACTACGTCCGGCGGCTGACCGCCCACGGCTTGACGCCGGTCCTCGAACTGCACTGGAGCAACGGCCGCTACACCGGCCCCTCGGCCGGCTGCGCCGACGAGCACGCGAGCTGCCAGAAACCCATGCCGGACCGGCGCTACTCCCCCGCCTTCTGGTCCTCGGTCGCCGCCACCTTCAAGAACACGCCCGAGGTGATCTTCGACCTGTTCAACGAGCCGTACCCGGACCGGGCGACGCCGGACACCGAGCGGGCCTGGGCCTGCTGGCGGGACGGCGGGACCTGCCCCGGCATCGGCTACGAGGTCGCCGGCATGCAGACCCTGGTGGACGCCGTACGGGCCGCCGGCGCCCGCAACCCCGTCCTGGCGGGCGGCCTGGCGTACGCCAACGACCTCGACCGCTGGACCGCGTACGCCCCGAAGGACCCGGCGGGCAACCTCGCCGCCGCCTGGCACGCGTACAACTTCAACGCCTGCGCCGACGAGGGCTGCTGGTCGCGCACGCTGGGGCCGGTCGCCGACCGCGTACCGCTGGTCGCGGGCGAGATCGGCGAGAACACCTGCGCCCACGCCTTCTCCGACCGCGTCATGCGCTGGCTGGACGGCCGCGGCGCGTCGTACCTGGGCTGGACCTGGAACACCTGGGACTGCGCCGCGGGACCCGCGCTGATCCGGGATTACGGGGGGACGCCGACCGCGTATGGGGCCGGGCTGCGGGATCACTTGCGGGCGCTCGGCCGGCACGCGGCTTCCTGAACCGGCACGGCACATCACCTCTCCACCGAGGCACGTCGCCTCGCCACCGAGGCACGTCGCCTCCCCACCGAGAAAGGACGACCCTCACATGAGACGCACCGCTGAACAACTCCCCGTACAACCGCACGGACGCGACCGCTCCCGGACCGCACGCCACCGCGGCCGTGCCGCCGCGCTCGCGGCCTGTGCGGCGCTGGTCGCCGCCGCGGCCGCCGGCACCTCGCCCGGAACCGCCCACGCGGCGCCGACCGCCCGCGTCGACAACCCGTACGCGGGCGCCGGGGTCTATGTGAACCCGGAGTGGTCGGCGAAGGCCGCGGCCGAGCCGGGCGGCGGCAAGGTCGCCGGGCAGCCGACCGGCGTCTGGCTCGAACGGATCGCGTCGATCAACGGCACCGGCGGCACGATGGGGCTCCGCGGCCACCTGGACACCGCCCTGCAGCAGGCGGCGGGCAAGCCGTTCGTCGTCCAGCTGGTGATCTACAACCTGCCGGGCCGGGACTGCTCGGCACTCGCCTCCAACGGTGAGCTGGGCCCGACGGAGATCGACGCGTACAAGACCCGCTACATCGACCCGATCGCGGCCATCCTGGCCGACCCGAAGTACGCGTCGCTGCGGATCGTGACGACCGTCGAGATCGACTCGCTGCCCAACCTCGTCACCAACACCGGCGGCCGCCCCACCGCCACCCCGCAGTGCGACACCATGCTCGCCAACGGCAACTACATCAAGGGCGTCGGGTACGCCCTCAACAAGCTGGGCGCGGTCCCCAACGTCTACAACTATGTGGACGCCGGGCATCACGGCTGGATCGGCTGGGACGACAACTTCGGCGCCTCCGCGCGGCTGCTGTACCAGGCGGCGACGGCCGAGGGCAGCACGGTCGACAAGGTGCACGGGTTCATCACCAACACCGCCAACTACAGCGCGCTCAAGGAGGAGAACTTCGCGATCGGCGACTCCGTGGCGGGCCGGCCGGTGCGGGAGTCGAAGTGGGTGGACTGGAACCGCTACACCGACGAGCTGTCGTTCGCCCAGGCGTTCCGGGAGGAGGCGGTGCGGGCCGGGTTCCGCCCGGACGTGGGCATGCTGATCGACACCTCGCGCAACGGCTGGGGCGGCAGCGCCCGGCCCACCGGTCCCGGGCCGCGCACGAACGTGGACACATACGTGGAAGGGGGCCGGTACGACCGCCGTCTGCACGTCGGCAACTGGTGCAACCAGGCCGGGGCCGGGCTGGGCGAGCGCCCGAAGGCGGCACCGGCGGCGGGGATCGACGCGTACGTGTGGATGAAGCCGCCGGGCGAGTCGGACGGGTCGAGCACGGCGATCCCGAACAACGAGGGCAAGGGCTTCGACCGGATGTGCGACCCGACGTATGAAGGCAATCCGCGCAACAACTACCACCGCTCGGGGGCGCTGCCCGATGCGCCCCTGTCCGGGCACTGGTTCCCGGCCCAGTTCCGTGAGCTGCTGAAGAACGCGCATCCGGCGCTGTAGGCGCCGGGCGGCGCAGGGCGGGTACGTACGGAACCGTACGCGGGCGCCCCGCCCTGCGCCGCAGTCACGACGACGCCCGCCGCACCAGCTCCGTCGGGAGTACGAGGTGGGCGCCGGAGGGGGCGCGCGGGCCCGGTACGCCGCCGCCCGCGCCCCCGGTGATCTGTTCCATCAGCAGCCGTGCCATCGCCCGCCCCATCTCCTCGATCGGCTGGCGCACGCTGGTCAGCGCGGGGTCCATGTGGCGGGCGATGGCGGAGTCGTCGAAGCCGACCAGGGCCACGTCGTCCGGGATGCGGCGGCCCGCAGCGCGCAGTTCGTGCCGGGCGCCCGCGGCCATCACGTCCGAGGCGCAGAAGACGGCGTCCAGCGCGGGGCGGCGTTCGAGGAGTTCGCGCATGGCGCGGCGGCCGCCCTCCTCGGTGAAGTCGCCGTGCGCGACGAGTCCGGCGTCCGCGGGGTGGCCGGCGGCGCGTACGGCTTGCCGGTAGCCGTCGAGGCGGCAGTGGGCCACGTACATGTCGGGCGGTCCGGCGATGGTGGCGACCTGGCGCCGGCCGCGGCCGATGAGGTGCTCCAGCGCACTCTGTGCGCCGCCGGTGTTGTCGGAGTCCACGAACGGGACCGTTTCCCCGGCCGTGCGGCGGCCGTTGAGGACGGTCGGGATTGCCATCCGTTCCAGCAGGTCGGGCAGCGGGTCGTCGCCGTGCACCGAGACCAGGAGCACGCCGTCCACGCGGTGCGCCGCGAGGTAGCCGGCGAAGCGGCGCCGCTCCTTGGACGTGCGGATGAGGGTCAGCAGCAACTGCATGTCGTGGTCGGCGAGTCCGGCGCTGACGCCGCGGATGATGCCGGAGAAGTACGGTTCGGCGAAGAGCCGGGTCTCGGTCTCCGGGATGACCAGGGCGACCGTGTCGGCGCGGTGGCCCGCCAGGGCGCGGGCGGCGCGGTCGGGTACGTAGCCGAGGTCGGCGACGGCCTGCTGCACCAGGGTGCGGGTGCGTTCGCTGACCTGGGGCGAGCCGTTGATCACGCGGGAGACCGTGCCGCGGCCGACGCCCGCGCGCGCGGCGACCTCTTCGAGCGTGGGCCGGCCGCCCCCGCGCCGTCCGCCTGGTGTCATGACCGCCTCCCCCTGCCGCCCTGACCGTACATTCAACAACGGGGCGTGCGACCGGCGTTGGTGCGCTATGCCTTGACACGCCCGCCGCGGAACGGCGACCCTTCACCTCATCACGTCTGGGAGCGCTCCCACACTACTGGACACGCCACATCCCGCACGCACGGTCGGCAGGGCACCAGGAGGAGACGCCATGCGCACGACGATTCGCGGTACCCGGCACCGAGCGGTGGCCCTGCTGGCCGCCGCCGTACTCGGAGCCGGACTGCTCGGCGGCTGTGCCGAGGACAGCGACCGGCCCGGCGCGGCCGGGTCGCCGGGCGCGGACGCCGGGAAGACCACCCTGACGGTCGGTGTCTTCGGCGTCTTCGGATACAAGCAGGCCGGGCTCTACGACGCGTACATGAAGCTGCACCCGAACATCCGGATCAAAGAGACCTCGATCGAGCGGAACGAGAACTACTACCCGCAGCTGCTCACCCATCTGAGCACGGGCAGCGGGCTGGCCGACATCCAGGCGGTCGAGGTCAACAACATCGCCGAGGTCACCGCGACGCAGGCGGGCAAGCTCGTCGATCTCTCGAAGGCGCCGGGTGTGCGGAAGGCCGACTTCATTCCTTGGAAGTGGGCGCAGGCCACGGACAAGAGTGGCAAGACCGTGGGTCTGGGGACGGACATCGGGCCGATGGCGGTCTGCTACCGCAAGGACCTCTTCGCCAAGGCCGGACTGCCCACCGACCGCAACGCGGTGGCCGCGCTCTGGGCGGGCGACTGGGGGAAGTACCTGGACGTGGGCGAGCGCTACAAGGCCAAGGCTCCGGCGGGCACGGCCTTCGTGGACTCCGCCTCCGGCGTCTACAACGCGGTGATCTCCAGCAGCGCAGAACGCTATTACGACCGCGACGGCAAGCTGGTCTACAAGGACAGCCCGTCGGTACGGCAGGCATGGGACGCGGCGATGCGGGCGGCGACGGGCAAACTGACCGCCCGGCTCCAGCAGTTCCAGAAGTCCTGGGACCAGGCGTACGCCAACGGCCGCTTCGCGACGGTCTCCTGCCCGCCGTGGATGCTCGGCTACATCAAGGAGAAGTCCGGGGACCAGGGCCGCGACGTCTGGGACGTGGCCGCCGCGCCCAAGCCGGGGAACTGGGGCGGCTCCTTCCTGGCCGTACCGGAAGCGGGGCGGCACAAGAGCGAGGCGGTCAAGCTGGCGGCCTGGCTGACCGCGCCCGAGCAGCAGGCGAAGCTCTTCACCAAGCAGGCCAGCTTCCCGAGCGCGCGGGCGGCGTACGGCCTGCCGGCGGTGGCGGGCGCCAAGCACCCGTACTTCGGTGACGCGCCGATCGGCAAGATCTTCGCCGCGGCGGCCGAGGGCATCCCGAACCAGGTGCTCGGCCCGAAGGACCTCACCGTCAACCAGAACATCACCGATGTCGGGGTGCTCCAGGTCGACCAGCAGGGCAAGACGCCCGAGCAGGGCTGGCGGGCCGCGGTCGAGTCGATCGACAACGCGCTGGACCAGTGAGCCGTGGCCGGCCGAACCCCTCGCCCCGCGTCCTCGGCCGCGGCACCGGCCCCCGACCCGGCGGCCAACGGCTCGCCCGGCCGGACCGGGGCCGCCTCCGGCCTTGGGCGTACGGGCGGCACGGACAGCCTCGCCGCCGACCGCGCCCGCGCACGGCGCAGCCGCCGCTATCGCCGGGACCTGCGCTGGAGTCCGTACGCCTTCATCGCCCCCTTCTTCCTCTTCTTCGCCGCCTTCGGGCTCTTCCCCCTGCTCTACACGGGGTGGGCCGCGCTGCACCGCGTGGAGCTGACCGCGCCCACCGACATGGAGTGGGCCGGGCTGCGCAACTTCACCCGGCTGCTCGGCGACGACTTCTTCTGGAACGCGCTGGGCAACACCTTCGTCATCGGGGTGATCTCCACCGTGCCGCAGCTGCTGATGGCGCTGGGCATGGCGCATCTGCTCAACTACCGGCTGCGCGGCTCCACGTTCTTCCGCGTCGCGCTGCTCACCCCCTACGCGACCTCGGTGGCCGCCGCGACGCTCGTGTTCGTGCTGATCTTCGGGCGGGACTACGGGCTGGTCAACTGGCTGCTGAGCACAATCGGCGTGGACGGCGTGGACTGGGAGAACGGCTCGTGGAGCGCCAAGCTGGCGGTCTCCACGATCGTCATCTGGCGGTGGACGGGCTACAACGCGCTGATCTACCTCGCCGCCATGCAGGCCATTCCGCACGACCTGTACGAGTCCGCGGCGCTCGACGGGGCCTCGCGGTGGCAGCAGTTCCGGTACGTGACCGTGCCGTCGCTGCGGCCGACGATCCTGTTCACCTGCGTCGTCTCGACGATCGGTGCCATGCAGCTGTTCGGCGAGCCGCTGCTGTTCAGCGGCAGCGCCGGGGCCACCGGCGGCGCGGATCACCAGTACCAGACGCTGGGGCTTTATCTGTACGAGCAGGGGTGGGTGAACCTCCATCTCGGCCGGGCCTCGGCCATCGCCTGGACGATGTTCCTGATCCTGCTGGTCGTCGCCGCGGTCAACGCACTGATCGCCCGCCGGCTGCGGCGGGGCGACTGAGGAGGAGCCATGACAGCCCGACGCGCCGGCCGGCAGCTGCACGGCGGCAAGGTGACCTACGCGGTGCTGATCCTTTTCACCGCGGGCTCGCTCTTCCCGCTGCTGTGGACCGCCGTCGCCGCCTCCCGCAACAACACCCGGCTCGCCCAGACGCCGCCGCCGTTCTGGTTCGGCGGGAACCTGCTCAAGAACCTCGGTACGGCCTGGACCGACGCCAACATGGGCACCGCGCTGCTGAACACCACGGTGGTCGCGACGACGGTCGCGGCGGGCACGGTGGTCTTCTCGACGGTGGCCGGGTTCGCGTTCGCCAAGCTGCGCTTCCGGGCGAAGCGGCTGCTGCTGTTGCTCGTCATCGGCACGATGATGGTGCCGCCGCAGCTCGGGGTCGTGCCGCTGTTCATGACCATCGCGGAGCTGGAGTGGACCGACCACCTCCAGGCCGTCATCCTGCCCACGCTGGTCAGCGCCTTCGGGGTCTTCTTCATGCGGCAGTATCTGCTCCGGGCGCTGCCCACCGAGCTGATCGAGGCCGCGCGCACGGACGGCGCGAACAGCTGGCGGGTCGTGTGGCACGTCGTCTTCCCGGCCGCCCGCCCGGCGATGGCCGTCCTGGGGCTGCTCACCTTCGTCCAGGCGTGGAACGACTTCTTCTGGCCGATCATCGCGCTCACCCAGAACGGCAGCCCGACCGTGCAGGTCGCGCTCACCGGCCTGGGCCGCGGCTTCATCCCCGACCAGTCCGTGATCATGGCGGGCGCGCTGCTCGGCACGCTGCCGCTGCTCATCGCGTTCGTCCTGTTCGGCAAGCAGATCGTCGGGGGGATCATGCAGGGCGCGGTCAAGGGCTGACCGGTGCCCGCACCACACGTACCTCATGCACCACTCGCGCCACGCGCTCCGCACGGCCCGTGCCGTGCACCGCGCCCTCGTGAACGGGAGTACCGCCATGTCCTGCCCCCTTCGTTTCCCGCCCGGCTTCCTCTGGGGCGCGGCCACCTCCGCCTACCAGGTCGAGGGCGCCGCCCGGGAGGGCGGCCGCACCCCGTCGATCTGGGACACCTTCAGCCACACCCCCGGCAAGGTCGCCGGCGGCGACACCGGTGACGTCGCCGTCGACCACTTCCACCGGCGCCACGAGGACCTGGAGCTGATGGCGGCCCTCGGGCTCGGGGCCTACCGCTTCTCCGTCTCCTGGCCGCGGGTGCAGCCGACCGGCCGCGGGCCCGCCGTACAGCGCGGGCTCGACTTCTACCGCCGGCTCGTCGACGGCCTGCTCGCCCGCGGCATCCGGCCGGTGCTCACGCTCTACCACTGGGACCTGCCGCAGGAGCTGGAGGCCGACATCCACGGCGGCTCCGCCTCGGGAGGCGGCTGGCCGCACCGGGACACCGCACAGCGCTTCGCCGACTACGCGGCGATCGTGGCGGAGGCGCTCGGCGACCGCGTCGAGTGGTGGACCACTCTCAACGAGCCGTGGTGCAGCGCGTTCCTCGGTTACGGATCAGGGGTGCACGCGCCGGGCCGCAGCGACCCGGTGGCCGCGCTGCGCGCCGCGCATCACCTCAACCTCGCGCACGGGCTCGCCGCCCAGGCACTGCGCGCCGCGCTGCCCGCCCGTGGCCAGGTGATGATCAGCCTCAACCCGGCCGCCGTGCGGGCCCGTTCCGACGCACCCGAGGACCTGGAGGCTCAGCGGCGGATCGACGCGCTGGCGACGCGTATCTTCACCGGGCCCCTGCTGCGCGGCGCGTACCCCGCCGATCTCCTCGCGGACACCGCGCACCTCACCGACTGGAGCTTCGTCCGCGATGGTGACCTCACCGTCATCAAGCACCCCCTCGACGCGCTGGGCATCAACTACTACACACCCACAGTGGTATCAGCCGGCACTGACAACGCCCCGCCGCCGCGGCACGACGGGCACGGTGCCAGTATGCATTCGCCCTGGCCGGGCGCCGACCGGGTGGCGTTCCACCAGCCGCCGGGCGACCGCACGGCGATGGGCTGGTCCGTGGATCCGACGGGCCTGTACGACCTGCTCATGCGGATGCACCGGGAGGCCCCCGGCCTGCCCCTGTACATCACCGAGAACGGCGCGGCGTACGAGGACCGGCCGGACGCCGAGGGCGCGGTGCACGACCCGGAGCGCATCGCCTACCTGCACGCCCACCTCGCCGCCGCGCACCGTGCCCTGGCCGAGGGCGCCGACCTGCGCGGGTACTTCCTGTGGTCGCTGATGGACAACTTCGAGTGGGCGTACGGCTACGGCAAGCGCTTCGGCGCGGTGCACGTGGACTTCACGACGCAGGCCCGCACGCCCAAGGCGAGCGCCCACTGGTACGCGAACGTGGCGCGCACCAATGAACTGCCCGCCCTGAGCCCTGGAGTGGCCGCTCCGTAAGGCGACGAGACCGAGCGCCCCATAGGAGCGGCGGGACACAGCGGTGGGGGGTGGCCGCTGTGTCCCGCCCGGGGGGTGGCTCGGTTGTGCGCCGGTCAGCCCTGGTACGCGCCGAACGCCTTGGTGAAGTCGAGCGGGCCCTGCGCGACGGAACTGCACGTCGGCTGCGCGGAGTTCTGCGGGCCGCCCGGGCACGCCTTGTCCCGCGTCGAGGACCACATCGACAGCCAGGCGAGGTGCTTGGACTGAGCGAACGTGACCAGTTCCTTGGCGTCCTCGACCTTGAAGATTTCCTTCTGCACGTCGTTGACGCCGATCATCGGGGTCACGGCGACGGCCTTCCAGGCGGCCGCGTCCCCGAGGCCGAGGGTCTTCTTGAGCTGGCGCTGGGTGGCGGTGGCGGCCTGGATGGCGTACTTGCCCATGTCCCCGTCGTAGGAGGCGCCGTAGTCCATCGCCATGATGTTGACGGCGGAGATCTTCACACCGTTCTTCTTGGCGTCGGCGACGAGGTTCACGCCGTCCTGCGTCAGGCCCTCGGGCATGACCGGCAGCGTGAAGGAGACGTCCAGGCCCGGGTGCTTCTTCTGGAGCTGCGCGATGGCCTGCGCACGGCGGGTGTTGGCGGCGGCGTCGGGCAGCGCACCGCCCTCGATGTCGAAGTCGACCTTCTTCAGCGCGAACTGGTCGATGACCTTGCCGTACGCGGCGGCCAGCTCGTTCGCCGACTTGCAGGCCACTCCCAGCTCGGAGCCGTTGGCGCCGCCGAAGGAGACCCGCACGTCCCCGCCGGCCTTGCGCAGCGCGGGGATCTGCTTCGCCACCGCGTCGTCACCCAGCCCGCCGAAGCCGCCCCACTTCGGGGTACAGCCGCCGCCGGACGTGACGAAGGCCAGGTTGAAGGTCTTCACCCCGGTCTTCTTCGCGGTGTCGGCCATGTCGTAGGGCGGGTACAGGGACGTGTCGATGTACGGCGAGAAGGCGGCGCCCGCCTTGGCCGCGGCGCCGGCTTCCGGGGCCTTGGTGGCCAGCGCCGAGCCGGCGACCGCGAAGCCGCCGCCCGCCGCCAGTGCGGCCGCCGCGACCGTACCGATCAGCTTGGCCTTGCGGCTCTTGCGACGGCGGTGTGCCGAGGAACTCATGTCGTGCCTGCCTGTTCGTCATGGGGGGACGGAGGTGCTGTGGTGCGTCCCGCACGCTAGCGATCAGGAAACGGACAAATGCCGGTTACGGCGCGGCAGATGAAAGGCTTATGACGCTCTTAAGGGACCGAAAGGGAACGGTTAAGCGCGAAGGCCGATCGGTCGCGGAACAGCCCGGCCCCGGCACCTCACTCCGTGCCGGAACCGCCGGAACCGCCCGCACGCCCCGCCGCCCGGCGACCCCGCGAGCGGCCCAGGCGCCGCCCCAGCCGACGGCGCAGCCGGTGCCCCGTGTGCCGCCGGCGTCCCGCGCGCGCCCTCCGGGCGCCGTCCAGCGCCAGCCACACCCGTACCTCCGTGCCGCCCAGTACGGACCGGCCGAGACGTACGTCCCCGCCGGTCGACTCCGCCAGCCGCCGCACGATGTCCAGGCCCAGCCCGGTGGACCCGTCGCCGCCGTCCCCGTGGCCGCGCCGCAGGGCCGCGTCCGGGTCGGCGATGCCCGGCCCGGCGTCCGAGACCAGCACGATCACCGCGTCCTCGGCGTTGTGCACGTCCACCGCGAAAGCGGTGCCCTCGGGGGTGTGGCGAAAGACGTTGCCGAGCATCGCGTCCAGCGCGGCGGCCAGATCGGAGCGCGCGACGGGGACGCGTACCGGCCGGTCCGCGCCCGCGACCCGCACCGTGCGCCCCTCGTCCTCCGCGAGCGCCGACCAGAAATCCATGCGTTCCCGGATCACCTCGGCCGCGTCGCAGCCCGCCGCGGCGGCGGCCTGCTGGGCGTGGGCCCGCTGCTGGCGCGCGGTCCGGATGATCTGGTCGACCTCGCGCTCCAGCTGGGCGACCGCCTCGCGGGTCTGCTCGGCCGCCGGGCCCTCGCCGAGCGAGGCGGCGTTCAGGCGCAGCACGGTCAGCGGCGTCCGCAGGCGGTGCGAGAGGTCGGCGGCCAGCTCGCGTTCGTTGGCCAGGAGCTGGACGACCTGGTCCGCCATCGCGTTGAACGCGGCGGCTGCCGAGCGCAGTTCCCTGGGGCCGTCCTCCCGTACGCGCACGCCCAGTTTGCCCTTGCCGAGGTCGTGGGCGGCACCGGCGAGGCGTTCGGCGGGCCGCACCATACGGGTGCCCAGGCGGTCGGCGACGGCGACCGAGCCGACGATCAGCGCCAGGCCGACGCCCGCGAGCAGCGCCCAGGAGGTGCCGACGCCGTTGGTGAGCGCGGCGTCCGGCACGTACACCTCGACCACCGCGATGCCGGAGGCCACGGCGGTGGGCTGGAGCAGCACGGAGCCGCCGGGCGCGGGCGCGATGGAGGCGCGGCCGAGGCCGACGGCGGCCTCGACGTCCGCGGGCCGGGCCCGCCGGGAGCCGATCTCGGCAGGCCGGCCGCCCTTCTCGGCCGGCGGTACGTGTACACCGATGTACCCGCCGGGCCCGCTCTCCGTGCTGGCGACGGCACGTTCCAGCTGTGTGCGGTCGGTGGTGATGGCCAGGACGGGGCCGATGGTGGCCGCCTGCCGTTCGGCGTTGGAGAAGGCGCGGTCCTTGGCCATCTCCTTGACGACGAGTCCGAGCGGTACGGCGAACGCCACCACGACCATCACGGTGACCGCCAGACACACCTTGACCAGGGCCCATCTCACGCCACGGGCTCCGGGAAACACTCCGGGAAGTCCCCGGTCCGCGCGGGCGGCTCCGGCGTGTGCGCCGTCCTTCCGCGCTCGCTCCGGGCGCGCGTCACAGCGGAGGCTCCAGTTTCACGCCTACCCCGCGCAGGGTGTGCAGGTACCGGGGCTGTGCGGCCGTTTCGCCCAGTTTGCGGCGCAGCCAGGAGAGGTGGACGTCGATGGTCTGGTCGTCGCCGTACGACTGCTGCCAGACCTCGGCGAGCAGTTCCCTGCGGGGCACGACGACGCCCGGGCGGCCCGCGAGGAAGGCGAGCAGGTCGAACTCGCGGCGCGTCAGGTCGAGTGGCGTCCCGTCGAGTTCGGCCTGCCGGCGCAGCGGGTCGATGCTGAGGCCGCCCACCTGGAGCACCCGGGAGGGCGGTTCGCCGCCCGCGGCGGCGCCCCGGGAGCGGCGCAGCACGGCGGCCATCCGGGCGGAGAGGTGTTCCACCGAGAACGGCTTGGTCAGGTAGTCGTCGGCGCCGTCGTTCAGCAGCCGGACGATCTCGGCCTCGTCGTCCCGCGCCGTCGCGATGATCACGGGTACGTCGGTGATTCCGCGCAGCATCTTCAGGGCCTCGGCCCCGTCCAGGTCGGGCAGGCCGAGATCCAGGATGACGACGTCGAAGCCGACGTGGGCCACCTCGCGCAGCGCCTCAAGGGCCGTACCGACGCTGCGTACCGTGTGGGACGCCTCGGTCAGATGGCGGATGAGGGCCGAGCGCACGAACTGGTCGTCCTCGACCACGAGCACACTTGCCATGGGCGGCACCGTACGCCATGAGCGGGCATTTCCTTACGCGAGGTTGACGCGGAAGGCGGCCGCTCCGGCCCTCTTTCGACGGGTCTCGACCACTGTCCCCGGACCGTCCCGGATCGTCCCTCCGCACCGGCTATGTCCCGTCCGTACGGGGGCCGTTGCTCCTGACCACCTCCGGCACGTGGTGCAATATGAGCCGGATGCACAGAGGACTGGTTCACACGGCGGCCTGGACGATGGCGACGGGCGCCGCCGTCACGCTGTCGTGGTTCGGCGTGCACACCGTGCTGGCCGGTACGGCGTACGATCCGCCGCGCGCGCTCCCGCTCTCCGACCACGCGCCGTCCGCACACCCCGAAACCGACGGCGGGATCTCGCCCCGCGCCTCCTCCACGCACCGCCCCAAGCCCTCCGGTTCGCCCTCCGCGCGCCCCGGATCGTCCGGGAAACCGACCGCCCCCTCCAAGGAGTCCGGCGGCAGCGGTTCCGGAAGCGGCGGAAAAGGCACGGGCAGCGGGCCGCACCCGCCCGGCGGCGACACCCCGGCCACCACGAGCGGCACGGTCAAGAGCTTCGACACCGCCGGCGGCCGGGTGGTCCTCGACATGGGCACCCGCTCGGCCGAGCTGGTGTCGGCCACCCCGGACTCGGGCTGGCAGATGCAGGTATGGCAGCAGAACGAGTGGATCCGGGTCGACTTCACCGGCGGCACGGGGCGTACATCGGTCTTCTGCACCTGGAACGGCCACCCGCCGCTCGTCCAGACGGACACCCACGCCTGAACCGTGCCGCAGGTTGGCCGCACTCGTAGAGCAGGCTTGCTTACTTGAAGACGGCGGGCGGCGGGGACGGTGAGTCCACTGCGGTCGCATCCGTCACCGGCTGCGCTCCCCCGGTGAAGTCCAGCAGCGCGCGCCCGTGTTCGACGCGGCCCTGCTGCGGGTCGGTCGCGGCGCGCCGCGTCAGCTCGGCGACGGGGAGTTCCCCGGTGGCGGCGAGCAGGACGGCGTTGCCGAATCGTTTGCTTCGCAGGACGGCCGGGTCGGCGGTCAGGCACAGCTCGGGGAAGACCGTACGGACGGTGGCGATCTGCGCCCGTACGAAGGCCAGCGGCGGGCCGTCCGCGAGGTTGGCCGCGTACCAGCCGCCGGGCCGCAGCGCCCGCGCCACCTCTGCCGCGAACTCGACGCTGGTCAGATGCGCCGGGGTGCGGGCGCCGCGGAACACGTCGGCGATCACGAGGTCCGCCCAGCCGTCCGGGATCTTCGCGAGCCCCGCGCGGGCGTCCGCGCCGCGCACCCTGATCCGCCACGCGCTGTCCAGCGGCAGTTCACGGCGGACGAGTTGGACCAGCGGCGCGTCGATCTCCACGGCCTGCTGGGTCGAGCGGGGGCGGGTGGCCGCGACGTAGCGCGCCATGGTCAGCGCGCCGCCGCCCAGGTGCACGACCTGGAGGGGGCGGCCGGGCGGCGCGGCGAGGTCGACGATGTGGCCGAGCCGGCGCTGGTACGCGAAGTCCAGGTACGTCGGATCGTCCAGGTCCACGTGCGACTGCGGGGCGCCGTCGAGGAGCAGCGTCCAGCCGCGCGGCCGGTCGCGGTCGGGGCGCAGCTCGGCGACGCCGCCGTCCACGGTTTCCACCACGGGCTCGGGACCCGTACGGGACCGGCCGCGCCTGCTCTTCGCCATGCCTCCAGTATGCCGCGTATCCGCAGGTCAGGACGGCCCCGGTGGAGGCAGTGGGCTCAGCAGCAGCGGTCGACGGCCTCGATGGTGCGGGCCGCCTCGCCGAGGGCCTCACGCAGGACGATGGGATCGGTGGCCGTGCCGCACGCGCCTTCCGGGGACACCAGCCAGTCGGTGCCCGCGACGGGCGGCTCGACGGGGGCGCCGTCGGCGGCCCGCGCGCCGTCCGCGGGCACCTCGCGCTCGTACGTCTGCGTACACGCGCTGCCCGGCAGGTCCCAGCCGTCGGCCGTGCCCGGCGGCACCAGGAAACCGAGGGTGTCGCACGCGCCGTCGTGCAGGACCGGGCCGACGCCGGCGCGCAGCCGCAGGATGTCGACCGCCTCCAGGCCCTGACGGGCCGGCACGGTCACCAGATCGCAGGTCCGCGGCGCCTCGGGGAGCAGGCCGAGCTCCGCGGAGGGCCAGCGCCGGTCCACGGCGGGTGAACCGTGCCCCGGCGCACGGCCGTTCGGGTGCGCCGCGCGGCCGGAGCGCGCGCTGCCGCCGTGCGCCGCACCGGCGGCTCCCGGCTCGCCGCCCACGGCAGTCCTGACCTTGGCCACGCCGGTCTCCCGCACGCCAACCCCTCCTCCGCACACGCCGCTCCCTTTACGTCCTGTTCAACGTCCGGACACGTCAACGGCTACGGCGGCAGGACACCGCAATGAATGGCACTTCATGGCGGATCGTGCGTGAGATATCCGGTTTGTAGCCAAACTCTGCGTGTCGGCGAGGTCACAGCTAGTACGGTTCGTTCCGCCGCACCGCCAGGCCGCGGCACCCGCCACGGAGATGGCACGGAGGGTCTGCCATGGCGCCGCAGCCAGCGGGACCAGCGTCGTCCCCGCACGTCCCCGCACAGCCGAACCACGCCTTCCGGCAGTTGCGCGGGCGGCTCTCACCGGGCGAGTTCGCGGCGTCGGTGCGCCGCGCCGCCCGCGAGATCGGGGAACAGGTCGCGTGTGACGCCCGGTACGTGGGCCGCGTCGAGGCCGGGGAGATCCGCTGCCCCAACTACGCCTACGAGCGGGTGTTCCGCCACATGTTCCCCGGGCTCACGCTCGCTGACCTGGGGTTCGCGCCGCGGGAGACGGTGCGCGGGCGGCGGGCCCGTACGGCAGCGGACGCAGGCGTACCGGCGTCCGGCGGCCCTTCAGGTGCCGGGCCCGGACCCGGCGCCCCCGATATGTGCACCGATACCGGCAAGGAGAGCGACGTGCAGCGTCGCACGTTCATCACCGGCGGCCCGGCCGCCGCCCTGGGGCTCACCGCGCTGCCCCCGTTCGCCCCGGAGGCCGCCGCCGTCCCCCGCCGCGTACCGGCCGCCCGCCCGGCGGACGGGCCCGGGCGGGCCGGTGAGGCCGAGGCCGCGTCGGTCGAGGAGGCGGTGCGCCGCATCCGGCTGCTGGACGACCGGCACGGCGGCGAGGGCCTCTACCGGCGCGCGGCGCGGCCGCTGCGCACCGCGTACGAACTGCTGGACGCCGAGGTGCACCGCCGGTCCGTGAGCGACCGTCTGCACGCGGGCGCGGGCGAGCTGGCCATCTCCGTCGGCTGGCTGGCGCACGACTCGGGCCGGTTCGGCGACGCCCGGTCGCACTACGCGGAAGCGCTGGCCACCGCCCGGGTCGCCGGTGACGCCGCCCTGGAGGCGCACGCGTTCTGCAACACCTCCTTCCTGGCGCGCGACGCGCACCGCCCCCGGGAGGCCGTCCGCGCGGCGCAGGCCGGGCAACTGGCCGCCCGGGGCCTCGGGTCGCCGCGCCTGCGGTCGCTCCTGGCGCTGCGCGAGGCGGGCGGCTGGGCAGGGTTGGGCGACCGCCGCAGCTGTGAGCAGGCGCTGCTGCGGGCGCAGCGGCTCTTCGCCGAGGGGCCGTCCGACGAAGATCCCGAGTGGATGTCGTTCTACGGGGAGGCGGAGCTGGCGGGCCTGGAGGCGCAGTGCTGGTCGGCGCTGGGCGAGCAGGAGCGCGCGGCGACGCTCGCGCGCCGGGCGGTGGCGCTCCAGGACGCGCACTTCACGCGCAACATCGCCCTGTTCACCGCGGAGCTGGCGGGCGACCTCGCGCTCAGCCGGGCGCCCGAGGAGGCCGCGGCGGCCGGGACGCGGGTGCTGGTGCTCCTGGAGGGCGTACGGTCGGCCCGTATCCGGACGATGCTGGACGCGACGGCGCGGGCGCTGCGGCCGTACCGCGGCGGCACGGGAAGCGCGGCCAACCAGGTGGCGGCCTTCCTGGACCGGCACGCGGCCGCCCGGCCGCAGGCTTCCCGGAAGCCGGGCCGGCAGGGGGCGCGGCGGGCGGGCGGTGCGCTGCCGGAGCAGCGGGGGGATGGTGCGGCCGGGGCGTTCACGGCTTGAGGGCGGGGCGTACGGCGTAGCAGCCGCGCCCTTGCGTCAGCCGCGCTCCGGCGCAAGCGCCGGTCCGGCCGTGGGGCCCGCCCCAGCCGTGGCCCGCCCCGGAGGATCGATCGGCCCAGGTGGCCACGCCTCAAACGACCAGACCGGCCCAGCCGACCAGACAGGCTCAGACGACCAGGTCAGCCCAGGTGACCGGTGTCGTTCCAGCGCTCGATCGCCGGTTCTCCGTATGCCCAGCCCAGTACCGACAGGGAGGTCGGCTCCAGGCGGATGCGGGCGGCGAAGGAGATGTCCAGGCCGAGCCAGCGGGCGCCCAGGGAGCGCAGGATGTGGCCGTGCGCGAAGACCAGCACGTCGCGGTCGGCCGAGCGCGCCCACGCCACGACCTCGTCGGCGCGCGCCGCGACCTCGGCCAGCGTCTCGCCCTCGGGGACGCCGTCGCGCCAGATGAACCAGTCCGGGCGGCCCGCCTTGATCTCGGCGGGCGTCAGGCCCTCGTACGCGCCGTAGTCGACCTCCATCAGCGCGTCCCAGTCCTGCGCGCGGTCGTCGAAGCCGGCCAGCTCGCAGGTCTCCTTGGCGCGCACCAGGGGGCTGGTACGGACCTCGACGTCCGGCAGGCCGTTCCACGGGGCGCGGTGCAGCCGCTCGCCCAGGAGCTTGGCGCCGCGGCGGCCCTCCTCCAGGAGCGGAATGTCCGTACGGCCGGTGTGCTTGCCGGACAGGGACCACTCCGTCTGCCCGTGCCGGGCCAGCAGAATGCGCGGTGCCATGGGGAATACCTCTGGCCGATCGCTCGGCTCTTCCGTGCTCGGAGCCCCATCGGAGCTCGGTTTTGCTCGACTGTCGCCCGACTCTTGTCGTGCTTGTGACCGACTTTTGCCGCGCTCGATGCCCGGCTCCTGTCGTTTTCCGACGCTGTCCGTCCGTTCCATCATCGCGCACCGGCCCGCGGTGCCGGACCCGGCCCCTCCCGTTCCACGGCAGCGAGCTATACAGCGTACGGTGGAGGGTCGGCGTTTTCGCGCCGGCGGGTGCCGCAGCGCACCGCGCACCCCTCGCACCAGGCCCGGTGACCGCTCCGCCACGGGCCACGCACGTTGGAGAACGACCAGGATGGACGCCGCAGCGCGCCGCCACGCGGCAGCCGGCAGCCGGCCGCGGTGGTGGACGGAACTGCCACTGCTCGCCCTCGTGTACGCGGCCTACTCCGCGGGCCGGCTCGTGGCCCGGGGTGACGCGCACGCCGCCGCCGGGCACGGAGAGACGATTCTGCGGTGGGAGGAGCTGCTGCGGATCGATCCGGAGCGCGCGCTGAACCGTCTCTTCACCGCCACGCCCGCCCTCGGCATACCCGCCGACTTCGCGTACGCCTCGCTGCACTACCTGATCACGCCCGCCGTCCTGATATGGCTGTGGCACCGGCGTCCCGCGCACTACCGGACGCTGCGGACATGGCTCATGCTGGCCACGCTCATCGGGCTGATCGGTTTCACGCTGCTGCCGACCGCGCCGCCGCGCCTGCTGGACACGGGCAGCGGGTTCGCGGACACCATGGCGCGGTTCTCCTCGTACGGCTGGTGGGGCGGCGACGCGAGCGCGCCGCGCGGGCTCGGCGGCATGACGAACCAGTTCGCGGCGATGCCCAGCCTCCACGTGGGGTGGGCGCTGTGGTGCGGGGTGGTCCTGTGGAAGCACGGCCGGTCGCGGGCGACGCGGGCCCTCGCGGTGGCGTATCCGCTGGTCATCGTGCTGGTGGTGATGGGTACGGCCAACCACTACCTGCTCGACGCGCTCGCCGGTACGGCCGTGATGGGACTGGGCCTGCTGCTGACACGCCCGGCGCTGCGGCTCGCGGAACGGGTGCGCGGGGCGGCGGGCGCGACGCGGCCGGGTGTGGGTTCCGGAACGGTGACCGGCGCGGCGGGGCCTGGCGTGAGTTCCGTTCCGGGCGGCGTCAGCGGCCTCGTGGCGGGCGGGGCGGCGGGGGCCGTGGGCGGTTCCGTGGCGGCCGGGGCGGCGGGCACACCCGCGAATGTCAGTGACGGATGCGAGACTTCCGCGGGTGAACGTATTCCGCGACAGCCGACCCGCCGCGGCCGACCGACCGCCGCGGCAGCCGCCTCCGCTGCCGCAGCCGACGACGGGGCTGCGGCAGCGGCTCAGTGAGCTGCGCGGCCCCGGCGTGCGGCCGCGGCCGCTGGACGCCCGGGCGCTCGCCGCGCTGGCCGCCAACCCGGGCTGCCGCCGCCGCTCCCTGCTGGACGGCGCCGGGGTCGACAAGGCGGCGCTCGCGGGCGCCCTCGGTTCCCCCGCGCCCTTCGGGCAGTCGCAGTTCGCCCTGGCCCGGGGCAATTCGTTCGAGGCCCGCGTGAAGGCGGACGACGGCGCCGACCTGATGCGCCTGCTGCACGAGCGCATGGACGCCGGCGCGGCGCCGCCCGAGCCCGGCGCGGTCGCCGTCCCCGACCTCTCCGCCGCCGGTCCCGAGGGGCGTGCCGCCCGTACGGCCCTGGCGCTGCGCGAGGCCACCACCGCCGGCGGCTGGACCCTCCTGGACCACCCGATGCTCACCCTGGAGGTGGCCGGGTCGCCCGCCTATCTGGAGCCGGACGCGGTCGTGGTGCATCCGGACGGCGGCTGGACGGTCGTGGAGATCAAGTCCTTCCCGATGATCGACGGCGCCGCCGACCCGGCCAAGGTGGGCGCCGCCGCCCGGCAGGCCGCGGTGTACGTCCTGGCACTGGAGCGGGTGGCCGCCCAGGTGGCCGCCGCCACCGGCCGTACGGTGCCGGTGCGCGACCGGGTGCTGCTGGTCTGCCCGAAGGACTTCGCGAACCTCCCCACCGCCGAGGCCGTCGACGTCCGTAAGCAACTGGCGACGACCAGACGCCAGTTGCAGCGCCTCACGAAGGTCGAGGAGATCGCCGGGCAGCTCCCGCCCGGCACCACCTTCGACCTGCGGCTCGCGGACGACGGCAAGACGGTGACGCGGTCCGCCGAAGAGCTGGCCGAGGCGGTGAAAGCGGTCGACGCGGCGTACGCGCCGGAGTGCCTGGCCGCCTGCGAGCTGGCCTTCCACTGCCGCGGCCGGTCCCGCGCCGCGGGCGCGGTGGAGTCACTGGGCCGCGGAGTGCGCGGCGAGCTGGGCGGGCTGCGTACGGTCGCGGAGGTGTTGGAGGCGGCGGGTACGGGGCGTGCGGAGGACGGTACGGGAGGCGGCCGTGCGGGCGATGGCCGTACGGGCGTGGGCAGCCGGGCGCGTACGGGCTGCGGGGCAGGCGCGGACGACCAGGCGCGTACGGACGCCACGACGCTCCCGCACGGCCGGGCAGGCGCGGACGACCACCCGGATACGGACCTCTCCCCCGACGCCCCCGCCACCGAGGCCCTGCGCCGCGCGGCCGCACTTCGTAGCGAAGCCTTGGCCGCGGCGCGCCGTGCGCAGGCGTCTGCACAGGCGGAGGAGGCCCCATGTCGTTGATCGAAGTGCTCGCCAGGATGGAGGCCGTGGCGGCGGGCCGCGCGCAGCCGCTGGCCACGGTCCGCCACCGTCACCTCTCCGAACGGCCGCTGGTCTTCGTCCCGTTGACGACCGCGGGTGAGGCGGGCGCGCCGCTGGGCGCGCTGGTCGGTACGGACCGCGAGAAGCCGCTGCTGCTCGCCGTGCCGCAGCCGCGCGACCGTGACCTGCGGTTCGCCTTCCTCGCCGAGCTGGCCGAGACCGTCCTGCCGTATGTGGACGGGTACGCGGACACCGTCGAGCTGGAGGAGCGCAAGGAGACCGACCCGGAGACCGGCAAGAAGGTGCCGGTCGAGGTCGAGCTGTGCGCGGACGCGCCGCAGGTGATCGTGCCGAGTGCGGCGGGCGTGGAGTACGTACGTCTGCTGGGCCGGTCCATGCGCTTCCGGCGGACCGCCGAGCAGGAGCCGGACACCCCGCATCCCGCGCCGCCCCATGTGCCGCTGCTCGGGCGCTGGTTCACGCACTTCGGCGAGCGGGCCCGGGTGCCGGGCGCGAGCCTGCTGCTGCCGATGACCGGGCTGCTCGCCCGTCACTGGGCGACCGGCCAGAGCAACCTGGAGGACCAGCACCTCGGCGCGCTGCTGGCCTGGATAGACCCGCCGGAGGGCGAGCACGGCGCGACGGCCGCCGAGCGCGCCGAGACCGCACGGGACGCGGCCGGCCAGCTGCTGTGCCCGCCGGCCGGTCCCGCCACGGACCCGGCCTTCGACAACAAGCGCCTCGCGCCGGCGATGGCCCGTTACGACGCCGGGCTGCCCGGTGCCGAGGACGAGATCCGCGACCTGGTGGAGAGCCAGCTGCGTCCCGCCTGGGACGCCGTGTGGCGGGGCATCGACCTGCTGCGGGCCCTGCCGGAGGGCGCCCGGGTGGCCGACCGCTGGAAGCGCGACCGATGGTCGTACACCTCCCACCGCGACCGGGTACGGGCCGGTGAGCCGCCGCAGCCCAAGCGGGACGACGCGATCACGGCCGCGCAGAAACTGTCCTCCCGGGAGACCGCCCAGGCGCAGCTGGACGCGCAGGAGGCGCTCGACGACCCGCTGGTCATGGCGGCGCGGCGGCTCGCCGGAGAGGCCCTGGTGGGCGAGGTGACCGGGGTCGAGATGGCGTATTCGCAGGGCAAGCGGCCGATGCCGCGCCCGCTGGTGACGCTGTGGACGGACGACCGGCCGCAGCTGACCGAGGGCGGCAAGCTGTACCGGCCGCTGCCGGACGGGAAGAGCCAGCCCGCCGAGTTTGTCGCGTACACGACGGACGGCCCGTCCGGTCTGGTCGTGCGGCTGACCGGCGGGATGGGGCGCGGCAAGACCCCGGAGCCCGGGTCGGTGCCCGAGCCCGGCGACCGGGTGTGCTGGACCCTGTTCGAGCACCAGCCACGGGGCGGTCCGGAGCTGCCCGACCCCGAGGACACGCCGTGGACGCACGGCGGCCCGCCCGCCGCCGACACTCTGCCCGTCGACCTGCCCGACCCCGTCACCGCGGAGGACTTCCTGTGACCGAGGCCCCTTCCGCCTCCCCCGAGGTGCCCGCCGCCCGGCGGGCGGACGGCGCGGCACCCTTCGATCCCGGCGCGGCGGCGGCCGAGGCCACCGACGCGATCGTGCACAGCACGCTGCACGGCACGCACCGCGGCGTCGTCGTGGACTCGCCGCCCGGCGCGGGCAAGTCCACGCTGGTGGTGCGGGCGGCCCGCGAACTGGCCGCCGCCGGACGCCCGTTGATGATCGTCGCGCAGACCAACGCGCAGGTGGACGATCTTGTGCTGCGCATCGCCGAGAAGGACCCGGAACTGCCGGTGGGGCGGCTGCACAGCAGCGAGCCGGGCGCCTTCGACCCGGCGCTCGCGGAGCTGCCCGCCGTCCGTACGTCCGCCAAGATCGCCGACCTGGCCGGGCTGGACATCGTCGTCTCGACGGCCGCCAAATGGGCGTACACGAAGGTCGACGAGCCGTGGCAGCACGCCATCGTGGACGAGGCGTACCAGATGCGCTCGGACGCGCTGCTCGCCGTCGGCGGGCTGTTCGAGCGGGCGCTGTTCGTGGGCGACCCGGGACAGCTGGACCCGTTCAGCGTGGTGGGCGCCGACCAGTGGGCCGGGCTGGCCTACGACCCGTCGGCCAGCGCCGTGACCACCCTGCTGGCGCACAACCCCGGCCTGCCGCAGCACCGGCTGCCGGTGTCGTGGCGGCTGCCTGCCTCCGCCGCGCGGCTGGTCTCCGACGCGTTCTACCCGTACACGCCGTTCCGCAGCGGCACCGACCACGGTGACCGCCGGCTCGCCTTCGGGGTGCCCTCGGACGGTTCGGGCGTGGACCGCGTCCTGGACGAGGCCGCCGAGTCCGGCTGGGGCCTGCTCGAACTGCCCGCCCGGCACACCCCGCGCACCGACCCGGAGGCGGTGCACGCCATCGCGCAGGTGGTACGGCGGCTGCTGGACCGGGGCGGCGCGGCGACCAGCGAGCGCTCCCCCGCCCCCGCGCCGCTGACCGCCGACCGGATCGCGGTCGGCACGGCGCACCGCGACCAGGCGGCGGCGGTACGGACCGCGCTGGCCGGGCTCGGCGTCAGCGGCGTGGCGGTGGACACCGCCAACCGCCTCCAGGGCCGGGAGTTCGACGTCACGGTCTTCCTCCACCCGCTCTCCGGCCGCCCCGACGCGACCGCCTTCCACCTGGAAACCGGCCGCCTGTGCGTCCTCGCCTCCCGCCACCGGCACGCCTGCATCGTCGTCTGCCGCGCGGGCGTCGCCGACCTGCTGGACGAACACCCGTCGGCGGAACCGGTCCAACTGGGCGTCACGGTCAAGTTCCCGGACGGCTGGGAAGCGAACCATGCGGTGCTCGCGCACCTGAACGAACATCGGGTGGCATGGCACACCTGACTTCGCTCCAGCCTCTGTGTGGCGGGCTTGTCCCCGGGGGCTCTCGTCCCTCGGCGCGGCGCACTTTCGCCCTCGCGCGCGGCGTACGGTCGTACGGTGGCAGTGCGAGGCGCATCGTCAGGCGCGCGCCGAGTGACGCGCCCTGCCCGGCCGGACGGGCGCACCCCCAGGCGCACTTGCGCGGCGCGGGACAATGGAACGCGGCACACGATCCAGGAGGTACGTACATGTCCGAGCCGCAACCGGCTCCCGACCCGCGCGGGACGGCCCCGGCGCCCCGGCGCCTGAAACCGGCTCCGCTGCTCTTCGAGCCTCCGGAGGCCACGTCCGACCCCGAGCACTTCTTCGACCTGGAGTCCATCGAGGACCCCAAGGAACTGCTCGCCCGCGCCACGGAGCTGACGCTCGCCTTCCGCGCGGCGGCGGACCGGGCCACGGAGTTCCAGGCGATGGCGGCGGCCCAGCTCGCCGACCCCAAGCGCTTCGACCGGCTGCCGCTCGCCGTGATCGCGGAGCGCGCCGACTGGACCGAGGACTACGCCGCGAAGATGGTCGAGTTCGGCCGCGGCCTGCTGCGCAGCAGCGGCGACAACCGCCTGGAGCCCAGGGACTGAGGCCCGGGGGCGGCGGGTCGGCGGGGATGAGGGCCGGGGTCGGCGGGGATGCGGGCCGGTGTCCGACCGGGACCGGCACTCGACCCGGCCCTGGAACCGGTGCCGGGGACCGGTATCCGGCCGGGACCTAGAGCCGGGGCCGGGGACCGGTATCCGACCGGGCCCTAGAGCCGGGGCCGGGGACCGGCACAAAGAACCGGCACCCGCGCGGACCGAAACCGGCAGGCACCCGACGCCCCACCCCCGAATCCCGACCCCGATCCGCGCACCCCGAACCGCCCCCAACCCACACCCCCGACCACCCCACCTCATGATCCCCCCAACCGATCATGGGCCACTGGCATATGCGGGCGCGGAAACATACCCCACACCGCCCCGTCCTGTCCCGATTTCGGCCATTCCGCAGAAACGGAACACCGCCTACCGGTACACCTGGGCCCATGAGCGACTGGCCCTCCGAGCACCCCCGCCGTCCCGCCTCCGCCACGTTCCACACCGCGTCGTACGTCACCCTCGCCGGCGCCGACTGGCTCGCCTCCGCCGACCCCTGCCCGGAGAGCGTGCACGCCCGGTGGGCGGCCTGTCCGGACGCGCCGAGCACGCTCCCGTGCGGCAGCGTCTTCGACGTGATCAACGCGCCCGCGCTCTTCGGCCGCGAGCTGGTGGACCGGTTATGGACCGCGGGGCCCGGGTCCGGGCCGGTCGCCACCCACCGCGGCCGCATCCTGCTGTTCGCCGAGCCCGGCACGGCCCGGCGGCTGCCCGCCCTGCTCGGCTGGGAGGAGTGGTCCGGCTCCGTACCGCCGCTGCTCTGCCACGGCACCGGCGACGCGGTGACCGTCCCGCCCCTCTTCCCGCACCGCCCGGCGCGGCCGGACCCGCCGTACGGCACCCCCACCGCCCCCACCGGCGACGCGCCCACCCCGGAGCCCGACCGCCCGGAGCCCGACCGCCCGGAGCCCGACCGCCCGGACGCCACCTCCCGCTGGCTGGTCGCCCCCGACGTACGCCATCCGTGGCTGCCCGGCCCCGGCACGCTGCTCTGGGCCTGCATACGCGCCGCCCGCCGCGTCCACACCGGCGGAGCCGAACCAGCGGCCGACGCACCCGGCAGCTCCGCGCCGGCCCTGTGACCAGCGCCACCGCCACCGCGACGCCTCACGGCACCACCCTGAGGGCCCGCCGCAACCCGCTCACACCCCCGCGGGACCGGCCCCGCGGAATCGATTTTTGCGCCACCCGATCAGGATGCTAATGTTTTCCACGTCAGCAGGCGCCGCTAGCTCAGTTGGTTAGAGCAGCTGACTCTTAATCAGCGGGTCCGGGGTTCGAGTCCCTGGCGGCGCACCGACAGAAGAAGGCCCCCACCTCGGTGGGGGCCTTCTTCGTGCGCCCGCGGGGCCGCGGTCTCAGCTCCGGCCGATCTTGACCGTCCAGTCCCCCGCGGACGACCGCCCGTACACCTGGACCCGCACCCCGTCCTCCGCGACATCCAGGCTCTCCCCCTCGCCGAGCGGCGCATCAGCGAGCTGCGGGAAGACGGAAGTCCCCCAACACGCCTCGGTACCGGGGTGGCCGTCCAGGACCTCCACCGGACCGCTCCCGGACGCGGTCTCGCTGCGTACGCGGTAGACCAGCACGCCCTCGGCGCACACGTCGCGGTCGTTGCCCACCGCGCCGCGCGCCTCGACGGCCAGCGCGCTGCGCGGCCCGGTGCGTACGACCAGCAGCCGCGACCGCCGCTCGTCGCCCGGCTCCATGGGGGCCGCCAGCGGCCGCAGCGTGTGGACGGCGTCGCGCGGCTCACTGGTCAGGGAGACGCATGTCACCTGGCGGCCGCGCAGCCAGCCGAGCTTCCACTTGTGCCAGCCGAAGGGGTCGGGGGCCAGCCCGAACTGGCTGCCCATGAGGTCCCAGTCGCCGACGTACGTGTCCCAGTCGCCCTTGCCGTCCCGCGGCCGGTGGTAGAGGTCCGGCAGGTCGAAGACGTGGCCGGTCTCGTGGGCGAGCACATTGCGGTCCGGGGGGCTCTGCTCGAAGACGGTGACGAACCGGCTCAGGTCCGCGTCGTCGGCGCGCAGCGGCCGGTCGAGGTTGACGACCTTGGTGGCGTCGGAGTCGACGCCCGGCGCGTCCGGGTCGGCGACGAGGTAGACCACGTCGTAGCGGCTGAAGTCCACCACGCCGTCGGCGGCGGCGACGGCGTCGCGCAGGTAGGCGCCGCGGCGGGCGGCGTCCCAGTCCCGTCGTATGCCGTACGAGCCGGAGACCTGCGGCATCCGTACCCAGCGGCGCTGGATGTCGGGGCGCAGCGCGAAGCGGCCGTACGAGGCGCGCTCGAAGAAGCGGGAGGTGGAGGGGAAGTAGTCGGCGGCCAGCTCGCCGGGGTCGGCGACCGGCTCGGAGTCCGGGAAGGACAGGAAGACCATGACGGCGTCGAGGGTGCGCAGGGGCTTCGGATAGGCCCGGTTCCAGGTGTCCAGCCCCTCGGAGTGGTGGGCGTCGGTACGGGCCAGCGCGCAGGGCGGGGAGCCCTCGGACGCGGTCGCGGGACCCGTGATGACGGAGGTGGCTATGACCGCGCTGAGGGAGGTGGCCACCGCGGCCACCCGGCGCAGCACGTGGCGGTCGACCTCCGGAGGTTGCTGGGCGCGCGGCACATCGACCTCCCAGTACGGATTCGGGGCACCTTCACCACTTTGTGGTGATTCGCCGTTATCCGTCCTGTTCCGGGGCCCCAGACGAGTGACCGGCTCAACTCCCTGGCCCGTAACGGAAAGTCACTATCGATCGTTGACCGGATACGCACGAACACAGCCGGAAGGAAATGGCCAAAGTTCCGCCATGGGTGCCGATGATCACGGCTACGTCGCTGGATAGGCCCTTGCGGCAGCCTCTATGATCGCCACACTTTCCAGCGCGGATTCCCCCCCCTCCATCACGAGACAAGCGCCATGCGGGAGCGAGCAGTGAGCGGATACCCCGGCGGCACGGGCCGCGCGCCCGGAACGACGCTCTCCGCGGTGACGGAGCGTAATGAACCGACCAATGAACCGGCCGGGGATCAGGACGACGCCTCCGGCCCCGCGCACACCACCGGCACCGACACGGCCGACGGCCCCGCCCGGCCCGGCGGGCGGCCCGGCCCGCACGACGAGCCGCGCGTGGCCGGCCGCGGCGAGCCGGACGCCGGCGACGGCTCGGCGGCCTCGCTGCGCGACTACCGCGCCGCCTTCCAGGCCGCCCGCGTCCCCCTGGCCGTACTGAACCGCGACGGCCTGGTCCTCGCCGCCAACCCCGCCTTCGGCGAACTGGTCGGCGCGGCACCGGACGACCTGGTCGCGGCGACCGCCGCCGACCTGGCCGAACTGGGCACCGACCCGCGTATCTGGGCCGCCTACCGGGAGGTGCTGTGCGGGCACAGCGACCGGCTGCGCTGCACACGACGACTGAAACATCCCGACGGGCAGTTCCTGTGGGCCGAGGTGACGGTCGAACCGCTGCCGGACGAGGACTGCGTCCTGCTGTCCGTGTCGGACATCAGCGACCGGCATGACCTGCTGGCCCGGCTGCGCCACCTCCAGATGCACGACCCGGTGACCCGGCTGCCCAACCGCGCGCTGTTCTTCGAGCGGCTGGCGGGCGCGCTGGAGTCGGCCGCCTTCGAACAGCACGGTACGGGCCGGGTCGGCCTGTGCTACCTCGACCTGGACGGCTTCAAGGCCGTCAACGACACCCTCGGCCACCGGGTCGGCGACCGGCTGCTGTGCGCGGTGGCCCAGCGCCTGACGCACTGCGCCGAGACCCTGGACGGGCGCGGCGCGGCGCGCGGCGGCAGCGGGCATCTGGTGGCGCGGCTCGGCGGTGACGAGTTCGCGCTGCTGGTGGAGGACTCGGCCGGCACCGAGCAGCTCGCCGAGCTGGCGCAGCGGGTGCTGGACGCGCTGCAGCGGCCGTTCGACCTGGCCGGGCAGCGGCTGTCGGTCTCCGCGAGCATCGGCGTCGTGGAGCGCGCGGCGACCGGCACCACCGCCACCGGTCTGATGCAGGCCGCGGACACCACGCTGTACTGGGCGAAGGAGGACGGCAAGGCCCGCTGGACGCTCTTCGACCCCGAGCGCAACGCCCACCGGATGACCCGCCAGGCCCTGTCCAGCACGCTGCGCCCGGCGGTGGACCGCGGCGAGTTCACGCTGGAGTACCAGCCGCTGGTCGGGCTCGGCGACGGGCGCGCGAAGGGCGTCGAGGCGCTGGTGCGCTGGCGGCATCCGCAGTTCGGCACACTGTCGCCGAATCGGTTCATCGGATTGGCGGAGGAGAACGGCTCGATCGTCGAGCTCGGCCGCTGGGTGCTGGCCCGCGCCTGCCATCAGGCCCGCGCCTGGCAGCTGGCCCGCCCCGGCGACGAACCGCTGTTCGTCAGCGTGAACGTCGCCGTACGGCAGGTGTGGGACTCCGACCTGGTCGCCGACGTGGCGGGCATCCTCGCCGAGACCGGCCTGCCGCCGGCCCTGCTCCAGCTGGAGCTGACCGAGTCGGCCGTGATGGGCTCGGCCGGCCGCCCGCTCCAGGCGCTCCAGGCGCTGAGCGAGATGGGCGTACGGATCGCCATCGACGACTTCGGTACCGGCTACTCCAACCTCGCCTACCTCAGCCGGCTGCCGGTCTCCGTCCTGAAGCTGGACGGCTCCTTCGTCCGCGGCTTCCGCTCACAGGAACACCCGAACCCGGCGGACGAGACCATCGTCGAGGCCCTGGTGTCCCTGGCACACCGGCTGGGCCTGACGGTCACAGCGGAATGCGTGGAAAGCGCCGAACAGGCGGAACGGTTGCGCCGTATCGGCTGCGACACCGGGCAGGGGTGGCTGTACTCCCGCCCGGTGCCCCCGGACCGCGTATGCGATCTGTTGGAGGCGGCGCGGCCGGGCGCGTAGCGGCGCCCGCGGGGGCGGGCGGACCAGCGCGCTCCCCCGCCCGCTCCGACGCATCCGCCCCCGCTCCGGCACGCCCGCCCGTACGGCGGCCCCTCTTACTCCTCCGGCAGCCCGTAAGCGTCCGCGATCAGCTCGTACGAGCGCAGCCGCGCGTCCCCGCCGTGCGCGTTGGCGGTGATCATCAGCTCGTCGGCGCCGGTGCGCTTGGCCAGGGCGTCCAGGCCGGTGCGTACCGCGTCGGGGGTGCCATAGATGACGTTGGACAGCCAGCTGTCGACGAAGTCGCGCTCCATCTCGCTGAAGGTGTACGCCTCGGCCTCCTCCGGGCTGGGGATCAGCCCCGGTCGCCCGGTGCGCAGCCGGATCATGGACAGCGCGCCGGTGAGGACCTGGCGGCGTGCTTCCTTCTCGTCCTCGGCGGCGAGCGCGCCGACGCCGATCAGGGCGTACGGGGCGTCCAGGACCGCCGAGGGGCGGAAGGACTCGCGGTACAGGTCCAGCGCGGGGACGGTGTTCGCCGCGGAGAAGTGGTGGGCGAAAGCGAAGGGCAGGCCCAGGCGGCCGGCCAGCTGGGCGCTGAAGCCGGAGGAGCCGAGCAGCCACAGCGGCGGCCGGTGCGGGGACTGGACCCCGCCGGGGGACGTGGCCTGGACGGGGCCCGGCACCGCGTGGATGCGGCTGTACGGGTGGCCGTCCGGGAAGTCGTCGTCCAGGAAACGGGTCAGTTCGGCGAGCTGCTGCGGGAACTCGTCGGCTCCCTCGCGGAGGCGGTCCGTACGACGCAGGGCGGCCGCCGTGGCGCCGTCCGTGCCGGGCGCCCGGCCGAGGCCCAGGTCCACCCGGCCGGGGGCCATCGCTTCGAGCGTGCCGAACTGTTCCGCGATCATCAGCGGCGCGTGGTTGGGCAGCATGACGCCGCCGGAGCCCAGCCGGATGCGGTCGGTGTGCGCGGCGAGGTGGGCCAGCAGCACCGCGGGGGACGAGGAGGCCACGCCGGGCATCGAGTGGTGCTCGGCGACCCAGTAGCGGTGGAAGCCGCGGCGCTCGGCCGTGCGGGCGATGCCGACGGCGGTGCGTACGGCCTGGGAGGCGGTGTGCCCGGCGCCCACGGTCACCAGGTCGAGGACGGACAGCGGCACCGGCGCGGTGCCGCGGGCGGTGCCCCGGATGCCGTCGCCCGGTACTCCCCCGGTCCCCCGGTTCTCGTCGGTGCCCCGGATCTCGTCGTGGTCGCCGCTCACGGTGCGGGCCCTCCTCGCGTCGCTGGTCTGCCGCGAGAACAACCGGAGCACTTCTCCGGTTATTCCCGGGTACGCGAAGAGGGCCCTGGACCGGCCGCCGTCACCCCACGGCGGACGGCGCCGATGCCCCGGCGAACAGCGTGCCCAGCGCCGGACACGCGACCGTACGGTCCAGCAGCCGCAAGCCCTCCCAGGCGGTGACCTGGTTGGCTGTGAGCACCGGCTTGCCCAGCGCCGCCTCGACGTCGGGGAGATAGGCGGCGGTGTGCAGGGCGGTGTCGGGGAGCAGCACCGCCTCGGCGTCGGGGTGATCCCCCGTACGGGCGAGCAGCAGGACCTCTTCGAGGCCCCAGGTGCCGACCTCGGCGGCGGTGATGACCCCGCTGCCGCGCGTCGAGACGACTTCCGTACCCGCGGATTTCAGGAAGGCGCGGAAGCACTCAGCCACGTCGTCGGGGTAGGTGGCGGCGATGGCCACCCGTTCGGCGCCCAGGGCCCGGACGGCGTGCGCGAAGGCGAAGGACGTACTGGACGCCGGCAGCCCGGCGGTGGCCGACAATTCGCGTACCTGCTCGTGGGCGCCCTCCCAGCCGAAGACGAAGCTGGCGCTGGTGCAGGCCCAGACGACGGCCTCGGCGCCGCGCGCCTTCAGTTCGGCGACGCCGGCGGCGAGGCGGGCGGCGGAGCCCATCTCCAGCAGGGCGTCGACACGGTGGGCGTCCTCGCCGATGTCGGTGTGGACGAGCGGCAGGCTCAGGCCGTTGCCGAGGAGGGTTTCGAGCCGGGGGTAGTCGTCCTCGGCGGAGTGGCCGGGGTAGAGGAAGCCGACCGTGGATGCCATGCAGATCTCCTGACTGAGGGGTCCGCGGGTGCGGGTGAGGGTGGGTGCTGCGGTGCGCGCGCCGTTACGGGCTCACGCGCGCCGGGGCGCCAGGGGCGCATGAGGGGCGCGGCGCCCGGCGGGGCGCCGTCCGTACGCCTCAGACCGGCGCCGCCGGGCCGGGTTCCTCCGGAGGGTGAAAGGGCGCCGCGTCCCGTACGTCGGCCGGCCCGTCCTCCGGCGAGGGGATCGCCGACCCGGCGAACGCCGCCTCGGGAGGGGCACCGCGCCTCGGTATACCGGCCCCGTCCTCGGGGGCCCAGGAGGCGGTCATGGCGGCCGGTCCGCGTCTGGCGACCGGGTCCACCAGCGCCTGGTACGGGCCGATCGCGTCGGCCCCGATGGCCCGCAGCGAGGCCCACATCGTGACCTGGTTGGCCGACAGGACCGGCATCCGCAGCTCGGCCTCCAACTGCGGGATGACGTCGTACGTCGGCAGGTTCGTACAGCTGATGAACAGGGCGTCGGCGGCGCCGACGACGGCCTGGCGGGCCATGTCGACGACGTCCCGGTACGGCACCTTCCAGATGTGCCGGGTCAGACCCAGGTAGGCGCGGCCGGTGACGGTGACGCCGGCCTCGCGCAGATACTCCTCCAGGGAGTCGGTCACCGATTTGGTGTAGGGGGTGACGACGGCGATCCGCCGCGCGCCGATCTCGCAGAGCGCCTGGAGGAGCGCGCCGGAGGTGGTGAGCGCGGGGAGTCGCTCCCCCGCCTGGGTCATGGCGGCACACATGGCGCGCTCGCCCGCCATGCCGCCGACGAAGCTGCCGGAGGTACAGGCGTACGAGACGACCTGCGGAGATACGGCGCACAGCGCCTGGACGGCGGCGTGCAGGGTTTCGTGTTCACTGACGAGGCGGGCCAGGTCGAGGCTCACCTCGACCGGTACGAAAGGGGTTCGGGTGAGGTGGAGGGACACATCGTCGGGGACCCAGCGCCACAGCTCGCGGTCCAGGGCGAAGTCGAACGGAGCGACGACACCCACACCGAGCTGAGGCTTCGGTCCCCCCAGAAATGAGACGTCCATGATGCCCCCAGAAGAGCGAAGGGCGGGCAAGGGCAAGGCCATTGGCCAGGGGTTTGGTGCGACCGGCACAAGCCGGGGACGTCGGGACAGAGCCGTTGTTGACACGGTAGTTACGACTTCTTAGCGTGGTCAATCCTCGCATCTCAGGCATCTGTCGGCGCCTCTTGTCAGTTAAAGGGGCTTACGTTTCAGAACGGTTTCTGGCCTATGTCCGAAAGCACCGTCCTTGTCCTTGGCTCCGACCCGCCTCCGAAGCTCGACCGGCTCACCGGCCGCGCCCGGCTGGTGTACGCCGACGACGAGACCCTCGCCGCACAACTTCCGGCCGCCGACGTGGTGTTGGCCTGGGATTTCACCTCCGACGCGATCCGGGACGCCTGGCCGGGGAGCGGCCCGCGACCCGTTTGGGTGCACACCGCGAGCGCGGGCGTGGACCGGCTGATGTGCCCGGAGCTGATCGCCGATACGACCCTGGTGACCAACGCGCGCGGCGTCTTCGAGCAGCCGATCGCCGAGTACGTCGCCGGGCTGGTGATCGCCATGGCCAAGGACTTCTACGGAAGTTGGGAGCTCCAGCGGCAGCGGCGCTGGCGGCACCGGGAGACATTGCGGGTGGCGGGCAGCCGCGCCGTCGTGGTGGGCGCCGGGCCGATCGGCCGGGCCATCGGCCGGACGCTGCTGGCACTGGGTGTCAGGGTGGAGCTGGTCGGGCGGCGGGAGCGTACGGACGATCCGGACTTCGGCCGGGTGCACCCGAGCGCTGCCCTGAACGGGCTGCTGGGCACGGCCGACTGGGTGGTGTGCGCGGCGCCGCTGACGGAGGAGACGCGCGGCATGTTCGACCGGGCCGCGTTCGGCCGGATGCGGCAGCGGGCCCGGTTCATCAACGTGGGCCGAGGCCCGCTCGTCGTCGAGGACGACCTGGTGGCCGCGCTGCGCGAGTGGCGGATCGCGGCGGCGGCGCTGGACGTCTTCGAGCACGAGCCGCTGACCGCGGACAGCCCCCTGTGGGACGTGCCGCACCTGATCGTCTCGCCGCACATGAGCGGCGACACGCTGGGCTGGCGGGACGCGCTGGCCGAGCAGTTCGCGGACAACTTCGACCGGTGGGCGGCGGGCGAGCCGCTCGCCAATGTGGTGGACAAGCGGCTGGGCTACGTACCGGGCTCCTGATCTTCCGGGACCGTGGAGGCGGAGCGTTCGTGAAGGGAGGTCGGGATGGCTGAAGCGACGGATCTGGCCGACTGCTCGGCGGAGCGGCTGGTCGCGGGGTACGCGGCGGGCGAGTTCTCGCCGGTCGAGGCGGTACAGGCGGTGATCGAGCGGGCCCGGTGGGCCCAGGAGCGGGTGAACGCCTTCACCCGGATCGACGCGGACGAGGCGCTGACCGCGGCGAAGGAGTCCGCGGAGCGCTGGCGGTCGGGGCGGCCCGCCGGGCTGGTGGACGGCGTGCCGGTCACGGTCAAGGACCTGATCCTGACCCGCGGCACGCCGACGCTGCGCGGGTCGCGCACGGTGCGCGAGCAGGGGATGGTCTGGGACGCGGACGCGCCGTCGGTGGCGCGGCTGCGGGAGCACGGCGCGGTCTTCGTGGGCAAGACGACCACGCCCGAGTTCGGGTGGAAGGGCGTCACGGACAGTCCGCGGCACGGGGTGACGGGCAATCCGTACGATCCGTCCCGGACCGCGGGCGGGTCCAGCGGCGGCAGCGCGGCGGCCGTGGCGCTCGGCGCCGGGCCGCTGAGCCTGGGCACGGACGGCGGCGGCTCGGTCCGTATCCCCGGCTCCTTCTGCGGGATCTTCGCGCTGAAGCCGACGTACGGGCGGGTGCCGCTGTTCCCGGCGAGCCCGTTCGGGACGCTGGCGCACGTCGGGCCGATGACCCGGGACGCGGCGGACGCCGCCCTGCTGATGGATGTGATCACCGGCTCGGACTGGCGGGACTGGTCGCAGCTCGCGCCGCCCGCCGGCTCCTTCCGGGAGGAGCTGACGCGGCCGGTGGCCGGGCTGCGGGTGGCCTACAGCCCCTCGCTGGGCTGGGACGTTCCCGTACGGCCGGAGATCACCGCGGCGGTACGGCGCGCCGTGGACCGGCTCGCCGAGCTGGGCGCCGAGGTCGAGGAGGCCGACCCGGGCATCGCGGACCCGGTAGAGGAGTTCCACACGCTGTGGTTCAGTGGCGCGGCCCGGGTGGTCCAGCACCTGAGCCACGCGCAGCGCGAGCTGCTCGACCCGGGCCTGAAGGAGATCTGCGCGGAGGGCGCGCGGCGCAGCGCGCTGGACTATCTGGCGGCGGTGGACGTGCGGATGGCGCTGGGCCTGGCGATGGGCCGCTTCCACAGCACGTACGACCTGCTGGTCACGCCGACCGAGCCGATCACCGCCTTCGAGGCGGGGGCCGAGGTGCCGGCCGGGTCGGGGCACACGCGCTGGACGGGCTGGACGCCGTTCACGTACCCGTTCAACATGACGCAGCAGCCCGCCGCGACCGTGCCGTGCGGCGTGGACGGGGACGGGCTGCCGATCGGGGTGCAGCTGGTGGGCGCACGGCACGCCGACGCGCTGGTCCTGCGCGCCGCGCACGCCCTCTATTCCTCGGGGGCCGCGGAGCTGCCGGCTCTTCCTATGCCCGGCGGAAGTTGAGGGTTTCCCCCAGCGCTCCTGCGCGCCACAGGTCCTGGCAGGCGTCGGCCATCCGGTCCAGGCCGTCCACCACCGAGCCCCACACGATGCCCGGCACCCAGCCCGCGTCACCGTTGATCAGCAGGTTGTTGCGTTCGTAGAAGAGCGCGAGGTCGACGACGGTGGCGCGGCCCTGGTGCTTGGCCTGCCGCTCGTATCCGTACGAGGCGGTGCCCAACTGCGTGTCGCTGAAGGTGAAGTAGCAGAGGTCGCCGGGGATGGGGGTGATGGTCGGGTTCTCCAGAGGGGGTTCCTCCGGGGCGAACGGCGGGACGAGGGCGTAGATCTCGTTGCGGGCGTACTTGGCGTGGTAGACGTCGCCGCCGAGCGGCAGCGCGTCCCAGACGGCTTTGCAGGTGACCGGCGCGCGGTCGTCGAGCAGCTTGGCCGTGCAGCTCACGCCCCGCTTGTCGAGGGAGACTTCGATGAAACGGTCGACCATTTTGCCTCCTAACGGTGCTTTGCGGACCCATGGTGGACCAGGGGACGGCGCGATGCACACCAGGGCGGCGGCGCGCCGGACGCGCATGTACGGGACATGCCGCCCGTCGCGAACGAGCCACTGATATACGGGAGTTACCGCTTCCGAACGGGTGTCGTATGCACGCATGACCGACATGTGGCACGGTCCCGCACCGCTTCCGTCAAGGGCCGGAAACGATAGGCATATCTTCAACGAGTTCGGGTAATCGCGCGCCCATGGCTCCACCACAGGGGAACAGCTCAGGAAGAAACGCATCAGGGTTCCGCCGCCGCTCACTGCTTGCAGGAGCGGCGGCGCTGGGTTTGACAGGGGCATTCGGAGCGGCCGCCACCGGTTGCTCGCGTGTGGACATCACCGGGGCTACGGACGGGGGGCACCTACTCGATGATCTTCGTAGCAGGAAAGTCGTACGGATGGGTATCGCCAGCGAGCCGCCGTACGCGTCGATCAACAGCCAGGGCGAGCTGACCGGCGAGGCGCCCGCCGTCGCCAAGACGATCTTCCAGCGGCTGGGGGTGGAGCGCTTCGAGCCGGTACCCGTCGAGTTCGGCGCGCTGGTGCCCGGCCTCCACTCCTTCCAGTACGACGTGATCGTGGCCGGCATGTTCATCAACAAGGCGCGCTGCCAGGCCGTACTGTTCTCCGACCCGGACTACGAGTCGAAGGACGGCTTCCTCGTGCCGAAGGGCAACCCGAAGAAGATCGCCTCCTACCGGGACGTGGCCAGGGGCGGCCTGCGGATGGGCACCGGCATCGGGTACGCGGAGATCGACTACGCGGTCGGCAACGGCGTCGCCAAGGGGAAGATCCAGACGTACGGCGACCAGATCGCCGGCATGGAGGCGCTGGAGGCGGACCGCATCGACTGCTTCGCCGGCACCGCGCTGACGATGATGGAGGCGCTGAAGACCGGCAAGCACCCCAAGGTGGAGATGACCCACCCCTTCACCCCGGAGGTGGACGGCAAACCCCAGCGGGACGGCGGCGGTTACGGCTTCCGGATCGGCGAGACCAAGCTGCGCGACGCCTTCAACCGTGAGCTGCATCAGATGAAGAAGAGCGGCGAACTCCTGCGCATTGCCCGGCCCTTCGGGTTCACCGAGGAGTTCATGACCGACCTCACGGCGAAGGAGCTCTGTGCCCGGTGACCGGAGCGTTGTGGGAACTGTTCTTCAAAGGCGTGTGGATCACCGTCCAGCTGATGGTCTACAGCGCAGCGCTGGCCGCCGTCGTCGCCTTCGGCATCGGCATGGCCCGCACGTCCCGGCTGTGGATCGTGCGCTTCCTGTCCGGCGTCTACGTGGAGTTCTTCCGCGGCACCTCGGCGCTGGTCCTGATGTTCTGGCTGTTCTTCGCGCTGCCGCTGCTGGGCTGGCAGCTCGCCGGCATGTGGGCGGGCACCCTGGCCCTCGGCCTGTCGTACGGGGCGTACGGCTCCGAGGTCGTGCGCGGCTCCATCCAGGCGGTGGCGCCCGCCCAGCGTGAGGCGGCCATCGCGCTGAGCTTCACGCCCTGGCAGCGGATGCGCAAGGTGATACTGCCGCAGGCCGTGCCGGAGATGCTGCCGCCGTTCAACAACCTGCTGATCGAGCTGCTCAAGGGCACGGCCCTGGCCTCGCTGCTGTCGATCGGCGAGCTGACCTTCCAGGCCAAGCTGGCCCGGCTCTCCACGGGCCAGAGCGCCCAGGTCTACGGGATCATCCTGGTCCTCTACTTCGTGATCGCGTTCGTGGTGACCCGGATCATGCGCCTCCTGGAGCGCCGGGCCAAGGCGTCGATCGGCCGCGCGCCGGAGAAGTCCGGCTGGTTCTCGCGCCGGCTGCCGATCGACAGGCAGGGCCCCCAGGTGATCACCGCCCCCGGAGGTAAGCCGTGAACAACTGGTCGTGGGAGTACGTCGGCGACATCCTGCCCGACCTGCTCCAGGGGCTGTGGATCACCGTGCAGGCGACGCTGTACGGCTCGCTGGTGGCGTTCGCGCTCGGCCTGGTGTGGGCGCTGCTGCTGCGCTCGCCCAGCCGCTGGGTGACCTGGCCGGTCAGCATCGTCGTGGAGTTCATCCGCAACACGCCGCTGCTGGTGCAGCTGTTCTTCCTCTTCTTCGTGCTGCCGGGCTGGGGGCTGACGTTCCCGGCGCTGGCCACCGGCGTCATCGGGCTCGGGCTGCACTACTCGACGTACACCGCCGAGGTCTACCGCGCGGGCATCGACGGCGTACCGGAGGGCCAGTGGGAGGCGGCGACCGCGCTCAGTCTGTCGCGGCGGCGCACCTGGACCTCGGTGATCCTGCCGCAGGCGTTCCGCCGGGTGGTCCCGGCGCTCGGCAACTACGTCATCGCGATGTTCAAGGACACCCCGATGCTGGCCGCGATCACCGTCGCGGAAATGCTCTTCCGGGCGAACAGCATCGGCGCGACCACCTTCGACTACATGGAGCCGATCACGGTCGTCGGCGTCCTGTTCGTCGTGATCTCCTACCCCACCTCCCTTCTCCTGCGAGCCTTGGAGCGTCGCCTTGTCCGATGACAGCACTCCCAAGAAGGCCACCGTCGGCACCGCGGAGGACGGACCCGAGCTGGTCCGTTTCGACCGGGTCAGCAAGCGCTTCGGCGCGCACACCGTCCTGGACTCGCTGGACATGACGGTCTACTCCGGCAAGCACGTCACGCTGATCGGCCCCTCCGGGTCCGGCAAGACGACGATCCTGCGTCTGCTGATGACGCTGCTGAAGCCGGACGAGGGCACGATCAAGGTCGGGGACGCCTATCTGACCCACGAGGAGAAGAACGGCGAGCTGGTGCCGGCGGGCGAGAAGCACTGCCGGGAGGTCCGCAAGAACATCGGCATGGTCTTCCAGCAGTTCAACCTGTTCCCCAACATGAAGGTGCTGCGCAACATCACCGAGGCGCCGGTGCACGTCCTGGGCCTGGACAAGGCGGCCGCCGAGGAGCGGGCCCGCGGGCTGCTGGACCTGGTGGGGCTGACGCAGCACATCGACAAGTACCCGTCCCAGCTCTCCGGCGGCCAGCAGCAGCGGGTGGCCATCGCGCGCGCCCTGGCGATGCGGCCGCAGGTGCTGCTGCTGGACGAGGTGACCAGCGCGCTCGACCCGGAGCTGGTGGCCGGTGTCCTGGACGTCCTGCGCGACATCGCGCACACCACCGACATCACGATGCTCATCGTCACCCACGAGATGAACTTCGCGCGGGACATCTCCGACTGCGTGATGATGTTCGACCAGGGACGGGTGATCGAATTCGGGACGCCGGAGAAGATCTTCAGTGAGCCGGAGAACGACCGCACGCGCGAGTTCCTGAGCGCGGTCCTCTGAGGAGCGAATGCGCCGCGGTGCGGTGCCCGGTCACGGCCGCGGCCGTCCTCCGGGCACCCGCCGGGCGGCGCGTTTCCGGGCATCCGACCCGTCCGGAATGACCAGGGCATATGCCAGCGGGACGCGCTCCTGTACAGACGAACGGCAGGGCCCCCTTTTCGGTCAAGACCCCCTCCTGCGGATGGCTTTGGCCGCTATCGTGGTACGTGCCCCGCTGCCCGCGATCGGCCGGTAATGCTCGCCGACCGTGACCGCCAGCGACGGCAGCGACGCAAACGGTCACAACCTGCTAGGGGGACACCGTGGCGCTGAAGCCCGAGCCGACCGCGCCGTTCCACTCGGTGCAGTACGCCCTCCGCGTGCTCGAAACCATCGCCCGGCACGCCGACGGCGTGACGGACGTGCAGATCGCCCGCGAGACCGGCCTGCCGACCGGACACCTCGCCCACATGCTGGCGATGCTGCGCCGCGAGGGCTATGTCGCGCAAGTCGCCGACGGTACGTACGTCGTCGGCGAGTCCCTCATACTGCTCGGTTCGGGCGGCGACCGCGAGGCGGCGCTGCGGGACAAGCTCCAGCGCACGCTCGTCGAGCTGCGCGACTCCGTCGGCGCCGCCGTCTACATCAGCCGCTACATCGACGGCGAGGTCAAGATCCTCCACTACGCCGACGGCCCCCGCGCCCCCAAGGTCAACGAGTGGGCCGAATTCCGCCGTACGGCACATGCCAGCGCGGTCGGGAAGTGCCTGCTGGCGCAGCTGGACCACGACGGCCGGATGGACCACCTCTCCCGCCACAAGACCGCCCGGCTCACCTCCCGGACGATCACCAACGAGAAGGTGCTCTTCCACAAGCTGGACAGCCAGCCGCCCACGGTCCCGATGCTGGACCTCCAGGAGTACGCCGTCGGCACGGTCTGCGCGGCCGTACCGATCACGGCGGGCGCCACGGTCGGCTGTCTGGCCCTGTCCATGCCGCTGGAGCACGCCCACCGGCTGCGACAGGCCGCCGACGCGCTGAACCGGCGGGCGGCTCCGGTCCTGCTGTCACTGTCCCTCTGATCCCGGGCGGCGGGGCCCGGGAGCGGGCCTTCGGGGCACCCGGACCGGAGGTGGTCACCAGCACCCCTCGGGACCAGGTAGTATTTACTTCGTCAGCGAGCGCCGCTAGCTCAGTTGGTTAGAGCAGCTGACTCTTAATCAGCGGGTCCGGGGTTCGAGTCCCTGGCGGCGCACCTGAGAAGGGGCCTCTCGGAGCACAGCTTCGAGAGGCCCCTTCATGCTTTCCCGGGCCGGTCACCTGCCTGCCGTCCCGTTCAGTACTCCACGTCCGAGCAGGCGTAGAACGCGTTGGCGGTGTCGGCGATCGTCCAGACGCCGACGATCAGGTGCCTGCCGCTCTTCCCGCCGGGCAGCGTGCCCTGGTGGGTGTAGGTGGTCGGCGGCTGCTGACCGTTGTAGGGGACGGTCAGGAACGGGGTGGGCTCCAGGTCCGCCCTGGTCACGGGGCGGCTGGGGTTCCAGCCGTTCTTGGTGATGTAGTAGCGGAAGTCCGTCGTGCGGTGCGGGGCGGTGAAGCGCCAGCGGAAGGTGTACGAGCCCGCGCTCACCTTGGTGGCGGGCCACTGGCCGCCGCGCGGGTCGTCCAGTTCCGCGAACCGGGCGTTGCCGCCGGCGCAGATCCGGCCGTCGGCGGGTCCGCCGTTCGGGAAGCCCTTGGGGCCTTCGACGCTCTGCGGCTCCCACTGGATGGCGCCGCAGTTCTTCACCGTGCCGTTGGCGCACAGTTTCTGTCTGCTGATGGGGGCGTCGGTGTAGCCGTGGCTGCCGGCGCCACCGGTCGACAGGACCGTCGCGCCGATGATGCCCAGTCCGACGACGGCCGCGCTGATCCTTTTGCGCATGCTTCGCTCCCGGAATGAGGGGGGTTTCCTGCGAGCCGAGTGCACTGCGGTCCAGACCAACCAGCAGAATATTCCCGCCCACGGGTGCTGCCTAGGGGAGCGGAGCGGGCGGATGGACGGGGCCTCCCCGGGGGAAGGACAGGGAGGCCCGTCGGGGGCTCCGGCGCCGGTTACGAGAGGTTGACGTCGGAGCAGGCGTAGAACGCGTTACCGGTGTCGGCGATGTTCCAGACACCCAGGATGATGTGGTGGCCGTGCTTCTGGGTGGGCACCGTGCCCTGGTGCTGCACGGTCGCGGCCGGCTGCCGCCCGCCCATCGGCACCGTCACGAACGGCTCGGGTTCGAGGTCGGCCCGGGTGAGGGGCTTGCTCGGGTCGTAGCCGTCCTTGGTGATGTAGTAGCGGAAGTCCGTGGTGGCGTGCCGCGCGGTCAGCCGCCACTGGAAGGTGTAGCCCTGGCCGCCCTTGAGGTTGGTGGCGGGCCACTGGCCGCCGCGCGGGTCGTCCAGCTCCTTGAACCCGCTGTTGCCGCCGGAACATATCTTGCCGTCGGCGGGGCCGGCGGCCGGGAAGCCCTTGGGGCCCTCGACGCTCTGCGGTTCGTACTGGATCGCGCCGCAGTTCTTGACCGTGCCCTTGGCGCAGAGGGCCTGCCGGCTGGGGGGCTGGTCGCTGTAGCCGTGGCTGGACGCACTGCTGGTGGCGAACAGGGAGACTCCGACGACGCCGAGACCGACCACGGCAGCGCTGAGCTTTTTGCGCATGCTTGGCTCCTGAAGAACGAGGGGGGTGTTCCATGAGCTGCTGACTTGCGTGCTGTGCGGTCTAGACCAACGGGAAGAGTAGTGACGCCGCATGGACATGTCCAGACCAATAACAAGCGGACGGTCGGTTTACGGTTGCGGACGGCCACCCCAACGGTCACCCGCGTACGGGCCCGCCGCAGGAGCCTGATCGCGCCACGGCCCGGCCGGTCGCCCGTGGCCGGAACACCCCTCTCGGTTCCTCTGATCAGGCCACGGCCGTCAGCCCTCCCCCGGCCGGACGGGCGGCGCACCGCACCAGGCCCGCGTACGTACGCCGCAGCGCGATCAGCGATTCCCGTGCCTCCCGGAAGACGGCGGCATCCGGGCCGCCCTGGTGGGCGAGGGTGCGTACGGGCGCGCAGTGCCGGTCCAGCGCGCTGAGCCAGGCGCGGTGCCGGGGCGGCAGATGGCGGCGCAGCTGGTGGCGGCCGGTGTCGCCCGCCCGGCGTCCGCCCGTGCCGAGCACCGCGTCCGCCGCCTGGAAGACCGGCGGTTCCAGCGCCCCCAGCCCGGCGAGTTCGATGAGCACCGCGCCCTGCCACGCCGGTTCAGGAGCCGCCCGCAGCTCAGCCGCCTCCGACTGGAGCTGGGCGCGCAACGCGTGCTGCACCCGGATCAGCCGGCGCAGCGCCGTCGCGGTGGAAGCGTCCGCCGGGTCCCGCCCGGCGAGTGTCCCGGCCAGTCGCAACAGCCAGATGCCGTGCGCCTCCAGCCGGGTGGTGGCCAGCATCAGCCGGTCCAGCGGGCCGAGCGGCTGCCCTTCCGGCGACCAGCGCACGACGGGGACGAGGGGTTCCGTACGGGCGAGCTGGTCGATGGGCAGGGCACGGCGCGGCTTGCGCTCGGGCGACCAGTTCAGCAGCGCGAGCGTGGGCAGCGCCACGAACTGCTGGTGGCCGACGCGGTGCGCGACGGCCGACCACAGGTCGAGGAACGCGGGGTCGGCGGCGCGCCGGGACACGGGCGCGAGCGGATCCAGGGCGCTCCAGCCGCAGGCCGCCGCGATCACCGCCACCCTCAGGGAGGCGGCGTCGGCGTTGCGCGGCGACAGGCGGGAGACGCGCTGCCGCAGCGCCGTCAGGTCGCCCTGCCGCGCCCCATGGGCCACCAGGGCGCGGGCGGTGTCCCGGTCCGGGGCGGTGGCGACCGCCCCGGCCAGCTCGCTCAGCCACCCCCAGGTCCCGGCCATGGTCCGTACGGGTGGCCGGGCGGGCAGGAAGCCATGGGCCTGCGGGTCGGATATCGGCTCGGGTATGTCCGCGGCGGGGTCCGCGGGCGGTTCGGCGGACGGGGCCGGAAAGGTGGTGAGGGCGGTCGGCGCCATGACGTGGCCTTTCTTCAGGGGCGGGGCTGCGCTTGCGGCGGGATCAGCCGACCCGCCCGTACAAGGTGGGGCGGTAGACGTCGAAGGACGAGATCCGGACCGACCGCCCGGGCCGGGGCGCCTCCAGGTACTGGCCGCCGCCGAGGTAGACCGCCACGTGGTGGACGCCGGACGCGGAGCCGTTGGAGGACCAGAACACCAGGTCGCCGCGGCGCAGCTGGTCGCGGGTGAGGGGTGTGGAGGCGCGGTACTGGGCGTCGGCGACCCGCGGCAGGGAGATGCCCGCTCGCTGGTACGCCTGCTGGACCAGGCCGGAGCAGTCGAAGGCGGACGGGCCGTTGCCGCCCCACGCGTAGGGCTTGCCGAGCTGGGCCATCGCCCACTGGACGGCTGCCTCGGTGCCGAACCGGGTGGGGCCGCTGTGGCTGCTGCCCGACCTCTGCTGCGTACGGGGCTGCGCGCCGCCCGTCCCGCCCGACATGCCGGTACGGGCTTCGTAGCGGTCCCGGTGGCTGGTCCACCACCAGCTGCCGTTCTGCCGGTACCAGTACACCCGGTCGGTCGCGTCCCAGCCGGACCGGCCGCGGAAGGTGGGATTGGGGTTGTGGCCACGCGCGGGCGCGGCGGAGGACCCTTGCGAGCCGACCGCCGCCCCGGAACCGCCGCCCGAACCGCCCGCGTACCGCTGGTACTTCTCGTAGTGGCTGGTCCACCGCCACCAGCCGGTGGCGTCCTTGTACCAGTACTTGGAACCGTCCCAGCCCGCGTGGCGGGGCGCCGGTTCGGCGCTCGCCGCCCCGGCCGCGGCGCCGACCAGCGTCGCCGCGCCCACCGCCGCCGCGACCGCGCCGCGCACCGTGCACCGCGGCCGGCTGCCGCCGTTGCGCGCGGCGGACTCGACCGCGGCCCCGGCGCAGAAGGCGCACCCGCACCCATCCGTTATGTCTTCGACGAACTCCGGTGTCCGCATGTCCTGCCTGCCTCTCCGCTCTCGTCCGCTCTCGTTCAGCTCTTGGCGGCGGCGCTGCCGCGCGCCGTGTAGAACGCCACGGTCAGGTCTTTGACCAGGGCTTTTCGCTCGTAGTCGTCCAGTTCGACCAGCCCTCTGCTGGTCAGCCGGTGCACGGTGTCGTCGACCGCGTCCACGACCGAGGTCAGCACGCTGTCGCGGTGCTTGGCGTCGAGCGCCGCGATCTGCCGCCGCTGCATCGCGGCCGCCACCTCCGGCGCGTACTCGATCCGGGTCGGCTGTACGGAGAACACCTCGATGCCGACCGGGCGGCAGTCCGCCGACAGGGCCCGGGTGAGGGCCTCGCCGACCGCCTCGGCGTTACGCAGGGTCGGCGTCTCCTCGTGGAAGGCGTCGGCGGGCAGTTGGGAGAGCACCCGGGCCATCGCCGCCTCCACCTGTTCGCGCAGGTAGGCGGTGTGGTCCCGGACGGCGAGCAGCGCACGGGCGGTGTCCCTGACCCGCCAGACGACGAGCACCACGACCAGCAGCTGGATGCCCTGCGCGTCGACCGCGGGCATCGCCTCGCTCCGCCAGTGCCGCAGCCGTACGTCCACCCGGCGGCGCAGCACCAGCGGGCTGATCCACACCAGTCCGGTACGGCGGACACTGCCGCGGTAGCGCCCGAAGAGGCTGAGCACCCAGGCGCTGCCGACCCGCCCGCGGGCCAGCCCGCCGAACGCGCACAGCGCGAGCACGCCGCCGAGTGCGGCCACGGCCCACTCCCACGGCTGCGGGGCCGGGCTGATGTCGATCTTCAGGCCGAGGGCCCGTACGACGGAGGCGGGCAGTATGCCGCGCCACCACAGGAACGCCACCGACGCGGCGATCGCGACCAGGCCGGCGAACACGGCCAGCCAGCCGGACAGGGAGAAGCCGCGGCGCTCGGCCACGCCGGTGTCCACGTGGGGGGCGCGGCGCTCGGCGGGCCCGGGGAATTCCCGGAACCACGCGGGGCGGCCGTCCGCCGTGCCGGGGTCCGCTTTCCGGTCGCCGCCGGAGGCGGGCCCGCCGTCGGTACGGAACCGGCTGCCCGCGTCGACCACGCCGAGGGCGCCGTCGAGCACGGCGCGTTCCGCGGTGTCCAGCAGGCCGGTCGCGGCGGTGATCCCGGCCACGGCGGCGTCCGCCGGGGTCGCCCGGGCGGGCTCCGGGGACGCGAGCGGAGCGCGTACCGGCGGCTGCTCGGCGGTGTCGGTGTCGTCGGGGTCGTCGGACGCCGCGTCGGCCGCGGGCTTCGCGCCGGGCGGGCCGCCCGCCGCCTTGGCCGCCGCCGTCGCCCCCGTGCCCTCCTCCGGCTCGGCCCGGAAGAGCATGTCCATGGGGATGCCGTCGCCGTACCGCGCGGAGCGGGCGCGCGCGGTCCAGAGGGAGGGCTGGGCCGCGGAGGGGCGCTTCACGGCCGCGCCTGAGTCCTGGTCAGGAGATGGCTGGGCGGGCGTACCTGAGTCCGTATCAGCAGCCTGTTCCCCCGCCCCGGAACCGCTCTCCGGCCCCGCCGCCGGCGCACCGGCGCGCGTTTCCGTCTCCCCCGCGCCCCCGCCCTCCCCCACCTCGCGCACCGGCCCGTCCGGCCCGTCCGCCGGCTCGTTCCGCGCCCCGCCCGCCGTCCCGTTCTTCGTGTCCGCTGTCGTGGTCTTCGTCGCCATCGTGCGCTCCGTCATCGGAAGAGTCGCCGCCATGTCTCGGGGCCGGGGTAGCCGTCGGCGTCCCGGCCGGTCCAGCCCTGGGCCCGCTGGAACGCCTCGACGTTGCGGCGGTCCGCCTCCGTCCACCGGGGTCCGGGGCCGGAGGTGTAGTACCTGCCGAAACCTTTGGCCACCAGCCGCTTCCCGAGGCTGGTGACATAACCGCTGGACTGGCCGGGCCGGAACCAGCCGGTGCCCGGGAAGGCCGTGCCGCCACCGCCGGACGGGCTGCCGCCGATGTCCCGGCCCACGCCGTTGACCAGGTACGACCAGGTCGACGGGCCCGGGATGCCGTCCGCCTCGGCGCCGGTCCAGCCCTGGGCCCGCTGGAACGCCTCGGTGGCCCGGCGGTCCGCCGCGGTCCAGCGCGGCCCCGGTCCCGAGGTGTAGAACCGGCCGCCGCCGCGTTCCACGAGCATCCGGCCGAGCCGGGTGACATACGCGTTGTCCGCGCCAGGACCGAAATACCCGGCCCCGGGAAATGCCGCCGTCCCGGTGTCCGTTCCGCCGCCCGGAGTGCCACCGTCGGCCAGCCCGCGGTAGCGATAGGCGACGTAGCGCGTGGAATTGCTCCAGTAGGCGTACGGGGTCGGCCGTTTCACCGTGTGCGGCCGGGTCTGCTCGTACGCGATGTAGCGCGTACGGGAGGAATCGGTCCAGCCGCCGAAGAGGGTGACGTGGGAGCCCGCCCCCGGATTCGCCGGGTTGTGGAACAGCAGCATGTCGCCGGGCCGCAATTCGCTCTTCGGTATGCGGACGCCGTACTGGGCGAGGCTTCCGGTCCACTGGTTGCCGCCGAGGTTCCAGGCCATCGAGATGAAGCCGGAGCAGTCCTGGCGGTAGCCGTCCGACCAGTAGCGATGCATGTTGTACGGGACCTGGGAGCTGATCCAGCGCTGGGCCCGCGCGATGATCTGGTCCCGGGTGAGGGTCCGGGTGGTGCGCGCCGCCGTGACGATGCCGTGCCCACTGCCCGTCCCTCCGTACAGCCCGCTGACCTGGCCCTGCGGGGTTGTGGCGGAGATCACGTCGGCCGGTGCGGGAGTGCCGGCCGGGCCCGCGACGCCGCCGCCGTCGAGCGCCACGGCGAGCCCGGTACCGGAAACGCCGCTGCTCAGGACGGTGCCGGCGGTCGCGACCAGGACCAGCGCGCGGCGGGCGCCGTGCGCGCCGGGGTGCCCGCCGTCCCGGACGGCCCGGGCGTGCTGGAGCGTCCGCCGCCGCTGGACGCAGCCGCCGCAGGAGCAGCTGTCCGCGGGGTCGAATTCCACGAATACCGGCACTGCCATTTCAGTTCCCCTCCAGGCCCGTTCCGTTCCCGTTCGCCTTCGCACCTGTCACAGCTTCTCAACTGGCAGGAGATACCGCATGTTGACGGGGCAACTGATGATCTTGTACCACGAATCGATACTCACAGACCAAAACGGGCACGCGAAACGGCGAAGGTCCCGAGATCGCGGGACTTTCGCCCCGGCCGTCCGGGGAATTCCGGCCCGGTGGCCACAGCCCCGAATCCCCCGGAAAGACGGTGACACAGGTCACACATTCGGCCGGTCCGGGCGGCCGGGCAGGTGGTCGGGAGCACCCCCGGAGTTCGTGTAAAGTTTTCTTCGTCAGCGCGCGCCGCTAGCTCAGTTGGTTAGAGCAGCTGACTCTTAATCAGCGGGTCCGGGGTTCGAGTCCCTGGCGGCGCACGTCCACCGAGGCCCCTCGCAGCTGCGAGGGGCCTCGGCGCTTTTGCGGCCCGCCTCGTCTTTCCGGCGCCGGGCCCAGTGGCTCGCTGGTCAAAACGGGGACCGGGGTGCACAGTCGCACAATGGCGCGCGACATCCAGGAGCGGATCAAGAAACTCATCATCGACCGGCGGCTGGCCCCCGGCGCCCCGCTGCCCACCGAGACGGAACTGATGACGCTGCTCGGGGTCAGCCGGAACTCCGTGCGCGAGGCGCTCAAGGCGTTGCAGGCGATGGGCATCGTGGAGATCCGGCACGGCTTCGGCACCTACGTCGGGCCGATGTCGATGGCCCCGGTGACCGAGGGACTGGCCTTTCGTACGGTGGCCGGCCACTACCGCGGCGAGGACAGCCTGCTCCAGCTGCTGGAGCTGCGCGAGGCGGTGGAGACCGGACTGGTCGCGCGGCTGGCGGGCCAGGTGCCCGAGGCGGACCTCGCGGAGCTGGACGAGCTGGTGGCGCGGATGGCGGCGGAGGCGGCGGACGGCGCGGTGCGCGCCGACACCGACCGGGCCTTTCACGCGGCGCTCTACCGGGGGCTCGGCAACCGGCTGCTGAGCGAGGTGCTGGACGCCTTCTGGGAGGCGTTCCACCGGGTCCGTACGGATCTGGCCGGACTGGGGGCCGATCCCCGGGTCACCCACCGCCAGCACGCGGACATCCTTGAGGCGGTACGGGGCGGTGACGCGCGGCGCGCGGAGCAGGCCGTACGCCGTCATTTCGACAACATCCGGCAGCGGCTGAGCAGTTCGGGACCGAAATAATGCCCCCTGCGACCCAACCCGTCCATCAATGCACTCACATGCCCGGTAAACACCTCGTTTCACCCTTGCGATCAAGATTGAGGTCCGGGACCCTGACGGGATACTGGAGCCCAACTGGGCCTGTGCACGCTCAAGTTGGGTGACACACCGGTTGCGATGAGTGTGGGAGTGGGGACCCCGCTGCATGAAATGCGAATGCAAACGGGAATCATGCAACCGGAAGACGGCCGTCCTACGTCCATGTCGTAGGCGGCCGACACCATTTGCGCCCGGGTCGGTCGAGGGGGACCGAGGTCTCGGGCCATGAGAAGACGGGCACGCAGCCAGCATGCGTGCCGGGGGGATGGACTCATGACGTCGCCGCCTACCGGCGCCCGGCAGGAGCACCAGTACGACCCGTCCGCGACCACGCGCCTGCGCGTGCCGCGCCAGCACTGGACGCGCAGACCGCAGCGCAAGCCGCTGCCGCGCTACGACTACGAGCACTACAGCCGCCTCGCCGGCCCGCTCACCCAGCCGGACCCGGACAAGCCCTACAAGGTGCGCTACCGCAGCCTGCTGGCGGACGAACCGCACCGAATACGCGCGGCGTTGCTGCTCGGCGCCGCTCCCCTGCTCTCGCTCGGCCTGCTCGCCTGGCTGATGCAGCCGGCCCACTGGACCGAACGCGACTACCCCGCCTACGACTTCCTGCCCGCCCTGGACATCGTCATGCTGGTCTCGATCGGGCTGATCGAGTTCTTCCGCTGCATGAACGTGCTGTCCAACGCCCACGCCACCCTGGTGGCCCGCGACCCCATCCCGGTCGTCCCCGAACACGGCACCCGTGTCGCCTTCCTGACCTCCTTCGTGCCCGGCAAGGAACCGCTGGGGATGGTGACCAAGACGCTGGAGGCGGCCGTCAAAGTGCGCCACCGCGGCCTGTTGCACGTCTGGCTCCTCGACGAGGGCGACGACCCGGCGGTCAAGGAGGTCTGCGAGCGCCTGGGCGTCCACCACTTCACCCGCAAGGGCATCCCGCAGTGGAACCAGAAGAAGGGCCCGCACCGCGCCAAGACCAAGCACGGCAACTACAACGCCTGGCTCCAGGCGCACGGCGACTCCTACGACTTCTTCGCCTCCGTCGACACCGACCATGTGCCGCTGCCCAACTACCTTGAGCGGATGCTCGGTTTCTTCCGCGACCCGGACGTCGGCTTCGTCATCGGGCCGCAGGTGTACGGCAATTACGACACGTTCGTCACCAAGGCGGCCGAGTCGCAGCAGTTCCTCTTCCACGCGCTGATCCAGCGGGCCGGCAACCGCTACGGCGCGCCCATGTTCGTCGGCACCTCCAACGCCGTACGCATCAAGGCCCTGCAGCAGATCGGCGGCCTGTACGACTCGATCACCGAGGACATGGCGACGGGCTTCGAGATGCACCGCCACCGCAACCCGGAGACCGGCAAGAAGTGGCGCTCGGTCTACACCCCGGACGTGCTCGCGGTCGGCGAGGGCCCGTCCGCCTGGACGGACTTCTTCACCCAGCAGCTGCGCTGGTCGCGCGGGACGTACGAGACCATCCTCAAGCAGTTCTGGAAGGCGCCCTTCACGCTGCCGCCGGGCAAGTTCTTCAACTACACCATGATGATCATCTTCTATCCGATGTCCGCCATGAACTGGATCCTGGCGGCGCTCAGCTGCGCGCTGTTCCTGGGCCTGGGCGCCTCGGGCGTGCAGATCGACCCGTCGGTGTGGATGATGCTGTACGGCAACGCCTCGGCGCTGCAGATCGGGCTGTACGTCTGGAACCGTCGGCACAACGTCTCGCCGCACGAGCCGGAGGGCTCCGGCGGCGTGGCCGGCATGGTGATGTCCGCGCTGTCCGCGCCGATCTACGCCCGCTCACTGTTCGACGCGGCGCTGCGCCGCAAGAGCAAGTTCGTGGTGACGCCGAAGGGCGACTCCTCCAGCCCGGACACCCTCTTCGGCACGTTCAGGGTGCACCTCTTCTTCATCCTCACCTTCGGCGGCTCGCTGGGCGCCTCGTTCTACTTCGGGCACAGCCACCCGGCCATGGTCACCTGGGCCTCGCTGGCGCTGCTGATCACCGCGGCGCCGATCTTCGCCTGGCGCTGGGGCATCCGGCAGGAGCGGCGGAAGAAGTCCGGCGGGGACGCCGCGGGGCCGGACGGCGGGCCGCCGCAGGCGCCGCATCTGCAGCGGCAGCCCGGCTGGGCGGCGCCCGGCCGCGAAGCCCTTGCCGAGCCGGGCCACCGTACCGCCGCCGACCAGACCGCCCAGATCGCCCTTGGGGGACGTCACCCATGAAATACCGTCCGAGCCGGCGCACCCGCAGAGTCGCGATCGGTGCGGCGGTGGTGCTCGCACTGGCGGGGATGAACGGGCCGGCCCTGATCGGGTTCGCCTCGGAGCAGTACCACCAGTACAAGATCAACCAACCGGAGTACAAGGCGGCCAACGGCCACTGGGACGTGGTCGACGTACCGCCCGAGTACAAGATCAACACGATTCACGCCGCGCTGCTGCACACCGGCAAGGTGCTGCTGGTCGCCGGGTCGGGGAACAACGCCAAGAACTTCGCGGCGAAGTCGTTCCGTACGGTCCTGTGGGACCCGGTGAGGAACACCTTCAAGAACATCCCCACCCCGAAGGACCTCTTCTGCTCCGGCCACACCCAGCTGCCGGACGGCAAGCTGCTGGTGGCCGGCGGCACCCAGCGCTACGAGAAGCTCGGCGGCGACGTGAAGAAGGCCGGCGGGCTGATGATCGTCTACAACGAGAGTCCGGACGCGCCGAAGACCTTCCCGGCCGGGACGCTGTTCACCGGCAAGCAGAACGGCAAGACCTTCGTCTCCAAGGACCCGCTGGTGGTGCCGCGCGCCAAGAAGAAGGCGGACCCGAAGACCGGCAAGGTCACGGTCACCCACAGCGAGGCCCGGGTTTACGTGGAGGCACTCAAGGAGGGCCGCCAGTACTCCACCGGCGCCCAGGACAACTACCGTATCCACGGCCTGACCGGCGCCGACGCCCGGAACTTCTACGGCATCGCGCAGAAGCTGTCCTTCGACAAGAAGGACTTCCAGGGGATCAAGGACTCGTTCGAGTTCGACCCGGTGGCCGAGCGCTACATCCCCGTCGACCCGATGAACGAGGCCCGCTGGTACCCGACGCTGACCAGCCTGGAGGACGGCAAGGTGCTGTCCACCTCCGGGCTCGACGAGATCGGGCAGGTCGTCCCGGGCAAGCAGGAGATCTACGACCCGAAGACGAAGAAGTGGACCTACCTGCCCAAGCAGCGCTTCTTCCCGACCTACCCCACGCTGTTCCTCACCGACAAGGGGCGGCTGCTCTACACCGGCTCCAACGCCGGATACGGTCCCGACAACATCGGGCGCACCCCCGGCATCTGGGACCTGAAGACCAACAAGTTCCAGGTCATCCCCGGCATGAGCGACCCGGACGTACTGGAGACCTCGATGTCCGTACTGCTGCCGCCCGCGCAGGACCAGCGGTACATGGTCCTGGGCGGCGGCGGGGTCGGCGAGGACCCGAAGGCGACCGACAAGACGCGGCTGGTGGATCTGCACGCCGCCCAGCCGCGCTTCAAGGACGGGCCGCCGCTGTACGCGAAGGCGCGCTACCCGAGCAGCGTGATCCTGCCCGACGACACGGTCCTGACCACCAACGGCTCGGGCGACTACCGCGGACGCAGCGACAGCAACATCCTCAAGGCCGAGCTGTACGACCCGAAGGCCAACACCTCCCGGCCGGTGGCCGATCCGCTGGTGGGGCGCAACTACCACTCCGGCGCGCTGCTGCTGCCGGACGGCCGGGTGATGACGTTCGGCTCCGACTCGCTCTTCGCCGACAAGGACAACACCAAGCCCGGCGTCTTCCAGCAGCAGATCGACATCTGGACGCCGCCGTACCTCTACCGGGACTCCCGGCCGGAGCTGACGGATCCGGGGCCGAAGACGGTACAGCTGGGCGGCACGGCCACGTACCGGACCAAGCACGCCTCCGCCATCAAGAAGATGCGCCTGATGCGGCCAGGTTCGTTCACACACGTCACCAACATCGAACAGCGATCGATCGCGCTGGACTTCAAGGCGACGAAGGACGGTGTCACGGTCACCCTGCCGAAGGACCCGACGCTGGTGCCGCCCGGCTGGTACATGCTCAACGCCGTGGACGACCAGGGCACGCCCTCCAAGGCGGTCTGGGTGAAGGTCCCGACGGCGACCAAGGCACAGCTGAAGGGGCTGGGCCTGAACTGAACCTGCTGCGGGGTGTCCCGGGGTTTCCCGGAGCACCCCGCGATCAGGTCGCTGCCACGGCTACTTCGTATTACGGGCCAGGTCCAGCGCGTAACTAGGCCACCAGTCGCCCGCCTTGGGGCCGCCCTTGCACGTGCCGTCCGACTCGCCGGGCCGCTTGATCCACAGGTAGGCGTCCACGAGGGGGTCGCCGGTGCGGGTGGTGGGGGTGGCGCCCAGGGCGCGGCCGCTCGGGTTGCACCAGTTCTCGGGATCGTCGCCGCCGGGGGCCGGGCCGTTGCCGTTGCGGCTGGTGTCGATGACGAAGTGCTTGCCGCCGACCATCGAGGACAGCTGCTTGCCGTACTTCTTGTTCTCCTCGGTGGTCTGGAAGTTGGAGATGTTCAGCGCGAAGCCGTCGGCCTTTTCGATGCCGGCCCGCTTCAGCGGCTCGACCATGCGGCCCGGGTCCTTGATCCAGTGCGGGTTGCCGGCGTCGAGGTAGACCTTGGTGTGCGGCAGGGCCTTGAGCTTGCCGACGGCCTCCGTCAGCAGAGCGTAGCGCTCCTCGTGGAACTGCTCGGGGGTGCACTTGTCCTCGATGTGCGGCAGCGCGTCCGGCTCCAGGACGACGGTGGTCGGGCGGTCGCCGATGCCCTTGAGCACGCCGTCCAGCCAGGCGCGGTACGCGTTGCCGTCCGCGGCGCCGCCCTTGGAATAGCTGCCGCAGTCGCGGTGCGGAATGTTGTACAGGACGAGCAGGGCCTCGCGGTCGGCCTTCGCGGCTGCTTCCGTGAAGCCGCGGGCCTCCCCCTGCGGGTCCTCCACGCCGATCCATTCGGCCACCGGCTGCGCCGCGATCTTGTCGATCTCGCGCGCCTCGTCGTTCTTGCCGTCCTTGGCGTACGCGGCGGCCTGCCGGGCCGCCTTGCCGTCCGGGTTGACCCAGTACGGCACCGTGGACTTCGGCTGCTGTCCGGGCTCCGCCCCGGCCTTCCCGTCTCCCTCGCCGTCGTCGGACGACGAGAAGCACCCGGACACCAGCAGCAGCGCCCCCAGCGCCGATGCCGCGCCGAACGCGCCGCGCCGGCGGGCGGCGCGGCGCTCACCCGGGGGGCCACCCCCGGACCCCCGCACGTTGCCGTACATCCACTCCCCCCTCGGAGCACGGGACAAGACCGGTCCAATCCATCCTGGCACATGCCCTTCAGCCACAGGTGAGCCTGTGGACAACCTGTTACGCCCCGGCCGCCCGGGCCGAAAACTGCCGCGCGGCACGGTTCGGTGCCCAACTCCCCCTAGGCGACGCGGTGCAGTCGTTCTACAGTGAACCCCAGTGTGAGCTTCAACGTTGGTCACCTGGCCCCAGCCCCTGGTCGGGCCCGTGCACGCGCCTTGAGTTCGGGCGCCCACGCACCTCCCGCCGGCGGCAGGGCAACTCCCGCAGTCCTGACACCCCGGCGGTCGAGGACCGGCCGGTCGGCGGTTCAGGGGGAGCGAGCCGCCGGCCGGGAACGGTCGGGAACCCGGGCTCCATCCCCCGCCCGGGCCCTCAGCCCTCCGGTGCGGGCGTGACCTTGGTGAGATACGCGTACACGACGACGTTGGCGGTGTAGGCGTCCCGCTCCCGGTCGTAGGCGCCCGCGCAGGTGATCAGGCGCAGTTCCGCGCGCCCCGGCACCTGCGCGCCGTAGACCTTCCGCGGCGCGAACCGCCGCCGGTCGTAGATCTTCACGTCCTCGACCGTGAACCGGGCGGTGCCGCCGTCGGCCCTGCGCACGTCCACCGGCTGCCCCGGCTTGAGGCTGCCGAGGCGGTGGAAGACCGCCCGCCGGTCGGCCGTGTCGACATGGCCGACCAGCACGGCGGCGCCCGCCGTGCCCGGTTGCGGCCCCTTGGCGTACCAGCCGACGAGCCCCGGGGTGCGGTACGAGGGCGCGTCCACCGCGCCGGTCGCGTCCAGCCCGGTCTTCACCACACCGGCCCGTACACCCAGGGCGCCGATCGCGACCTCGGCGGGGCGGCCCTCCGGCGAGGTGGCCAGCGGGGCGTGCGCGGCGGGCAGGTCCTGTTCGAGCGGGCGGCCGACGGCCGCCACGTCGCCGGTCGTCGGCCCCTTCGCCAGGGCGCCGCCGTCGGTCAGGTCCCGCCCCCACAGCCACAGGCCCAGCAGCAGCGCCGCCCAGGCCACGCCGGCGGCCATCCGGCCGTGTCCCGGCCCGAGCGGGGGGCGGCGGCTCGCCACCGGGTGGTCGTCATCCGGCATCGCCATCGTCCGATCCCTTGCGCCGGCGCCGCATCCGCAGCACCTGTCCGGTGAGCGCGAGCGCCGCGCCCCCTGCCAGCACCAGTCCCACCGCGTAGATGCCGTCGCCCTCATGGCTCGCGGCCGTCCGCACGGCCGCCGTCCGCACCAGCGCGGCCCGCGACTCCTGCACGGGCGGCGCGGCCCGGTGCCCGGCCGTACCGCCGCCTCCGGCCCGTACAGGCGCGGACGGCGAGGCGGGCCGCTCCGCGGAGGTCCCGGATTCCGGGGCGGCGAGCGGCGCGGCCGCGAGGTCCCCGCCGCCTTCCGCCGCCTCATCCCCCGTGGCGCGCGCCGGAGCCGGTACGACCTCGAACGAACCCGCGGCCCGCGCATCCTGACCGTCACACCGGACGGAGACGGTGTACGCGCCGGGATCCGCGGTGGAACGCACCCGCGCGTCACCCACCAGCCCCGCGGCGACCCGCGCCAGCGGCACCACGTCGACAAAGGCGTCCGAGGTGGCGCTCCCCGTACGCCCCGTACAGCCGCTGACCTGAAGGGCCGTATCGGTGCCCGGCACGACGGCCGACGGAGTGACCGCGACCGCACCGCCCGCGACACCCGGCGCCCGGGCCGCGAACGCGAGCGCGGACCCCGGAGAGAGCACCGCGACCGCGAGGGCGGCACAGAGAGTGAATCCCGGTGAGCGCATGGTGAACCTCCGAACACTTCCGAAGGTCCGCCCGGGGGGAGGATCCCGCATCCGGTGGGGGCCGTGAGTACGCCGTTCGGGTGAGCGGCGGGGGCCGCGGGTCGGGACACGCCACGGCTGCGCCTAATTTCGGAGTTGTAGGTCCGGGCTCTCTCCGCGCCTCCGGGAAGCGGATCGCCAGCAGGGCCGTGACAGTGACAACGACGGGGGAAGACATGCTCAAGGCAGGCGGCTACGTCCGCATTTCCGACCGTGGCAGGACGGGTGACGACCGGGACGGCCGTGAAGGCGTGGTCCGGCAGCGCGCGGACGTGTACGACCTCGCCCGGACCAAGGGCTGCACCATCCACCGTGTCTACGAGGACAACGACACCTCGGCCTTCAAACGTCGCGTGCGGCGCGAGGGCTTCGAGGAGATGGTCCTCGACCTTGAGCGCGGCGTGATCAGCGGCATGCTCGCGCACGACATCGACCGCGTCGCCCGCCGGCCTCAGGACCTCGAACGTCTCATCGACATCTACGAGCAGAGCCGCCGGCCGATGCTCTTCGCCACCACCGCCGGTGACTACGACCTCACCACCGCGGACGGTCGCTTCCAAGCCCGTATCCATGTGACCGTCGCCAACAAGTTCTCCTCCGACGCGGCGCGACGCGTCGCACGGCAGAAGCTCGCCGAGGCTACGGAGGGAAAGCCGCACAGGGGCCGGCGCGCCTTCGGCTGGAAAGATGCCGAGCACATCGCCGAGGGGGAAGCCGCGCTCATCAAGAAGGCGCGCCAGGACGTATTGACGGGCAAGAGCGTTGCCACGGTCCACCGCGAATGGGTGGCGCTGGGGGTGCGGGGGCCGCAGACACCACCGGGTAAGACGATCGGTTACAGCAGCGTGCTGTATGTGCTCCGGAATCCACGGCTTTGCGGATACCGCGCCTACGTTCCCCAGGAGATCCGCGAACGGTCGGGGCGGGTGGACCCTGTCGAGTACCTGGTCGAGCGCACGGACGGTACCCCGGTGACAGGACGGTGGGAAACCATTCTGACACCCGGCGAGTGGCGGGAGCTGGTGGACGAGCTCGACTCCCGCAAGGGCAAGGAGAAGGGCCGGAGGGCGGGTACCACGGTCACCAAGCGGCTGCTGACGGGAATTGCGCGCTGCGCGAGGTGCGGCACCGGCCTGGCCTCCGGGATGTACCAGCGAGGTACTGCCAGCTTCGGAAAGCACGGGTATTACTACTACTGCCGTGCCGCGGACGGTGGGTGTGGAAAGCTCTCCCGCAGTGGTCCCCCGCTGGAGGACCACGTGGAGAAAGCCCTGCTCGATCACCTGATGAAGCAAGCTCGCGACGCGAAGTCCGCCGAGGCGGCGGATCCCGGATCCATCAGCTCGATGGGGACCCTGAAGCGGATCGAGGAGGACAAGGCGGAGGCCCGCCGGCTCCGGGCCGACGGCCTGCTGTCGCTGGCCGAGTTCGCTCGCGAGATGTGCCGCCTCGAGAAAGCGGAGAAGGTGACGAGGGAAACGGTTCCCGCCCTTGCCACCCCGTCGGCGCGGCCCCGTTCCGCCGCGGCCCGCATTGTCCGCGAATGGAACGCGTACACGGTGGACATGAAACGCCGGGAGATGGGGCGCAGTATCGAAGCGGTGGTCGTCGCACCCGCCGGCAAAGGAGGGGCCCAGCGCGGGATTTTCCGACCCGATTTGATCGAGATCGTGTGGAAGTAACCGAACACCCCGATGCCGCGCCGGCGTCGCGCCCCCGTTGCCTTTGCGCACTGTACGAGCCCGCCGCAGGAGTCGGCCCGGCCTCGGCCGTTCCGATACCCATGGCCCGGTCGAAACAGGCGTCCTTCCGCTTGTCCGCCTTCCCGGCCTGAATCATGATGGCCTCGGTCATCGGGGTGCGGGTCGGAGCGGCCCGCATCGTCGACGCCTGCGTTTTCCTTCTATGAATAGCATGGGCGTTCCATGGCCCACCGACGGCAGGAGTCCTCCCCATGACAGAGCGCAAGCCCATCGAATCATGGCTCACCGACATGGATGGGGTGCTGATGCACGAGGGGGTCCCGGTTCCTGGCGCGGACTCCTTCATCAAGAAGCTCCGCGAGTCCGGGCGGCCGTTTCTGGTCCTCACCAACAACTCGATCTACACGGCCCGCGACCTGCACGCCCGGCTGAACCGGATCGGGCTCGAGGTACCGGTGGAGAACATCTGGACCTCGGCCCTGGCCACCGCGAAGTTTCTGGATACCCAGCACCCCGGCGGCACCGCGTACGTCATCGGTGAGGCCGGCCTGACCACCGCGCTGCACGACGCGGGCTATGTGATGACCGACGCCGACCCCGACTTCGTGATCTTGGGTGAGACCCGGACCTACTCGTTCGAGGCGCTGACGAAGGCCATCCGGCTGATCAACGACGGCGCCCGCTTCATCGCCACCAACCCCGACAACACCGGGCCGTCGCCGGAGGGGGTGCTGCCCGCGACCGGCTCGGTGGCGGCATTGATCACGAAGGCCACGGGGAAGAAGCCGTACTTCGTCGGCAAGCCGAATCCTCTGATGATGCGGACCGGGCTGAACGTGATCGGCGCCCACAGCGAGTCCTCGGCCATGATCGGTGACCGGATGGACACCGATGTGCTCGCCGGGCTGGAGGCCGGTATGGAGACGTTCCTCGTCCTCACCGGCCTGACGTCGCAGGATGACATCGACCAGTACCCCTACCGGCCGACGAAGGTCGTGGACTCGATCGCCGACCTGGTGGACCTCATCTGATCCAGGGCCCGCCATGGGCGGGTGCCCGGGCGGGCGCGCCCGAAGCCCCCGTCAGCTCCCCGTCGCCTCCTTCCAGGCGTCCAGATAAGCGGACAGATTCTTGTCGATGTCATTCCAGTCCGGGTGGAAGACCTCGACGCCCTGCATGATCCGGGCGAGTTCGGTGGCGTTGTGGTCGGTGGGCCTGATGTCCGTGCGGGCGGTGAAGCCGCCGCCGGCTTCGGAGACCTGGCGTTGTACCTCGGGGGAGAGGAGGTGGTCGAGGAACTTCTTGGCCTGGGTCGCGTGGGGGGCGTTTTTGACCAGGCCGGCCGCGTACGGGAGCGCGAAGGTGGACGGCTTGGCGCCGGGCTTGGCCGCCGGGAAGAAGATGCCCTGGTTCGGCATGGACTTCATGTTGGCGTAGTTCATCTGCACGTCGCCGTTGGCGACGAGGAGTTCGCCCTTGTCCGTCTTGGGGGCGAGCTGGCCGGTGGAGGAGGACGGGCCGACGTTGTTGGCCTGGAGTTTCTTGAGGAAGGCCATGGCCGGGCCCTGGCCGCCGAAGTCGTGGAGGGCCTGGACGACGACGGCGGTGCCGTCCCCGGCGACGCCCGGTGTGGAGTACTGGAGCTTGTTCTTGAAGCGGGCGTCCGTCAGGTCCTGCCAGGTGCGGGGCGGCTCCTTGAGCTGCTGCTTGTTGTAGATGAAGCAGAAGTAGTTGTTGACGACGGCGGTCCACCTGCCGCCCGGGTCCTTGTCCGCGGCGGCGACCTGTTCGGAGCCCTTGGGGCGGTAGGTCTCCAGCAGGCCCTTGCCGTCGGCCTGCTGGATGAACGGCGGCAGGGTGACGACGATGTCGGCCTTGGTGTTGGCCTTCTCGCGGGCCAGCCGCTGCACGGCGGCGCCGGACCCGCTCTCGACCAGGTTGATCTTGACGCCGGTCTTCTTCTCGTAGTCCTTGAAGACCCGGTCGTAGAAGCCGTCGCCCCGCTCGCCGCGCAGGCCGTCGGCGCTGTAGACGGTGATCTCCTTGGCGTCGGCGTCGGCGCGGGAGGCGCCGCCGCAGCCGGTCAGGGCGGCGGCGAGGAGCAGAGCGCCGCAGAGGGCGGCGGACGGCTTGAGGGGGGTGCGCATGGCGTGGCGTCACTCCTTGATGGAGGGCAGGGCGGGGTGCGTCAGCGGTACGAGGCTTTGGTACGGATGCGGGAGACGGCGAGCAGGACGAGCAGCGTGGCGGCCATCAGCGCCACCGCGAGCGCGGCGCCCGCGAACAGCGCGCCCCGGTCGGTGGTGGCGAAGACCCGTACCGGCAGCGGTAGCCAGTCCGGCGGGTAGATCATCATCGTGGCGCTCAGTTCGCCCATGGACAGGGCGAAGCACAGGCCCGCGGCGGCGGTCAGGGACGGCAGCAGGAGGGGCAGTTTCACGCGCCACAGGACGTGGGCGGGGCGCGCGCCGAGGCTGGCGGCGCTCTGTTCGTACGCCGGGTCCAGGCGGGTTAGCGCGGCCGTGACGGACTGGTGGGCGAAGGCGGTGACCAGGACCGTGTGCGCGATGACGACGATCTGTGGGGTGCCGTTCAGCAGCAGCGGCGGCTGCGAGAAGGCGACCAGCAGCGACAGGCCCACGACGACGGACGGCACCGCGACCGGCAGCATGAAGAGCGCGTCGAGCACCTTGCGGGCGCGGGGCCGCAGCCGTTGTGCGGCCAGCGCGGCCCAGGTGCCGGCGGCCAGCGCGAGCAGGCTGGCGGTGACGGCCGTGACCAGGCTGGTGACCAGCGCCCGGAGGGAGTCGCCCTGGGCGAGGTCCCGGTAGTGCGCGAGCGTGGGGCCGGACGGCAGCGCGCCGCTCCAGCTGCTCGCGAAGGACGCCGCGACGATCACCAGCAGCGGCAGTGCGAAGAGCGGCAGGAACAGGACGAGGAACAGGGCCCGGACGGCCCGGCGGGCGCCCTTGCTATGCACGAGCACGGTGCTCGTCACCTCCCGTGGACGGCGTACGCGCCCCGCCCGCCCGTGCGGCCACGGTCCGGTACAGGGCGTAAAGGGCCAGGGACAGCACGATGTTGACGACGGCGACGACGCACGCCCCCGTGTAGTCGCCGTCGAGGATGGCCTTCGTGTAGACGAGCACCGGCAGGGTGACCACGTCCTTGGCGCCGGTGAACAGCACGATCCCGAACTCGTTGAGCGTCAGCACCAGCACGAGGGCCCCGCCCGCCGCCAGCGACGGCAGCGCCTCGGGCCAGATCACCTTCCGTACGACCCGGGCCGGCCGGGCGCCGAGCGAGGCGGCGGCCTCCAGCTGTCCGGTCTCGATCTGGGAGAAGGCGGCGAGCAGCGGGCGCATCACGAAGGGCGTGAAGTAGGTGATCTCGGCGAGCAGCACGCCCCAGGGGGTGCGCAGGAAGTCGAAGGGCCCGCTCGCGGCGCCGGTGGCGTCCGTCCACAGGCCGTTGGCGAGCCCGGCCGTTCCGTAGACGAAGAGCAGCGCGAGGGTGATCAGGAAGGACGGGAAGGCGAGGAAGACGTCGATGAAGCGGCCGAGCGCCCGGCTGCCGGGGAACGGCACGAACGCGATCACCAGGGCGAGGGCGAAGCCGAGCAGCAGGCACCCGGCGGTCGCGCCGAGGGCGAGCAGCACGGTGTTCCCGAGCGCGTCCCGGAAGGACGCTTCGGCGAAGACCTGCGCGTACGGGGCGGTGGACGGCGGGCCGCCCTCGTCCTGCGTGAAGGACTGCCGTACGACCAGGGCCAGCGGGTAGAGGAAGACGAGCCCGAGGGCGAGGAGCGGCGGAAGGGCCCACAGGGCCGACGAGGCCCGCCGCCGACCGCCTTCGTGCCGCGTCCCGGCCGGTCGGTCACGCTCTCCGGCCGTCCGGTGCCGCTCTCCGGCCGTATGCGGCGTGAGCGTGCCCGGCCTACTCATCGTCCCTGCTCCCCGCTCCGGCCGGCAGCAGCACCGCGTCCTCGGCGGCGAAGTGCAGGACGATCTCGCTGCCCGGCTCCGGTGTGGTCCGCAGTTCGCGCAGGTCGGCCATGACGCGGTGCCCGGCCACGTCCGCGTACACCCGGTGCGTCGCGCCGCGCCACTGCACCTCGGTGACGCGGCCGTGCAGCGCGTTGGGGCCGTCGCCGAGGCCGACCAGGTGCGGGCGTACGCAGAGCGTGGCGGACGCGCCGGGTGCGGGGCCCTCGGCGGGCGTGACGGTCAGCCGGGTACCGGCGAAGTCGGCGGTGCCGTCCGGGCCGACGGTCACCGGGAGGAGGTTGGCGTTGCCCACGAAGGAGGCGGTGAACTCGGTGCGCGGACGGCGGTAGAGGTCCTGCGGGGTGCCGCAGTCGCGCAGCCGCGCGCGGTCCATGACGGCGATCCGGTCCGCCAGCGTCAGCGCCTCCATCTGGTCGTGGGTGACGTACAGGATCGACACGTCGGGCAACTCGCGGTGCAGACGCGCCAGTTCGGCGAGCATGCCGGAGCGCAGCCGGGCGTCGAGGGCGGACAGCGGCTCGTCCAGGAGGAGCACGCCGGGGCGGATGGCCAGCGCCCGCGCGATGGCGACCCGCTGCTGCTGCCCGCCGGACAGTTCGCGCGGGTAGCGACGGGCGTACGCGGCCATGCCGGTCATCTCCAGCACCTCGGCCACCCGGACCGCGGTCTCGGCGCGCGACGCGGTGCGCCCGCGCCGCGCCTTGAGGCCGAAGGCGACGTTGTCCTCGACGCGCAGGTGCGGGAAGAGCGCGTACTGCTGGACGACCATGCCGATGCCGCGCCGGTACGGGGGCAGCCCGGTCACGTCCCGGCCGCCGATCAGCACCCGCCCGGCACACGGCCGGACGAATCCGGCGACCGCCCGCAGCGCGGTGGTCTTGCCCGACCCGGAAGGGCCGAGCAGCGCCATCACCTCGCCCGGTTCGACGGTCAGGTCGAAGGACTCCAGGACGACGTGCTCGCCGTAGGCGACGGAGACGTTGTCGAAGCGGATGCCGGAGGGGGTGGTGGGGGCGGGGGCGGCGGGGCGGATCGTTTCGGCGGGCGCGCTCATGAGGGGCGCTCCGGGCGCGGTCCTTCGAGCAGGGCGGGCAGTTCGGCCACCGAACCGAGGACGTGGGTGGCGCCCGCCGCGCGCAGCGCCGCCTCGTCGTGGGCGCCGGTCAGCACCCCGGCGACGACGGAGGCGCCGGCGCGGCGCCCGGAGAGCATGTCGTACGAGGTGTCCCCGACCACCGCGACCTGCCGTACGGAGTCGGCGGCGCCGGTGCGCAGCAGCGCCGTCAGCACCAGGTCCGGGTACGGGCGTCCGCGCCCGCCCGCGTCGGCCGGGCACAGGGTCAGCGCCGCCAGGTCCCGCCAGCCGAGCGCGTCCAGGATCGCGTCCTGGGTGACCCGGGCGAAGCCGGTGGTCAGCACGACCGTGCGGCCCGCGTCCCGCAGGGCCTCGATGGCCTCCCGGGCGCCGGGCACGGGCGCTATCCGCCCGCCGTCGACCAGTTCCCCGTACGCCTCCTCGAAGGCGGCGTTGGCACGGCGGGCCCGCTGTTCGTCCCCGTAGAGGTGCCGGAAGACGGAGATCTTGGACTCGCCCATGGTGGCGCGGACGTACGCCAGCTGTTCGGCGTGCTCGGCGCTGCCCGGTACGACGCCGAGCCGCCCGGCCGCGGCGCCGAACGCCTGCTCCACCAGCCCGCCGTCGGCGACCGTGGTCCCCGCCATGTCGAGGACGACGAGGGAAACCGGCGCGTCCTCCGGGTAGTCGCTGTTCATGGCCCTCACCAGCCCAGTTCGTTCGCGGTGTCCTCGGCCAGCGCCGGGGAGCAGGTCATGCCGCGTCCGCCGGGTCCGGTGACCAGCCAGACGCCCTCCCGCACCTGCTGCCGGTGCACGACGCGGGACGGGTCGGTGCACTGCGCGTACACCCCGGCCCAGCGGCGGCGCACGGCGGGCAGCGGGCGGCCGAGCAGCGCTTCGACGACCGAGGTCAGGTGCTCGTACGGGTCCTCGACCACGTCGAACCCGAAGGGCGTGGCGTACTCGTGGGTGTCGCCGATCGTCAGGCCGCCGTCGGCGCGCTGCACCATCAGCAGCTGCATGCGGTGCTCGGCGGCGACCGGCGGCTGGGGCTGCGCTGCGGCCAGCGCGTCCAGCTCCGGTCCGGCGTAGGCCGGGTAGTAGCGGAAGCTGTCCGCGTCGGCGACGGAGGTGGTCAGGCTCTCGCCGAGCGGTGTGGTCTGCATCATCTGGAGCCGGACCCGGCGCACCGGCAGGTCGGGGGCCAGCTCCCGCACCAGGCCGCCGAGCCAGGCGCCGGTGCACAGCACCACCGCGTCCCCTTCGTGGAAGTCGCCGTGGTCGTCTCGGACGGCCCGCTCGCCGACGACGTCGCGTACCTCGCGCCCGCCGAGGAAGGTGTACTGCCCGGACGCCGCCAGGGCCTCCCGCAGCGCTCGCTGGGCGGTGCGCGGCTCGACCGCGGCGTCCCGCTCGCACCAGAGCGCTCCGGCGAACTCCCCGCGCAGCGCGGGATTGAGCGCCCGGGCCTCGTCGGCGCCGAGCAGCTTGTACCCGCGGGACGCGGCGTCGGGACGGCGTACGGCCGCCTCGGCGACGGCGTGCTCGGCCGCGTCGCGTACGACGGTGAGCGAACCGTTCGGCCGGAACCCGAGACCGGGGACCCGCTCCCCGATGCCCTCCCACAGCTCGCGGGCCCGCAGCGCGGTGTCCAGCTCCGCGCCGCCGGCCCGGCCGCCGACCCAGACCAGCCCGAAATTGCGCACCGAGGCCCCGCGCGCCTCGGCCTCCCGCTCGATGTGCACGACCTCGTGGCCGCGCCCGACCGCTTCCCAGGCGTGCATGGTCCCCAGCACCCCGGCTCCGACAACTATGACTCGCATGCCCGGAACGGTCGTGGGGGCGGGTGGCGCCCGGCGGTCCGGGAGGGGACGGGGTGGTGAACGGGGCCGCAAGTTTGGCCTAGACCCGTTATCTTCTCGTGATCGAAGCGGCGGGCTGCCGCGTCCCGGGAGATCAGCCGCCCAGATGGGTCGTGAAGGAGAACCGGTCCCCCCGGTAGAGCGAACGCACCCGCTCCAGCGGCAGGCCGCGGGTGTCGCGGGACAGTCGGTGGATGAGAAGCATCGGCAGGGCGCCGGGAGTGCCGATCAGCAGGGCTTCGCGCGGGGTGGCCAGTACGGTCTCCAGGCGCTCGTCCGCGTCCCCGAAGCCGATGCCCAGGCGCTCGTGGAGGTAGGCGTAGAAGGAGGAGTCGGGCTCGAACTCCGCGTCCAGGCGCGGCACCCTGGCCACGGCGACGTACGTGCTCTCCAACCCGACCCGTTCGTCGTCCGCGAGCAGCACCCGCTCCATGTGCCAGACCTCGTCGCCGACTTGCAGGCCCAGCTCGCCGGCCAGCTTCTCCGGCGCGGGGAAGCGGTCCAGACCGACCAGGTGGCGGCCCGGGCGGCGGCCCTGTTTCCGTACGCCCTCGGTGTAACTCGCCAGCGACAGCGGCTGTTCCAGCTTCGGGCCCGCGACGACGGTGCCGCGGCCCAGACGCCGCAGCCGCCCCTCCAGGTGGAGTTCACGGAGCGCCTGGCGCAGCGTTTCCCGGGACACCTCGAAGCGCAGGGCCAGTTCGCGTTCGGTCGGCAGCGCCTCACCCTCACCCAGTTCGGCGAGCAGCGTCTCCAATTGGACCTTCGCCGCGTAGTACTTGGGGATGCGTCCGTGCTCGGGGATGCCGGAGCGGATCGGTGCGCCAGGTTCCTGGCCGTTCGGGTAGTCCACCGGGCGATCCTCGCACTCCGGGTGCGGCCGGAGGTTACGCGTTGCCTACGGGAAGGGGGCTCGCGGGTGTCCTGCTCGGCGCGCGGGCGGAGTCCTGGTCAGCGCGTAGTCGGTGTTCTGCTCAGCGCCGCCGGAGTCGGCGGGCCGCCGCCAGGAGGAGGACGCCGGCGGCCATGAGCACCAGGGCGACGGCGCCGATACGGGTGACGGCGGCGGCTCCGGTGTCCGCGAGGTGGGGCGGGCGGCCCGTGCGGTCGGCCGCGCGAGCGGCCGGGCGGTCCGTACGGTCGGCCGGGCCGTCCGCTCCGTTCGCCGCCGGGGACCGCTCGGCCGCCGTACGTACCTCCGCCCGGTGCCCGGGGCTCTCGGCGGCGGTCGCGGACGGGCACGCAAACGACACGGCGGCCAGCAGCGCGGCCGAGACGGTGGCGCGCGTCAGCACACGGGGCGGGCGCACGGGCATGACGGACCTCCCTGCTCGCCCGGCGCGGACGGACGGCCCGGCGCCGGGGCGGTCGGACGGGGACACGGGCGGGGACGGGGCGGGCTGGGGACGGGGACGTGGGCGATCCGGACGGTCCGGTCCGGGGTGTGCCGCTCGTCGCGGCCCGCCCCGGACCGGACCGTCCGTATCTCGTATGACCGGTCGTTCCCGGACCTTGCCACGGGCGTGCGCCGCCCGGGCCCCGACGCCCCGGTACGCGCCTTCGATCGCCCGAATGCCGCGCGTTCAGCGCAGCCCCCGGACACCAAAAGCCCCTGCCTCAGCGCAGTTCCGCCGCCGCTCCGCCCCCGAACGGCGTCCCCGGCGCGCCGAACAGCGGCGCGAGGACGAGGTGCGCCGCGCCGTCCGCCACCGCCTGCGCGCCCCCTTCGGCCACGGCCACGGGGATCGCGGGGGTACCGCCGTCGCCCCGGATGCGGGCCTGTTCGGCCAGGGCCTCGGCCACGCCGCGTACGTACGTGTCGGGGCTCGCCAGCACCGTACGGCCGCCGAGCAGCACCCGGTCGATGTCGAGCAGTTCCACCAGGTTGGCCGCGGCCACGCCCAGGATGCGGGCCGCTTCGGCGGGCTCGCCGCGCGCCGCCCTGTCGAGGCACAACGCCTCGACGCAGCCGCGCTTGCCGCACCCGCAGCGCGGACCGTCCAGTTGCAGCACCTGGTGCCCGAACTCCCCCGCGCCGGTCCTGGCCCCCCGGTACAGCGCGCCGCCGAGCACCAGGCCCGCGCCCAGCCCCGTACCCAGGTGGAGGTACGCGAACGAGCCGCGCCCGTCCGGTTCGCGCCGGGCCAGGCCGAGGGCGGCGGCGTTGGTGTCCTTGTCCAGGACGACGGGCAGGCCGAGGCGTCCGGCGAGCGCGTCGCGCAGCGGAAAGCCGTCCCAGTCCGGGAAACCGGTGACCCGGCGCAGCACTCCGTCCGTGTGGTCCAGCGGCCCGGGGCTGGCGGCGCCGACGCCCAGGACGCGGGGCGAACGGGCCTCGTCCGGGAGCGCGGCGAGCTGCCCGGCCACCGTGTCGAGCACGGCGGGCGCGCCCGCGCCGAGGTCGAGCGAGGCGGTCCGCGCGGCGACGGTGCGGCCCGCGAGGTCGGTGAGGACGGCGGTCAGCTCGTCGCGGTCCAGGTGCAGCCCGATCGCGTACCGGGCCTCGGGCACCAGGCGCAGCACCGTGGGCGGCTTGCCGCCGGTGGAGGCGCGCCGGCCCGCCTCGGCGACCAGGCCGGCCACCCGCAGCCGGGCGAGGATCTTGCTGACGGCCTGCGGCGTCAGCCCGGTGTGCGCGGCCAGCTCCAGCCGGCTGACGCCCGCCGGTCCGGCCGCCCGCAGCAGCCCCAGCACCAGGGCGGTGTTGTGGCCGCGCAGGGCGGGCAGCCCGGCTCCGCCGCCGGGCGGCGCGGGGGCCGGTCCGGTGGCACACGGCGGCGCGGAGGCCGGTGCGGCGACACGTTCTTCGGAGTCGTGGCTGGTCACCCGTCCATTGTCCGCATTGCTTGCACTTTGGCAACAGCGTTGCTTAAGTGGGACGCATGAACGACTCTCCCGGCACTCCCCTGCGCGTCGGCCTGATCGGCTACGGTCTCGCCGGCTCGGTCTTCCACGCCCCGCTGATCGCCGCCACCAACGGCCTGACGCTGGACACCGTCTCCACCAGCAGCCCGGACCGGCAGGCACAGGCCCGCGCCGAGCACCCCCGGGTCCGTACGGTCGCCACCCCCGACGAGGTGCTGGCCCGCACCGGCGAACTGGACCTGATCGTCATCGCCTCCCCCAACAAGACCCACGTCCCGCTCGCCACCGCGGCGCTGGAGGCCGGTCTGCCGGTGGTCGTCGACAAGCCGCTCTCCGGGACGGCCGCCGAGGCCGAGCGGCTGACCGCCCTCGCGGACGACCGCGGCCTGCTGCTCTCCGTCTTCCAGAACCGGCGCTGGGACAACGACTTCCGCACGGTGCACCAGCTGATCACCGAGGGCGCGCTCGGCGACGTCCTGCGCTTCGAGTCGCGTTTCGAACGCTGGCGGCCGAAGCCGAAGGGCGGCTGGCGCGAGTCCGGCGACCCGGCCGAGATCGGCGGGCTGCTGTACGACCTGGGCAGCCACGTCGCCGACCAGGCGCTCGCCCTCTTCGGTCCGGTCACCCACGTCTACGCCGAGTCCGACGTACGCCGCCCGGGCGCCGAGGCCGACGACGACACGTTCCTCGCGCTCACCCACGCGAACGGCGTCCGCTCACACCTGTGGGTGAGCGCGACCACCGCCCAGCTCGGGCCGCGCTTCCGGGTGCTGGGCAGCCGGGCGGGTTACGTGAAGTACGGCCTGGACCCGCAGGAAGCGGCGCTGCGCGAGGGCCGGCGGCCGGGCGAGGACCCGGCCGGCTGGGGCACCGAACCCGAGGCGTCGTGGGGCCGGATCGGCGCCGGGGAGTCCCCGCTGACCGGCGGCGGCGACCCCGTACCGACCCTGCCCGGCGACTACCCCGCGTACTACGCCGCCGTCGCGGAGGCCCTGCGTACCGGCGGCCGGCCGCCGGTGAGCGCCCGGGAAGCGGCGGCCACGCTGCGCGTTCTGGAAGCGGCGAAGACATCGGCGGCCGAGGGCCGCACGGTCCGGATCGAGGAGTCGGCATGAGCGGCATGAACGGCACGGGAGTGCTGAACGGTACGGACGAGCGGGAGGCGGCGCGCCACCAGGTGCGCGAACTGGAGGAGCAGGAACGCCGCCTGGTCCTGGACCGCTTCGGCAACGAGGACGCGTGGCGGCTGGGCTGCCTGCTGACGGACCTGGCGCGCGAGCGCGGCGCGGCCGTCACGGTGGACATCCGGCGCGGCGGGCAGCAGCTGTTCCACTGCGCGCTGCCCGGTACGTCGGCGGACAACGACGCGTGGATCGAGCGCAAGTGCCGCGTCGTGGAGCGGTACGCGGAGTCGTCGTACCTGGTCGGCGCCCGGTTCCGCGCCAAGGGACGGACCTTCGAGGAATCGTCCCGCCTCGACCCGGACCGCTACGCCGCGCACGGCGGCGCCTTCCCCGTACGGCTGCGCGGTACGGGAGTCATCGGCACGGTCGCCGTCTCCGGCCTCCCCCAGGGCGACGACCACGCGCTGGTGGTCGACGCCCTGGGACGCTACATCGAGCAGCGGACGGAGGACTGACGGCAGGTCAGTCCGAGCGGCGCCGGGTGCGGATGATCAGCACGAGCACCACACCGCTGATGACGGCGGCCACCGCCGCCCCGATGAACAACGGATCCTGGAACCCGCTGCCACTGTGCGCCAGCTGATCCCCACCATCGGTGGGGGCGGGGCTGGGCAGGGGGGTGTGGGAGGAGTGGGTGGGGTTGGGGGTCGGGGTTGCAGTGAGAGTTGCGGTGGGGGTGGGGGTTGAGGTCGGGGTCGGCTCGGTGGGGCCCGGGGTGGGCTCCGTGGGGCCGGGAGTCGGCTCCGTCGGGCCCGGAGTCGGCTCCGTCGGGCCCGGAGTCGGCTCGGTCGGGCCGGGAGTGGGCTCCGTCGGGCCCGGAGTCGGCTCGGTCGGGCCGGGAGTGGGCTCCGTCGGGCCCGGAGTCGGCTCGGTGGGAGTCGGGACCGGCTCGGTCGGAGAGGGTGTGGGTTCGGTCGGAGACGGGGTCGGCTCGGTCGGGCTCGGGCTCGGCTCCGTCGGACTCGGGGTCGGGGTCGGAGTCGGCTCCGTGGGGGTCGGGGTCGGTTCCGTGGGCGACGGGCTGGGCTCGGTCGGCGACGGCGACGGCTCCGTGGGGGAAGGGCTCGGCTCCGTGGGACTCGGCGAGGGCTCCGTGGGCGAGGGGCTCGGCTCCGTCGGCGACGGCGACGGCTCGGTCGGCGAGGGACTCGGTTCGGTCGGACTCGGCGACGGCTCGGTCGGAGACGGACTCGGCTCCGTGGGTGAAGGCGACGGCTCCGTAGGACTCGGTGTCGGGCTCGGCGTCGGCCTCTGGTCCCGGCAGTCGGGCAGATCGCCGTTGAAGGGGTAGTTGTGCATCTCGGCGCCGGACGTCGAGGTGTGCACCAGCGAACCGACCGTGAAGAACCGGCCGTTCATGCCCGGCACCGACACCGTCGTCGTACTGCCCTGCTTGCCGACCAGCACGCTTCCCTGGAACTGCGCACCGCCCTTGAACTCCACCGTGTTCGCGTCCGGGAAGTTCCACAGCAGCCGCTGGCGGATGCCGGGCGGCTGGAGGTCGTGGCCGATGTACGTGTTGATCGTGCGCGCGTCGCCGACCATGTTGACCAGGACGGTCGCGCCCTGCGGAATCCCGGTGAAGGTGATGCCCTGGGCGCCGCCGTTGCGTCCCACCAGGTCGAAGTCGACGTTGAAGACCTGTAGGGCGGACCTGCCGTCACCGGTGAAGACCGTCGAGTAGCCCTGGTTGACGGCGGTGCCGGTCGCGGGCCGCGGCCCGTCCCCGGTCCGCGCGTAACACCGGCTGCTCGCCGTGAGATCGGGCACCAGCCTGCGGTACGGGTCGGCGACGCCGGGCCGCTGGTCCGCCTGGGGAATCACGGTGCCGCTGAGCCTGCCCTCGTAGGCGACGACTCCGTGGGTGCTGCCCTCCTCGGCGAGCAGCCGCTGCCCGGGGGCGATGGTGACGTCGCCGCCCACGGTCAGGAAGTCGGAGCCGTTGGGCGGCGGCACCCGGGAGCCGACGCCGACGATGCCCACGTTGTAGACGCTGGACCCGCCGGTCTTGTTCATCTCGAAGGTGCCGAGGGTGACGATCTTCCCTTCGGCCTCCGCGGCCGAGCCGCCGACGCGGAAGTCCCCGCCGACGAAGATGTTGAGGTTCTCGTCCCGGCCGGGCACCGGTCCGTTGTTCGGATCGTCGTACGAGGACGGGCAGCCGCTCCCCAGGCACGGGCCGAGCCCGTCGGGCAGCGGGGCCGCGAAGCCGAACGCGGCGAACAGGCCGAGGAGCACCGCGGCGACGGCTCCCAGCGCGGCGGCACCCACCACATGGGACCGTTTTGTCTTTTTTGCAGGCATATGGGCACTATGAACGCGGACCGGTCGGGCAGCCGGACAGCCCGCGTACCCGTACGGCGATTCCCCCTGTCCAGCCGACAGCCGGCCGCCCCGCCCGCGACCCGCGCCTGATGCCCCGTCAGGCCGCCGTCAGCTCCTGCCGCTGCCGCCCCAGGCCGTCGATTTCCAGCTCCACCACGTCACCGGCGCGCAGATACGGCTTCGGCTCCGGGCAGCCCATCGCCACGCCCGCCGGGGTGCCGGTGTTGATGACGTCGCCCGGGTACAGGGTCATGAACCGGCTGAGGTAACGGACCACTTCGGCCACCGGGAAGATCTGCTCGGCGGTCGTGCCGTCCTGCCGCAGCGTGCCGTTGACCCACAGGCGTACGCCCAGCGCCTGCGGATCGGGCACCTCGTCGGCCGTCACCAGCCACGGGCCCAGCGGGTTGAACGTCTCGCAGTTCTTGCCCTTGTCCCACTGGCCACCGCGCTCGATCTGGAACTCGCGTTCGGAGACGTCGTGCGCGATCGTGTAGCCGGCGACGGCGGCGCGGGCCTCGTCGTCGGTCTCCAGATAGCGCGCGGTACGGCCGATGACGACGGCCAGTTCGACTTCCCAGTCCGTCTTCACGCTGCCGCGCGGCACCAGCACCGGGTCGTGGGGACCCACGACCGTGTCGGGCGCCTTCAGGAAGACGATCGGTTCGGCCGGGACGGCGGCACCGGTCTCGCGGGCGTGGTCGTGGTAGTTCAGCCCGATGCACACGACCTTGCCGATCCGGGCGACGGGCGGGCCGGTGCGCAGCCCGGCCGGGTCCAGGCGCGGCAGCTCACCGGCGGCGGCCGCCGCCCGTATCCGGTCCAGGGCCGGGGCGTCCGCCAGCAGAGCCCCGTCGATGTCCGTGACCAGCGTCGACAGGTCGCGCAGGGCGCCCTGCTCGTCGAGCAGCGCCGGGCGTTCCGTCCCCACCTGACCGACACGCAGCAGCTTCATCGGTACAACTCCCGTGGTCGAAGGGTCGGTCCGGGAGGGCTCTCCCGGACCGGCCGATGGGGACGGCCATCGAGCGATTCGGACGATCGTCCAAGAACGGCGTCCGCTCCGCAAGACCCGGTTCACGTACTGGACCGTTACCCGGCGGTACGGGCCTAGGCCGCGATCTCCTTCTCCGGCGTACGGTCCGCGCCCCCGCCCCGGTGCAGCAGCGCCCGCTCGCACGCCGTCCACGCCGTGGTCGTCACCAGGTAGAGCGCCGCCGCCAGCGGCAGCACCGCGACGCTGATCAGCGTCCCGAAGGACAGCAGCGGCATGACCTTCAGCATCCCGCCGAGTCCGGGCACCGCGCCGTCGGCGGCCGTTCCCCCCTCGGCGCTCCGCGCCATCGTCGTACGCGCCCGCCGGTAGTTCCAGAAGGCGACCGCCGCGGCCAGGGCGAACAGCGCGAGGTAGACCAGCCCGTGCGGCCCGAACGGCCCGCCGTCCGCGAGGGCCTGCGACCAGTGGCCGCCGAGCGGCGCGCCCAGCAGGGTGTGCCCGAGCAGGCCGCTGCCGTCGTTGGTGAACAGGTGGTACATGAGGAAGAAGACGGGCAGTTGCAGGAGCGCCGGCAGGCAGCCGGCCAGCGGCGAGGTGCCGGTCTCGGCGTAGAGCGCGGCCGTCGCCTCCCGCAGCCGCTCCGGGTCCTTCGCGTACTTCCGCCGCAGTTCCGCCAGGCGCGGGGCGTGCGCGGCGCGGGTCTTCTCGCCGCGGGCGGCGGCGCGGGCGAGCGGGTGCAGGGCGGCCCGTACGCACAAGGTGAAGAGGATGATTGCGGCGGCCGTCGCGGAGGCGCCGAAGAGCGGTTCGATGAGGTCGGCGGCCTGGGCCAGCGCGCCGCCCAGGGTGGAGAAAACAGACATGGGTGAGCCCTCCACGGGTCTCGTCGTGCCGGGGAAAAGGTCGGCGTGACGAGCCGCGCGGGGCCGGAGCCCCCGCACAGTGCGAGGTGAAAGGCGCCTACGCGGCCGTCGGGAGGGGACGGCCGGGTGCCCTGGGCCGCGGACGGCCGGCGGCGTCGGGATCGCGCTGCGGCAGGAAGGCCGTACGGCGTTCCCGGTCGCGCAGGGCGGTGCGGACGCGGCCCGGCGGTTCGGGCCGGGCGAGTGCGGCGGCCAGGAAGGCGCGGCACAGCAGCAGCACGGCGGCGGTGGTCGCGGCGGCGGCGAACGCGGGCGCCAGTCCGCTCTGGGCGAGCAGGAACCCGGAGAGCAGGAAGAAGAGCGCGCCCACGTACAGCCGCCAGGCGTCGGCAAAGCGCTGCACCGTGTTCACTCCCTTCCGTACTCGAACCGGCTGTACCGCCGGTGTCCGCCCCAGCGTAACCGCAGCGGCGGCGGGCGGAGCGGCGGCCCCGGAGGGGAGCCCGGGGCCGCCGCGGTCGGGGTGCGCCCGTCACAGCCCGTTGACCCGGGCCTCCCGGGCCATGCCCAGCGGGCGGATGGTGGAGGCGACGGCCCGCGCCCGGCGCCCGGCCCGTGAGCGGTAGCGCCGTACGTGGGCCATCAGGCGGCGGCTGCGCAGCGCCATCTCCAGCTCGAAGCGGGTACGCGGATCGCGCAGCGCGGGGCCGAAGAGCTTCTCGATCTGCCGCAGGCGGTAGCGCACCGTCTGCGGGTGCACCTGGAGCACCTTCGCCGCCTCCGGCGCGCCGCCGCCTTCCAGCCAGGCCAGCAGGGTGACCTCCAGCCGTTCGCTCTGCCGTGGCGTCAGGTCCTCCAGGGGGCTCAGCCAGCGCGAGGAGAGCGCCCGCGCCAGCGATTCGTCCTGGAGGAGGAGCAGCGCCGAGAGGTGGTCGTCGACGAAGGCCGGGCGCGTGTCGGGGCCGCCGCGGCCGGGCGAGAGGGCCAGCAGGGTGCGCGCCCAGCGCAGCGAGGAGGCGGTGTCACCGGCCGGTACGGCGTGCCCGACCGCCGCCGCCCGCCCCTTGAGCGCGGCCTCCAGCCGGGCGCGGGTCTGCGTACCGGGATCGGGCACGAGCAGGCAGGTGTCGCCGTCCACCGTGCCGATCAGGGCGTCCCCGAGGGCGGCGGCCAGCTGGGGCGCCTCGGCGGGCGAGGCGAGGGCGATGGCCTGGACGAAGCTCGGTACGGGCCAGCCGGCGCAGCGGGCCACCTCGCAGAGGGCGACCTCGGAGACGTCCTTGGTTCCGGAGAGCGCGGCGAACAGCTCCCGGCGGGCGGGTGCGACCGGCAGCGGGGTGACGACGAGATCCTTGGAGCGCCGGGCGCGTTCCGCGGTGTCCTGGTAGCCGAGCGCCACCAGCATGGCCTGTTCCACGGCCCAGCGGGCCTCTTCGGCGCCCATTTCCGCGAGAAGTGCGGAAAAGGCGGGAAATCCGCTCCGCAGCTCCTCGGTCACCTTACCGGCGAGCGCCGGGAGTTCCTTCTTCAGAACGCGGGTCCATTCACCGCGGGGGCGTGACCAGATGCGGGTCAGGAGATCACACATCGCTACCTCGTTCCTGGCGTGATGCGGAAGGATTGCGGCCCTGCTGCCCGGCGGCACGGTGCGGACGCGCTCCGGGCGGTGGTCCTGCTTGGAGGGGCACCATCCGGAGTTACCCGCCGTAACTTCGATGCCGGTGCAGGAATTTGTCACAGCGCGATAAACCGCAGGACGCTCCGGCGGGCTTCCGTGATGCTGCTGCACATCCCGATCACTACCGCCCGGTACCTGCCTTTGCGCGGCCCGGCGGGGCAGAGCCACGGAAAACCGTGGCGAATTTCGGTGAATTGCGTACCACGCGAACCGGTTACGGCCGGGCCGTCGCCCGCTCGTACTCCGTACTCGACTCCCCCTCCTCAAGGAGGCCCGATGCCCGCATCCCGTCTGCGGACCGTCCTGCGCCCGGCCCTGCCGGCCGTCGTGCTCCTTTTCCTGGCCGTGGCCACCCATGCCGGCGCGCCCCGGCGCCTGCTGGACTTCCTGGACTTCGGCGCCGGTGTGCTCGCGCTGGTCTCGCTCACCGGCACCGTGCTGTGGGGCCTGGCCGCCACCGACCGGATGCTGCTGCACTCCGGCCACCGGCTGGTCGCCCAGGCCGTGCACCGCGGCACCGGCGTCGCCGGGCTCGGCTTCCTCGCCCTGCACATCGGGGTGAAGGTCGCGCGCGGCCGGGCCGGCGGTACGGCCGTCGTGGTGCCGTTCGCCGACGAAGGCCGCCCGCTGCTCATCGGCCTCGGCACGCTGGCCGGTTACCTGTTCCTCGCGGCGGCGGTGACGGGCGCGGTGCGCGGCGCGTTCACCTCACGCCGCGGGGCGCGGTGGTGGCGGCTGCTGCACATGGGCGCGTACGCGGCGTGGTGCGCGGCGCTGGTGCACGGCCTGAAGTCGGGGCGTCCGGCGGCTGGTTGGGCGACCGCGGCGTACCTGCTCTGTGTGGCGGGCGTCGCGGTGGTGCTCGTGCTGCGGGTGCGGTGGCCGCGGCAGGCCCGGGCCCCGGGCAGCCGGCCATGACGTACCGCTGACGCCCATGCCGTACCGCTACGCGCGAAGACTCCGCCGGTACGCCCGCGGAGCCCACCCCGTACACCCCGGTAACCCACCCCACCTCCGGAGTTCCCCATGACGCTCCTTGCGCCTGCCACCACGATCCCCCTGCCCGCCGTCGGGCGCGCGCCCGTTGTACCGGCGCTCGCCGCGGTCGGGCCGCCCCGGCTGCTGGCCGGGCTGGACGGGGCGGAGCGGCTGGACCGGGTCGCGCACCTCACCCGGCACGGCAGCCCGCCGGATCTGTCCGCGAGCGAGCTGGTGGCGCTGGCCGAGGACACCGGTCTGCGTGGCCGCGGCGGCGCGGGGTTCCCCTTCGCGCGCAAGCTGAGCGCCGTCCTGGAGGGGCGGCGGCGCGCGGACGGGCGCGCCGCCGTGGTCGTCAACGGCAGTGAGGGAGAGCCCGGTTGTCTCAAGGACACGGCGCTGCTGCTGTACGCGCCGCACCTGGTGCTGGACGGCGCGCTGCTGGCCGCGCGGGCGCTCGGCGCCGAGGAGGTCGCGATCGGGGTGACGCGCGCCGACGTGGCCCGTTCGGTGCGCCGGGCGATCGCCGAGCGCGGTCCGCTGTCCACGCCGGTACGGGCACAGCTGCTGAAGGAACGCTTCGTCACCGGCGAGGGCACCGCGCTCACCGACGGCCTCAACCGGGGCCCCGGCCTGCCCTCGGGCCGCAAGGTCCGTTCCAGCGAGCGCGGCCTGAACGGCCTGCCCACGCTGCTGTCCAACACCGAGACGTACGCCCAGCTCGCCGTCGCCGCCCGGCTCGGCGCCCTCGGCTTCCGCACCACCGGCGACCCCGCCGAACCCGGCACCGTCCTGCTGACCGTGTCCGGTGAGCGGGTCGTGGAAGCGCCGACCGGGGTGCCGCTCGCCCGCGTACTGGCCCTGTGCGGGCTCGGCCCTGGCCAGGGCGTACTCATCGGCGGCTACCACGGCACCTGGCTGCCGCCGTCCGCCGCCGCCACGGTCGTCCTCACCCGCGAGGCCCTGGCCGCACATGGCGCGGTGCTCGGGGCGGGAGCGGTGCTGCCGCTGCCGGAGGGGACCTGCCCGGCGGGCGAGACCGTACGGGTCGCGCGCTGGATGGCGGCCGAATCCGCCGGGCAGTGCGGGCCTTGCGTGCTGGGCCTGCCCGCCCTTGCCGATGCCCTTGGCCAGGCGGTGAGCGGCGGCGGTCAGCGCGCGCTGGATGCCGTACGGGCACGGATGCGGGCCGTGGATCGGCGCGGGGCGTGCAGCCACCCCGACGGCACTGCCCGCTTCGTCGCCTCGGCACTGGCCGCCTTCCCCGAGGAGTTCGCCGGGCACGCACACGGCGCCGGGTGCGGCCGTCCGGTGCTCGGCGTACTGCCCGTGACCGGCGAGGAGGCGTACGGGGCCGACAGCGCGCCCGGAACCGGCGGCGGGCGGCACGCCGGTGGCCACACGTCCACGCTCGCGTCCCGGCCCCCCGCCCCCCGCCAACGGCTCCTCGTGGACTGGACGCTGTGCCAGGGCCACGGCCTGTGCGCGGACCTCGTACCCGGCATGGTCCGGCTCGGCGCCGACGGCTACCCGGAGCGCGCCGCCATGCCGCTGCCCGCCCGGATGCGCCGCCGCGCACAGCTCGCCGTACGCCGCTGCCCGGCGCTGGCGCTGCGCATCCAGGACGGCACCTGACCCGAACGGGGGCGTAGCGGACCCCACTTGGGCGCGCTTTCTGTCCCCCGATGACAACTTCCGCCCCGCCTGAACAGCGGCCCCCCACCCCTCGTACCCCGCAGACAGCACACCCCGTACCTCGGAGAACCTCGAAGGAGACCCCCGTGAACCAGCACACGCCCACCGGCACGGCCACCGCCCGCACCGCCCGGACGCCGCGCCCCGCCCGCTGCTCCGACGCCCAGCGGCGGCACGCCGCGCTGGCCGTGACGGCCGCCGCCGTCATGGCGCTCACCACCGCCTGCGGCTCCGGCGGCAGCCCCAACGCCGCGCCGGTGGCCAACGACAAGGCCCAGTCGGCCAGCGGCGGTTCCTCCGGATACGGCTCCGGCTATGGCTCCGGCGACAGCGGTTACGGCGCGAACAAGGGCCAGGCTGGCGGTGACGGCTACGGCTCGTCCGGCGACAGCACCCGGCCCGCCGCGCAGGGCGCCCCCGCCGGGACGCTCGCCCTGCGCCAGTCCCCCGAGCTGGGCCCGGTCGTCACCGACAGCAAGGGCATGACCCTCTACCGCTTCGACAAGGACACCGCCAAGCCGCCCAACTCCGCCTGCTCCGGCGCCTGCGCGACCACCTGGCCGCCGGTGCCCGCCGACGACACCACCGCCGCCTCCGGCATGGCCGCGAGCGCCCTCGGCTCCGTCACCCGCGCCGACGGCAGCAAGCAGCTCACCATCAACGGCTGGCCCGCGTACCGCTACGCCAAGGACACCGCCCCGGGCGACACCAAGGGCCAGGGCGTCGGCGGCACCTGGAACGCGTTCACGCCCGACGGCAAGAAGGCCACCGCCGGGCCCGCCGCCGACGTCTCCGTCTTCGACCAGCCCAAGCTGGGAAAGCTGCTCGTCGACAAGGAGGGCCGGACGGTCTACCGCTTCAACAAGGACAGCGCCTGGCCGATGAAGTTCGGGTGCAACGGCGCCTGCCTGGACACCTGGAAACCCGTCGCGCCCGCCGACAAGAGCAAGCTGAAAGGCGTCCCCGAGAAGCTGATCAGCACCGTCACCCGCCCCGACGGCACCAAGCAGCTGGCAGTCAAGTGCTGGCCGGTCTACACCTTCAGCGGCGACCGGCAGCCCGGGGACGTCAAGGGGCAGGGGAAGATGGGCGCGTGGTTCGCCGTCTCCCCGGAGGGCAAGAAGATCACTTCGCCGGCGACGGGCTGACCTCCGCCGCGCCGTCCCCCGGCGTGCCGCCCGCCCCCGGCCCGTCCTCTCCCGTGTCCAGGTCCGACGCCAGCACCTCGGAGTCCGGCCGGTCGTCCACGGGCCGCGGTCCCAGCCAGGTCACCGCGAGCGCCACCACCAGGTTCACCGCGAGCGCCACGATCCCCGCGTTCATGCCGCCCACCGGGTCGTGCTCGGTGAAGACCAGCCCGCAGACCACCACGAGGCCCACGGCCAGCCCGGCGACCGCCCCGTACAGCGTCAGCCGCCGCCACACCAGCCCCAGCAGAATCATCGGGACCAACTGCGCCATCCCTTCGTACGAGATGAGCGAGAGCCGCACCAGGGTGTTCGGCGCGGTGTACGTCAGCAGCAGCGCCAGCGCGCCCGCCACCACGACGACCACCTGCGACCACAGCTTCTGGCGGTTCGCCAGCCGGGGCACCGCGCCCAGCACGCTCCTCCCCCACATCGTGCCGATGACCAGCATGAACACGGCCATCGGCACGATGGAGGAGAGCGCCGCCGCGACACCGGTCACGCCCACCAGCCAGGCCGGCAGCGAGTCCACCACCAGCTTGAACAGCGCCAGGTTGGAGTCCGCGCCGGTCAGCCCCGGAACCACGAACAGGGCCGCCATGCCCAGCAGCATCGGCACGAACAGCAGCACGTTGTAGAACGGCAGCAGCACCGCGTTGCGCCGCAGGGCGTCGGCGCTGCGCGCGCCCAGATAGCCCGCGACGGTCGTCGGGAAGATGACGACGGTCAGCGAGTTCAGGAGGGAGGTGGTGATGAACCAGCCCTGGTCCAGGCCTCCCGAGTGGTGTCCTGGGAAGGTCAGCCACTGCGGCTTCTCGGCGACGATCCGGTCCAGGAACGGCCCGTACCCGCCGAAGTAGTGCTGCGGAACGTAGACGGCCAGGAACGCCAGCGTCGCGATCACCAGCACGTCCTTGAGCACCGACACCCACGCGCTGCCGCGCAGGCCGCTGACCACGACGAAGAGCGTGGTCACCGCGAAGCCGATGAAGTACGCCCAGTTCAGGCTGATCGCGCCGTAGGAGATGGTGGTGACGACCACGCCCATGCCGGTGATCTGGAGCTGGATGTACGGCAGCAGGCAGACCGTGGCGAGGACCGCCACCGCCGTACCGAGCCAGCGCCGCCCGTAGCGGTGCGCCACCAGGTCGGTGATGCCGACCAGGTTGTGCCGGCGCGCGTACGACCAGAGCATCGGGCCGACCACGAAGCCGACCGCGTAGCCGCAGGACATGTACGCGAGGACGTACAGGACCGGGGCGCCGAAGTTGTAGCCCCAGCCCGCCGCGCCCAGATAGCTGAAGCTGGTGTAGCTCTCGCCCGCCATCAGCACCCAGATGAAGACCGTGCCGAGGCTGCGGCCGCCCACCGACCACTCGGCCAGCCCGCCCTTGCGGCGTCCGCCGCCGCGGACCGCCAGCAGGCCCAGGGCCAGCGTCAGCACCATGAACGCGGCGAAGATGGAGGTCGCGATGGTCGCGTTCACGCCGCGCCCCGCTCTCCGGCCGGGGCGGCGGCCGACCGCCGCGCGGCCCGCTTCCGGTCGCCGCGCCAGGCCAGCCACACCGCGGCGGGTGTCAGCAGGGTCGCGAGCAGCATCCAGAAGACGAGGAAGGGCAGCCCGAGGACGGTCGGCGTCACGCGGTTCACCAGCGGCAGCGCGCCGAGGTAGAGCACATGGGGGACCAGGAGCCACAGCAGCGTGGGACGTTTCAGCACAGCGGGAGAGCCTATCGGGGCAGCGCGCCCGTCAGACGGCCCCACACCACCAGCCGGTACGCCGAGGAGTACTCCGGCGTACACGTCGTCAGCGTCAGATAGGCGCGCGGCTCGGTGTAGCGGTAGGCCGGACGGGCGCTGCTGTACGGGACGGGGGCGATGACCGTGCCGTCGGAGGGCGCGGTGCGCGGCAGGGTCCGGTCGACCGTGTACGTGTAGCGGACGGCCGCGGTGAGCACCTCGACCGTGTCGCCGGGCCGCAGCCGGTCGAGGCGGCGGAACGGCTCGCCGTGCGTGTTGCGGTGCCCGGCCAGCGCGAAGTTCCCCTGCTCACCGGGCTGCGCGGTGTGCGCGTAGTGGCCCGCGTAGCCCTTGTTCAGAACGGCGGTCCTGCTGGTGCCCTCGGCGACTGGGACGGTCAGACCGAGGCGCGGGATACGCAGGATCGCGTACGCGTCGTCCTTGCGCGGGCGCGGCGGGGCCTGTTCGAGGGTGCTGTGGAACTCCTGGCGCATGCGGGTGCGCGGCTGCTCTGGTTCCGGCTGCGTTTTCGCATGCGTTTCGGTTCCGGGCGACGGCCCGGCGGGCGGCGCGCGCCGGGCGTCCCACTGCTGCTCCAGCCGGGTGACCTGGTCGCGGGCGCTCGCCTGTGCCTGCCGGTTGGTCCAGTACAGCTGATGTACGACCAGCAGCAGCACGAGCACGCCGAACGTCACCGCCAGCTCCGCGCCCGCCCACAGCACCCGTACGGCGGGCGGCCGTCGCCGCTGCCCCTGCACCACCACCGGTATCCGCTCGCGCACGCGGGCACGGTAGGGCCTGCGGCGGAAGACTTCCAGAGGCGGCGCCGCGCGCCCTGGCCGATGCCCCGCGCCCCGGTCGGCGCCCCGCGCGCTATCCGCCGAGCAGCCGCGACACCGTGTAGATGCACAGCCCGGCGAGCGCGCCCACGACCGTGCCGTTGATCCGGATGAACTGGAGGTCGCGCCCGATGTGCGCCTCGATCTTCTTCGAGGTGTGCTCGGCGTCCCAGCTCGCCACGGTGTCGGTGATCAGGGAGGTGATCTCGTCGCGGTACGTCGTCACCACGTAGACCGCGGCGCCCTCCAGCCAGCCGTCCACCTTGCCCTGGAGCCGCCCGTCCCCGGCCATCCGCTTCCCCAGCGACAGCAGCGCCGCCCGGGTGCGCAGCCGCAGCTCGCTGTTCTCGTCCTCCGCAGCCGCCACGATCATGGTGCGGACCGAGCTCCACGCCGAGGCGATCAGATCCTGCACCTCACCGCGCCCCAGCACCTCCGACTTCAGGCGCTCGACCCGCTCGCGGGTGTCGGTGTCGGACTGGAGGTCGCTCGCGAAGTCCCGCAGGAAACGGTCCACCGCGCCGCGCGCCGGGTGCTCGGGCATGTCCCGCATCTCGGTGACGAACCGCATCAGCTCCTTGTAGACCCGCTCGCCGACCTTGCGGTCCACGAAGCGCGGCGTCCAGCCGGGCGCGCCACCGGAGACCGCCGTCATCACCGAGTCGCTGTGCTCGGCCAGCCAGTCGTGGGCCCGTACGCAGACCAGGTCCACCACCCGCCGGTGGCCGCCGTCCGCGACGATCTTCTCCAGCATCTTGCCGAGGCCCGGCGCCACCTCCTGCGCGTCGGCGCGCCGGGTGATCGCCTCGCCGACCACCGCCTGTACGTCGGAGTCGCGCAGCACGGTCAGCGCGCCGCGCAGCGCGGTGGACAGCTCCGCCGTCACCCGGTCGGCGTTCTTCGGCTCGGCGAGCCAGGCGCCCAGCCGGCGGCCGATGCCGACCTTGCGCAGGCGCTGCCGTACCACCTCGCCGGACAGGAAGTTCTCGCCGACGAAGTCGCCGAGGCTCACGCCCAGCTGGTCCTTCTTCGTCGGGATGATCGCGGTGTGCGGGATCGGCAGCCCCAGCGGGCGCTTGAACAGCGCGGTCACCGCGAACCAGTCGGCCAGCGCGCCGACCATGCCGGCCTCGGCCGCCGCCGCCACATAGCCCGCCCAGCCGCCCGCCCCGGCGGCCTTCGCCCAGGTGGCGAGGGCGTAGACCAGGGCGACGCCGATCAGCAGACAGGTCGCCAGGGTCTTCATGCGCCGTACGCCGCGCCGCTTCGCCTCGTCAGCGGGGCTGTACGGGAAGCCGCCGGGCGGTACCGGGCCGCGGACCCGGCCGCCGCCCGCGTGCGCGCCGCCGGACGGCGTCCCGCCCGCTCCCGCGGCCGTATCGCCGCCGGGGATCACGTCCGTCTTCATCCGTTCCATCCGTTCCATCCGCTCGCACCCGATCGGACCGTACGTATCGGCGGGTGCCCCGCTCCGTGCCGGTACGTGCGTTCAACTGTGTCCTACTCCGGCCGCGAACCACGAGTTCCCGCGTCCGGTCCACGGGGCCGGGCCGCCGGGCAAAGCGGCGGGCCCGCGTGGCAGCATGAGGAACGGCGGACCACGCCGCCGCTACACGCTGCCCTGTGCCCGCCCGGAGCACCCCGTTCCGCGTCCCCCAGGAGACCGTGCCGCATGTCCAGCAGAGGGGGCCTGCCCGTCGGCGGGCGCCTGTCCGCCAGAGGTGCCCGTGCCCTGATCGCCGGGCTGGTGGCGCTGGCCGCACTGATCACCGCCGTGCTCCTGCTCGTCCCGGGCGGCGACGGCGAGGGGGCTTCCGAGGACGGCAGACCGGGGCCCGCCGCCGAACGGTGGGCCGGTACGTGGTCGGCCGCCGCGGCGGCCGTCGAACCCGGCAACCTCGACGGCTACGCGGGTACGTCCATCCGCAACGTGGTGCACACCAGCATCGGCGGCACCAGCGCCCGTATCCAGCTCTCCAACCTCCTCGGCACCCGCCCGCTGACCATCGGCCACGCCTCCCTCGCCCGCGCCGCGGCACCCGGCACCCCGGCCGCCGCGCCCGGCACCATGCGCCGGCTGACCTTCTCGGGGCGGCCCGGCGTGACCGTCCCGGCGGGCGGCGCGGTCACCAGCGACCCGGTCCGGCTGACCGTGCCGGCCGCCGCCGACCTGCTGGTCACCACCTACTCCCCCGCCCCCTCCGGCCCCGTCACCTGCCACCCGCACGCCCGCCAGACCTCCTACCTGGCGCACGGCGACCGGGCCGCGGACACCACCGGCGCCGCCTACACCAAAAAGGTCACCTCCTGGCGCTACCTGACCGGCGTGGACGTGCGCGGCCCGCACACCGGCGGCACCGTCGTCGCCATCGGCGACTCGATCACCGACGGCAACACCTCCACCCCGGACGCCAACCACCGCTGGCCGGACTTCCTCGCCGCCCGGCTGCGCACCGAGCCGGGCGCGCCCCGTTACGGCGTCCTCAACCAGGGCATCAGCGGCAACCGCCTGCTGACCGACGGCAGCCGCTGGGCGGTCAGCAGCGGACCGAGCGTGCTGTCGCGGCTGGAGCGCGACGTGCTCTCCCGCGCGGGCGTACGGACGGTGATCGTGGAGATCGGCCTCAACGACCTGTTCAAGTCACCGCGCCAACTCGACCCGGAGAAGCTGGCGGACGGCATGCGGGAGATCGAGCGCCGTGCGCGGGCGCGCGGCATCCAGGTCATCGGCAGCACGCTCACCCCGTTCGGCGGGCACCGCGGCTATCGGGCGGAACTCGACTCCGTACGGCAGGCGCTCAACGCGAAGATCCGCGCCGGGGAGGTCTACGAGCGGTACGTGGACTTCGACAAGGCACTGCGCGACCCGGGCAACCCGCTGCGGCTGCGGCCCGCCTACGACTCGGGCGACCATCTGCACCCGAGCGACGCGGGTTACCGGGCGATGGCCGAAGCGGTGGACCTGCGGCAGCTCAAGGGGACGGTGCCGACGGCGCCGTGAGCCGTCCGACAGCACCCGCAGCGCCGCAAACCGTCCGAGGGAACCGGCGGAGCCGTGAGCCGTCTGCCGATACCGGCGACGCCGCGAACCGTCTCCCGGTTCCCGCGGCGCAGTGAGCCGCCTGCCCCGCCCTCAGTCCAGTTCCTTGCGCAGCCGGTCCGGCACCTCGCGCCGGCCCGGCTCCCGCGGAAGCGCCGATTCCGCCCGGCGCTCGCGCTCCAGCTTCAGCCGTTCCTTCTCCCTCTTGGACATCTTGCGCCGGACCCCGACCCCGGCCATCATCGCGAACCCGGTGATCTTCACCCGCGGGGCGCCCGGGTCCCCCGGCTCGCCGTCGCCGTTGTCGAAGCCGCCCATGAAGCCCCAGCCCGTCACCTGCACCTCGACGCCCGGCGGCACCACGACGTCGATGCCGCCCATCAGCGCGAAGCAGCGCACCGTGACCTCACCGGCCTCGAAGTAGGCGTCCCGCAGGTCGATCTCGCCGCCGGCCTGGAACACCCCGGCGGTGAAGACCCGGGGCACCGTCCAGCGCCCCTTGCGCGAGAAGCCGCTCCAGAAGGCGAAGGCGCCGCGGGAGGTCGGCTCGCCGCCGATCCGCTCGCGCCAGGACAGCGCTCCCGAGGTGGCGGCGCGGGTGGCCGCCGTCCGGTCGTCGTGCGGCTGCGGCAGGTCCGCCACCAGCGGCTTCAGCGCGCCGACCGTACGCGCCTGATAGGCCGCGGTCAGCCGCTCGTCGAACTCCGCCATCTCCAGCCGGCCTTCGGCGAGGGCCTCGCGCAGGATCTCGGCGACCCGCTCACGGTCGGCGTCCGATGCGCGCAGATCGGGGAGTTCGTCAGTCATACGTTCAGATTAATGCCTTACGGCGCTCTACTGTCCGCGTACATCCGGGAGATGACATCCTCGATGTCCGGCTCCCGCACCGACAGGTCCACCAGCGGATAGCGCTCCGCCACCGCCGAGACGACCGGCGCCGCGCTCTGCGCCGCGGGGAACGCCAGCCACTGCCGCGGGCCCTCCACCTTGACCGTACGGGCACCGGGCACCCCCTCGATCGGCGGAAGCTCCCGTTCCAGATCCACCACCAGGGTCCGTTCGCCGCGCCCCGCGGCGTGCAGCCCGTCCAGCCCGCCGTCGTACACCAGCCGCCCGTGGTCGATGACCATCACCCGGCGGCACAACTGCTCGATGTCGGTCAGGTCGTGGGTGGTCAGCAGGACCGTCGTGCCGCGCTCCGCGTTCACCTCGCGCAGGAAGCCGCGGACCTTCGCCTTGCTGATGACGTCCAGGCCGATGGTCGGCTCGTCGAGGTAGAGCACCTCCGGGTCGTGCAGCAGGGCCGCCGCGATGTCGCCGCGCATCCGCTGGCCGAGCGAGAGCTGACGTACCGGCACCGGCAACAGCGGGCCGAGGCCGAGCAGTTCGACGCAGCGCTCCAGATTGCGGCGGTAGACCGCCTCCGGCACCCGGTACATCCGCCGCACCAGCTCGTAGGAGTCCTTCAGCGGCAGGTCCCACCACAGCGTCGTCCGCTGCCCGAACACCACCCCGACGCGGCGCGCGAGCCGGGTGCGCTCGCGCGCGGGGTCGATGCCCGCCACCCGCAGCCGGCCGCCGCTGGGCACCAGGATGCCGGTCAGCATCTTGACGGTGGTGGACTTGCCCGCGCCGTTCGGGCCGATGTAACCGACCATCGCGCCGCGCGGCACGCTGAAGCTGATGCCGTCGACGGCCCGCACCTCTTCCCGCACCCGCCGCAGCCGCCCCGCTCTGCGCCGTACGTGGAAGACCTTCTCGACGCCGTCCAGTTCGATGAATCCCGGCTCCGCGCGGCGGTCCGCCGCGTCCCGCTCCGCCTCGCGCCCGGCGCCCGGCGCCGTGTCCCGCGTACCGACTCCCATGCCGCCCCTCAGCTCCCCGTGCTCCGATAGTTGCGCAGGCCCGTCCGCCAGGCCAGCCACGCCAGTACGCACATCAGCGCCGCCACCGCGGGCCCGCAGAAGTCCACCCAGCCCGGCAGCCCGAGCGGGTCGTCGCGGCCCAGCAGGCGCAGCGCGGGCAGCCAGTTGACGAACGCAAGCGGCACGACGAAGGTGACGCCGCGCACCAGGTCCTTGGCGAAGACGGCGGGCGGATACTGAAGCAGCGTCGATCCGCCGTACGTGAAGGAGTTCTGCACCTCCGCCGCGTCCTGGGCGACGAACTGGAACGCGGCGCCGAGCGTGAAGACCGCCCCGAAGATCACCGTGCCGCTCAGCAGCATGAGCGGCACCAGCAGCACCCTGCCCGGCGTCCAGTCCACCTCCACCCGGGTCAGCGACCAGCCCAGCACCAGCGCCGCCTGGGTGATCCTGCCGAGCCGACGCAGCGCGAAGCGGTCCGCCGCGACCTGCGCGAAGACCGGTACGGGGCGCACGAGCAGCACGTCCATCGTGCCGTCGCGGACCCGGGAGCCGAGCCGGTCCATGCTGCCCAGGGCCAGGTCCGCCAGGCCGAGCGCGGCGTTGGACGTGCCGTACAGGAACGCCACCTCGGGCAGCGTGAAGCCGCCGAGGACGGTGATGTGCGAGAACATCAGGAGGATGGCCAGGAAGTCCAGGCCGGTGGCGGCGAAGTGGCCGAGCGCGGTCAGCAGGAAGGACGTCCGGTAGGCGAGCGTGGAACGTACCCACATCGCCGCGATCAGCCCGTACGCCCGCAGCCCCTCCCCGATCCGCACGGCCGCACCGGCCCGTTCCCGTACGGCCGCCCCGGCGCGCACCCGCTCCTCAGCCACCCTGCACCACGACCTTCCGCGTCGCCACGGACTGCAGCAGCCGCCCGGCCGCGAGCAGCACCGCCGCCCACCCCGCCTGGAAGGCCAGCGCCCCCGCGACGCCCGCGCCGTCGTGCACGCCGAGCAGCACGTCGGCGGGCACCTGGAGCATGGAGGACCAGGGCAGCAGCCGGACCACCTCGCCGAAGGCGCCGGGGAAGACGTTCAGCGGCAGCACCATCCCCGAACAGAACATGCACAGCAGCCCGGCGACCATCGAGACGCCCGCGCCGTCCAGCAGCCAGAAGGACGTCAGCGCCACGAGGTAGCGCAGCGCGAAGCCGACGACCACGCCGAGCGCCACCGACAGCAGGAACAGCAGCCAGGTCGCCGCGGAGGCGGGCAGCGCCGAAGGAAAGACGAGCGTGCCCACCGCCATCGGCAGCAGGCCCCGGCCGATCAGCTGGAAGGCGGCCCGCCCGAGGTCGGCGGCCAGCCACCACAGCTGGAGGTCGGCGGGCCGGTGCAGATCGACGGCGATGTCCCCGCTGCGGATGCGCTCCTGGAGGTCGTCCATGCCGCCGCCCATCAGCAGCCCGGTGGCGGCCAGCAGCGCCTGGCCGGTCCAGGCGTAGGTCAGGGCCTGCGGCAGGTCGTAGCCGCCCAGGTGGGGGCGTTCGGTCCACAGGGCGATGTAGGTGTAGGCGATGATGAAGCCGAAGACGGTGTTGGTGAAGACACCGGAGGCGGTGGCGATACGGTAGGTGGCGTAGCGCCGGAAGCTCCGGGCCGCTACGGCGGCGTACAACACGTCCCGTGCCTCCCGTACCCGACCGCGCGCCGGTCCGGCGCGGGCACCGGAGCCTAGTGCGGCGGCGCGGGCCCGGCCACGCATTTATTCACCCGTTCCAGTGAGCCGAGCGCCCCATTCGGCCGGTCACGGAGCGGTCACAGGTGCGCGCCGCCCCTCGTGACCGAAGGGCATGATGCGAGAGTTTCGTATCGGGCGACAGTTCCTTTTCCGGCTATGGGCACGATTCGCCCGACACGTCACCGATCCGCCCGCGGCACAACCGTCGGCGGCGGCCGAGGAGTCCTTACAGACATGAGCGACGATCCGCAGCAGGACGGCAAGGCCGGTCCCCGCGTTCCGAGGTGGGCCGCGCGCTCCAAGGCGCCCTCGACCGGCGGCGACGCGCCGGAGGAGGCCGGGCCCGGCCCTGGTTCCGGCTCCGGCGCCGGCGGGAAGGGTGGCAAGTCCCGCCCCAGGCGCACCGGCTGGCGACGTGTCATCCCCACCTGGCGGATGGTGCTGGGCGGCTTCCTGCTCATCCTGCTGCTGATCGCGGGCGGCCTGGTCGCCGGGTACCTCCTCGTCCCCATCCCCGCCGCCAACCGGGCCGCGCAGGCGCAGAGCAACGTCTACCTGTACGCGGACGGCAGCCAGATCGCCCGCGACGGCAAGGTCAACCGCGAGAACGTCCCGCTCAGCCAGGTACCCAAGACCACCCAGGAAGCCGTACTGGCCGCCGAGGACCGCGACTTCTACTCGGAGTCCGCCGTCGACCCCGTCGCCATGCTGCGCGCCGCCTGGAACACCGTCACCGGCAAGGGCAAGCAGTCCGGTTCGACCATCACCCAGCAGTACGTGAAGAACTACTACCTCGGGCAGGAGCAGACCCTCACCCGCAAGGCCAAGGAGTTCTTCATCGCGATCAAGCTGGACCGCGAGCGCAGCAAGTCCGAGATCCTGGAGGGCTACCTCAACACCAGCTACTACGGCCGCAACGCCTACGGCATCCAGGCCGCGGCGCAGGCGTACTACAGCAAGAACTCCGACCAGCTCACCACCGCCGAGGGCGCCTACCTCGCCACCCTGCTCAACGCGCCCAGCGCCTACGACGTCGCCGCCCACCCGGAGAACCGGCAGCGCGCCCTGGACCGCTGGAACTACGTCCTGGACGGCATGGTCAAGAAGAAATGGATCGGCGAGTCCGAACGGGCGGCGCTGAAGTTCCCCGCCCCGGGCAAGGCCAAGCCGCCGACCGGCCTGTCCGGGCAGCGCGGCTACCTCGTCGAGGCGGTCCGCGACTATCTGACCAAGAACGACATCATCGACGACCGGACACTGGCCGCCGGCGGCTACCGCATCACCACCACCCTCGACAAGAAGCGGCAGGACGCGCTGGTCAAGGCGGTGGACGAGCGGCTGATGGACGAACTGGGCACCTCGAAGGCGGACCGGTACGTACGCGCCGGCGGCACCTCCATCGACCCCGCCACCGGCAACGTCGTGGCCATGTACGGCGGCATCGACTACGCCAAGCAGTACGTCAACAGCGCCACCCGCCGCGACTACCAGGTCGGCTCGATCTTCAAGCCGATCGTCTTCGCCTCCGCGGTCGCCAACAACTCGGTCACCCAGGACGGCCGCAAGATCACCCCGAACACGGTCTACGACGGCACCAACAAGCGCGAGGCCGTCAGCAACGGCCGGGGTACCGGCTTCTCGCCCGAGAACGAGGACGGCCGCTCCTACGGCCCGATCACCGTCACCACCGCCACCGACAAGTCCGTCAACGCCGTCTACGCGCAGATGGGCGTGGACGTGGGGCCGCGGAAGGTCAAGGAGACCGCCATCGACCTCGGCGTCCCCAAGGACACGCCGAGCCTCGGCTCCTCCGAGGGCGCCATCTCGCTCGGCACCGCCACGCCCAGCGTGCTGGACATGACGCAGGTGTACGCGACGCTCGCCAACCACGGCAAGCAGCGCGCGTACAGCCTCGTCTCCAAGGCCACCAAGGGCGGCGAGACCGTCGAGCTGCCGGACCGCGGCGAGAAGACCGCGGTGCCGCGCAACGCCGCGGACACCACCACCTCCATCCTGCGCAGCGTCATCGAGAGCCCCGGCGGCACCGGCGCCGAGGCCCGCGCCGCCGGACGGCCCGCGGCCGGCAAGACCGGCACCGCCGAGGAGGACCGGGCCGCCTGGTTCGCCGGCTACACGCCCGAGCTGGCCACCGTCGTCGCCGTCCTGGGGCAGGACCCGGACTCCGGTGCGCAGAAGCCGCTGTACGGCGCCGCGGGCCTGACCCGTATCAACGGCGGCGGCTTCCCCGCCCGGATCTGGGCCCAGTACACGGCCGACGCCCTGGAGGGGAAGCCGGTCAAGGACTTCGACCTGGACCTGGAGGAGGGCGCGGACCAGCCGCCCTCCCAGGAGCCGAGCACCCCCGGCGAGTCGTCGAGCAGCAGCTCCGCGTCCCCGACCGACAGCGCCCCGCCCACCGGCCCCACCGGCCAGCCGCCGACCACCGGCCCCACCACGGCCCCCGGCCCCAGCCACCCGACGTACCCGACCCACGAACCGACCACCGGCCCCACCGAGGACTGGCCCACCGTGGAACCGCCCACCGGAGGCATCGACGGCGGGACGGGCGGCGGAATGGGCGGCGTCGGCGGAGGCCGGGGCGGGATCGGCGGCGGCGTCGGCGGGGACGGGGGTATGAACGGGTACGCCGGGGCCTATGGGGGGTGGGAGAACTTGCCGGGGATGTGATGGGGGGCGGGGGCGCGGGGCGCGGAGAGCGCGGGCGCGCCCCCGGGCCGGATCAGTGCCCCGACGTCGCCTTCAACCCCACCACCGCCACCAGCAGCAAACAAATGAAGAAGATCCGCGCGGCGGTGGCGGGCTCGCCGAGCACCAGCATGCCCACGATCGCGGCGCCCGCCGCGCCGATGCCGACCCATACGCCGTACGCGGTACCGATCGGCAGCGTCCGGGCGGCGTACGAGAGCAGCAGCATGCTGGCGACGATGCCCGCGCCCGTGAAGACGCTGGGCCACAGCCGGGTGAACCCCTCGGTGAACTTCATGCCGATCGACCAGCCGACCTCCAGCAGGCCGGCGACGACGAGCAGGATCCATGCCATGACGGCACCTCCGTGGAAAACGAGCTTCTACAGGGGTGCGTCGTCTTGTCGTGACCCGGTACGGCGCGTCTCGTCGGGATGCTTCCGACCCTAGCAAAAGGCGAACAAAACGGGCGGTGACCCTGGTCACCGCCCGCCGTCCGCCCACTGCGGCCGCAGCGCTACAGGTACAGCCCCGTCGCGTCCTCGGCCCCCTCCAGGCGCTCCGCCGCCACCGCGTGCAGATCGCGCTCGCGCATCAGGACGTACGCGACGCCGCGCACCTCGACCTCGGCCCGGTCCTCCGGGTCGTACAGCACCCGGTCACCGGGCTCCACGGTCCGTACGTTCTGACCCACCGCGACCACCTCGGCCCAGGCCAGGCGGCGGCCGACGGCCGCGGTCGCCGGAATGACGATGCCGCCGCTGGAACGGCGCTCGCCCTCGGCGATGTCGGTACGGACCAGCACCCGGTCGTGCAGCATCCGGATGGGCAGCTTGTCGTGGGTGTCCTTGGCGTTATTCGGGCTCACGGCAAGACGGTACCTGGCCGCGGGACCGGACAGCGCACGCGCCGGGGACCGGCCCCGGGAGCGGCGGCGTACGGAGCCCTGGGAACGGCTGCGTACGGGCCCTGGGAGCGGCGAGGTCCAAGCCCCTTAGGAGCGGCGAGATCCGGGGCCCTTAGGAGCGCCGAGATCCGGGCCCCTTAGGAGCGGCGGCGCTTCGAGCCCACCACCAGGAGCCCGACGACGGCCACACCGATCATCGCCAGCGGCACCACGCGCTCCAGGCGGGGTGCGCCGTCCTCCGACACGAGCTGGGCGCGGATGTCCGAGACGGCGCGGTTGGCGGCCACGTAGGCCCGCCCCGCCGTACGGTCCACGGCCGCCGCCGTCTTCGCCTTGGCGTCCCCCATGATCGTCTTCGGGTGCAGCCGCACGCCGATCTCGTCCAGCGTCACAGCGAGTTCCTGCCGCCTGCGGACGATGTCCTTCTCGATCTGCGCAGGGGTCCTGGCCTCCGACACCGCGCTGCCTCCGGTCGTCTCGATCCGTCTTCCGTGCGCACAGTCTGTCAGCCCACCGGCCCCGGCGCCCCACAGCACCCCCTTTTCGGGCGGCTCAGTAATCTCGGGACGTAGCGAAAACGGGGGCGCGACCCGCTCGCGCACCCGACCCCGTACGCGATCACCGCGTGCCGCCCCACCCACGCCCCAAGGAGAGCCATGAGCGAGCGACTGCAGCCCGGCGACACCGCCCCCGCCTTCACCCTCCCCGACGCGGACGGCAAGCAGGTCTCGCTCGCCGACCACAAGGGCCGCAAGGTCATCGTCTACTTCTACCCGGCCGCGCTGACCCCCGGCTGTACCAAGCAGGCCTGCGACTTCACCGACAACCTCGACTTCCTGGCCGGCCACGGCTACGACGTCATCGGCATCTCCCCCGACAAGCCGGAAAAGCTCGCGAAGTTCCGCGAGAAGGAGGAACTGTCGGTCACGCTGCTCGGCGACCCCGAGAAGAAGGTCCTGGAGGCATACGGCGCCTACGGCGAGAAGAAGCTGTACGGCAAGGTCGTGACCGGCGTCATCCGCTCCACCGTGATCGTCGACGAGGAGGGCAAGGTCGAACGCGCCCTGTACAACGTGAAGGCCACCGGCCACGTCGCCAAGATCATCAAGGATCTGGGGCTGTAGGGGGCACGTTGGGCCGGATGGGGGGCTGGGGGCGGGCGGGGGTCTGGTCGGGGGCTGGGCGGTCCTGTCGGTCCGGGGCTCGGCTGCCCGATGACTGGCCTCCCCCATCGGTCCGGCAGCCGGGCCCGTCGGTCCGGGGTTCAGCTGCTCTGGCGGGTGGTCCGCCCCGTCCGACCTGGCGCTCGGCCGCTCCGGCGGTCCGGCACCCGGCTGCCCCGGTGACTGGCCCGCCCCATCGGTCCGGCGCTCGGCCGCTCCGGTGACTGAGCCACCCCATCGGTCCGGCAGCCGGGCCCTTCGGTCCGGGGCTCAGCTGCTCTGGCGGGGGTCCGCCCCGTCGGCCTGGCGCTCGACCGCTCCGGCGGTCCGGCACCCGGCTGCCCCGGTGACTGGACCGCCCCACGGCCCGTCAGCCGGGCCCGTCGGCCCGGGGCTCAGCTGCTCTGGCGGGGGTCCGCCCCGTCGGCCTGGCGCTCGACCGCTCTGACGGTCCGGCACCCGACTGCCCCGGTGACTGGACCGCCCCATCGGCCCGGCGCTCGGCCGCTCCGGCGACTGGCCCGCCCCATCAGCCAGCCCGGCACCCGGCCGCTCCGGCCCCGGCGCCCGGCCGCTCCCCACCGGCCCCGCGCCCAGTCGAGCCCCCGGCACCTGACCGCCGCCGCCCCACCCGGCCACCTCCGTCGGCCCGGCACCCGGTCCAGTCCTCGGTGCCTGACCGGGCACCGGCCCCCGGGCCGGCCGAGGGCCTATCTGACCGCCCCGGCCCTCGGCACCTAACCGCCGCTCCAGCCCGGCGTCGGTCCCGGCGCCCGGCCGCTCGGGGTCCTGTCACCTGACCCCTCCGGCCCGTCATCCGGGCCCGGCACCCGACCCGGCCCGCCCGGCCGCCCCGGCCTCCGCACCCGGCCGCCCCGGCCTCCGCCGAACCCTCCCCCTACGACGCCGTCACCGCTCCCCGGTCCCCCACCGGCTCGGTCTCCGCGTCCGTCTCCGCCGGCTCCGGCAGCTCCAGTACCGCTTCCGCACCACCGCCCTCGGCCGCGCCGAAGAGCAGCCGGCCGCCCAGCACCTCCGCCTGACCGGCCGCGATCGTCAGCCCCAGGCCGTGGCCGGTGCCGCGCTCGGGTGCTGCCGTACGGAATCGGCGCGGCCCCTCCGCGCACAGCTCCGGCGGGTAGCCGGGACCGTGGTCGCGTACGACGATCCGGGTGCCCTCGACCCGTACCTCCACCGGCGGCCTGCCGTGCTTGGCCGCGTTCGCCAGCAGGTTCACCAGCACCCGTTCCACCCGGCGCCGGTCGGTCTCCACCACCCGCGCCGGGCCCGCCACGACGATCTCGACGTCCGTGATGCCGCGCACCCGCTCCGCCCGGCCCACGATGCCGCGCACCAGCGACGGCAGGTCCACCGCGTCCAGCTGCGCCGATTCCACGCCCGCGTCCAGCCGGGAGACCTCCAGCAGGTCCTCGACCAGGTTGCGCATGGTCTGCGCCCGGTCCCGTACCAGCTCGACGGCGCGCTCGTGCGGCAGCAGCTCGGCCGCCGCGACCAGCCCGGCCACCGGCGTACGCAGCTCGTGCGCCACGTCCGCGGTGAACTTGCGCTCCGCCTCCACCCGCGCCGCCAGCGATGTCGCCATGTGGTGCACCGAACGGCCCAGCTCGGCCACCTCGTCCCGGCCGGACGCCGCCAGCGCCTCGGCGTCCGGCGGCTCGCCCGCCGCGATCCGGCGCGCCGCCGCGGCGCTGTGCCGCAGCCGCCGGGACAGCCGCTGCGAGACGAACCACGACACGCCGGCCATCAGCACCACCGTGCCGATGCCCGCGATCAGCAGCGCCCGGTCCAGCGCCTCCTGGGCCGGGTCGTTGTCCGGGAACGCCGCCGAGACCGACAGCGTCCGCGGCTGCGCGCCGGTCCTGCCGGACCCGGAATCACCGGTACCGGAATTGCCGCTCCCGGAACCACCGGAACCGGAATCGCCGCTCCCGGAACCGCCGCTCCCGGAATGGCCCTCCGCGACCCCGCCGCCCACGCCGGTCGCCGCCCACACCCGCGGGTCCTCGCCCTGGCTCCGGTACGTACCGGATTTGCCCTCGAGGACCGCGGCGCGCAGCGGTGCCGGCAGCGTCGCGTCGTCCAGCTGGGCGCCCAGCGCCAGCGTGCCGTCCCGCTCGTAGATCTGCAGCGCCGAACTGAGCCGGTCGTCCTGATAGGAGCGCGCCGACCGCTCCCGCTCCGCGTCCGCGATGTGGTGCACCGCGAACCCCAGCACCACCACCGCCAGCGCCGTCACACACGAAATGGCCAGGGCGATCCGGCCTCGGATGCCCATCACGCGAGGTTGTACATCTCCGTCGAGTCACCGAGTGGCGTCGAGCCCTCGTACGTGACCTCCAGCCCCGTGAACGCCCGCGCGCCGTCCACCGTCTTCGCCCCGTACAGCCGGAACGTCGCCGGGAACCCGGCGTCCGTGCCCGCCCCCGCGGCGGCCTTCTCGACCTGCACCACGCCCTTGCCCTCGGCCTCCGCCGCGCCGTACCGCTCCCAAGTGATGCCGGTCGCCACCATGGCGGCGTCCGCGCACGTCAGCGTGATGACCTTCGGCTTGATCTCCGGCTCGCCGAAGCCGCAGTCGCGCACCCCCGGCAGCCCGCCGGTCGCCTTCGCCGCGCCCTTCACGTCCCGTACCGCGGACGTCTTCGGCGCCGCGTCCACCGCCGAAGCGCGGTCCGCCGCCTGGCTGAACCACACGCCGGCCGCCGCCAGTGCGGTGACCGCGGCGAAGGTCGCCAGGGCGGTGCGGCCGCTGAACCGGCGGGCGCCTTCGCGGTCGCGGTCGGTCATGAACTTCTCCTTCCGGGGCGGCGGCCCCGTGCCGACGCGGATCGGGCCACCACGCCGAACGCGTCACGCGCGCGCGGAACAAGGGACACATACGCGAGGTATCCGCAGAGCGAACGGTTCGGAGCATAAGGGCGGTTTCGATACCCGCAACTTTCCCCTCCCCGCCACACAGGCTGATTGCCCGGACGCTGCGGTGACCACTCGGCTTTGTACCAGTCCTGTAACAGCGGCCGTCGCACCCCTGGTGAGAACCAGCCCGAAACCGGGAGAAACCGCTGCTCCGGACGGCGCATGTCACGTGACGTACATCGCGTTGTGGGGTCAGAGTGGTTTGAGCCGCGCTCCAGCGCGCAGGCGCACCTGTCGTACGACCACCTTCGCGTGATCACGGCGACCGCCGACGGCCGAGCCGGCCAAGAGGCCGCCCACGACAGCTGCGACCCCCCTGCCGCGCATCGAGCGCGCTGACCGACCGAGAGGACTCGACTCGTGCCGACCGGCAGCACCGAAGCCGAACCCGCGACCGACCGGGACCCGGAGGCGTTCAAACGCCACAGAAACCTCTTCCGGGCCGTCGCCCGCCGCCGTAACCCCCGGCTGCGGCGCACCGACATCACGGTGACCGACGAGCGCGTCGTCAAACGCGCCGTGAAGGCCGCCGCGCTCGGAAACGCCATGGAATGGTTCGACTTCGGCATCTACAGCTACCTCGCGGTCACCATCGGCAAGGTGTTCTTCCCCGGCGGCAGCGACACGGTCAGCCTGCTGTCCTCGTTCGCCACCTTCGCCGTCGCCTTCCTCGTGCGTCCCATCGGCGGCGCGTTCTTCGGGCCGCTCGGCGACCGTATCGGCCGCAAGAAGGTCCTCGCGCTGACGATGATCATGATGGCCGCCGGCACCCTGTGCATCGGCCTGATCCCTTCCTACGCCAGCATCGGCCTGTGGTCCCCGATCCTCCTGATCGTCTTCCGCATGATCCAGGGCTTCTCCACCGGCGGTGAGTACGGCGGCGCCTCGACGTTCATCGCCGAGTACGCGCCCGACAAGAAGCGCGGCTTCTTCGGCAGCTTCCTGGAGATGGGCACCCTGGCCGGCTACACCGGCGCCGCCGGCCTGGTCCTGATCCTCAACACCACGCTCGGCGGCGAGACCATGCACGACTGGGGCTGGCGCATCCCGTTCCTGGTCGCCGGACCGCTCGGCCTGGTCGGTCTCTACCTGCGGATGAAGCTCGACGAGACCCCCGCCTTCCAGAAGCTGGAAGCCGCCCAGACCCACAACGGCGAAGCGACCGTCACCGAGACGGAGTCCGAGTTCTCCCACCTCTCCGAGAACGCCCCCAAAAAGAAGCTCAGCGAGATCTTCGCGCAGCAGTGGCCCATGCTGATCCTGTGCATCGCCCTCGTCGGCGCGTACAACATCTGCCACTACATGCTGCTGTCCTACATGCCGACCTACCTGACCGACACCCTCCACTACGACGAGGCGCACGGTCTGCTGATCGTCATCGGCACCATGGTCATCCTGATGTGCATCATCAGCTCCGTCGGCAAGCTCAACGACCGCTTCGGCCGCAAGCCCCTGCTCATGACCGGCATGCTCGGCTTCTTCCTCCTCTCCGTCCCCGCGTTCCTGCTGGTCAAGGCGGGCAGCCTGGCCGCGATCATCCCCGGCATGCTGATCCTGGGCCTCTGCCTGGTCTGCCTCCTGGGCACCATGTCCGCCGCCCTCCCGGCCCTCTTCCCCACCAGCGTCCGCTACGGCTCCCTGTCCATCGGCTACAACCTTGCCGTCTCCCTCTTCGGCGGCACCACCCCCCTCGTCATCACCGCCCTCATGGACGCCGCCGACGGCAACGACATGATCCCCGCCTACTACGCGATGGGCGCCGCCCTCATCGGCGCCATCGCCGTGGCCTGCATGAAGGAAACCGCCCAACAGCCCCTGGAGGGCTCCCCGCCCGCCGTCGCCACCAAGGAGGAAGCGGTGGAGATCGTCACGGCGCAGTCGCCGGATCCTCGGTTCTGAGGGGGTTCTGATCGGTCGGGCTTCGCACCACGGCCCTCGCCCTTGTCGGGCGGGGGCCGCCGGCGTTTTTTGGGCCGGATGGCGTAACCGGGTGGGGGTGAGGTCGTTGAGCAGTTCGAGGGTGCTACTCACGGCCGATACACGGCCGGAGCAAGTAACGGGGGGTCACATGCCGGTCAGTCCTTACACCCGCGAGCGTTTGGCCGAGGCGGCGGCTTCGTCCCGTACGTTGTCGGAGGCATTGGTCGCGTTAGGGGTGGATCCGAAGGGGGCGGCGCGTGCTTACATCCGTGAGCGCATGCGGCTGATGAAGGTCGACACCTCACACTTCGTCAGCGAGGGTGTTCGCTGGACCAAAGAAGTACTGGAGCCTGCGGTGGCTTCCTCCACGAACATCTATGAGGTACTGCGGTATCTCGGCCTCGACGAGGTGGGCGGCAATCACACACACATCAGCCGCCGCATCCGCTCGCTGGGAATCGATACTTCACATTTCACGCGCAGAAGCCGCACGAAGCGCACTTCCCTCCGCCGCTGCGGCGGTGACTTGCTGACGGAAATGCCGGCCACCGGTGCCCGCCGGGTGCCGAGCAGCCGCCTGAAGGCGGCGATTCTGGCCCGCGGCGTCGAGGAGAGGTGTGCTCGATGCGGCACAGGGCCAGTCTGGCACGGCAGCGCCATTCCCCTGGAAGTTGATCACATCGACGGAAACTGGCGGAACAACCGCCCAGAGAACTTGCGGATTCTTTGCCCCAACTGCCATTCGGTGACGGACTCCTATCGAGGACGCAACAAGAGGCAGCGCCCGACCACCGCAATGCCCGCCAAGGCGGTGGCATGAGCAGCGTCACCAAATACACGCCGGAATTGCTGGCGGAGGCGGCCAAGAGTTGCTCCAGCCTCGATGAGGTCATCGTCTTCTTCGGCACCCAGCCTTACGGGCGCCTGCGCCGGTATCTGCGCCGCCGATTCGAGCAGTTCGGCATCGACATCTCACACTTCCCGAAGCGGCGCGCGTACGAGAGGAACCGACCCCGGCCGACGCGGGACGCGCTCTGTGAGGCCGTTTCCGCCTCGATGTCGGTGGCCGACGTCGTGCGCAAGCTGGACCGCCCCGACAACACGCGGACTCGGCACCTCCTGTACCAGTGGATCGCCGAGGACGGCCTCAGTACCGCCCATTTCCTGGGCCAAGCCCATCGCCGAGGAAAACCGAGTCCCACGCCCATGAAGCCGCCCGAACAGATCCTGGTGAAGCACGACGGGGTGCGTCGGACGAAAACGGTCCTGCTGCGGCGAGCCCTCCGGCAGACCGGGGTGCCCGAGCGCTGCGCCACCTGCGGGACCGGCCCGGTATGGACCGGCAAACCCCTGACGCTGGAAGTCGACCACATCAACGGCGACTGGAGCGACGATCGCACCGAAAACCTCCGCCTGCTGTGTCCCAACTGCCACGCGGCAACTCGAACATGGTGCCGAGGTGGCGCTCGGCCTGCTTCCTTCCGCTAAGCCCATGGATCACACGGCCGCGCCACCAGTACCATGGCGTGGACGCGGCCGTGGCGGAATTGGCCTACGCGCAGCACTTAGGATGCTGTGGGAGAAATCCCTTGAGGGTTCGAGTCCCTCCGGCCGCACGCCTTTGAATCGAAGGCCCGGTCCCGTGAACGCACGGGGCCGGGCCTTCGGCGTACGGCGGGGTGTGGGCCCTCAGCCCAACAACTCCCGCACCACCGGCACCAGCCCCCGGAACGCCTTGCCGCGGTGGCTGATGGCGTTCTTCTCGTCGGCGGTGAGTTCGGCGCAGGTGCGGGTGTCGCCGAGGGGCTGGAGGATCGGGTCGTAGCCGAAGCCGCCGGTGCCGGCGGGAGTGTGGCGGAGGGTGCCTTCGAGGCGGCCCTCGACGACGCGTTCCGTGCCGTCGGGCAGGGCGAGCGCCGCGGCGCACGCGAAGTGCGCCGCGCGGTGGCCGTCGGCGATGTCCGAGAGCTGGGCGAGGAGCAGGTCGAGGTTGGCCCGGTCATCGCCGTGCCGGCCCGCCCAGCGGGCCGAGAAGATGCCGGGCGCGCCGCCCAGGACGTCGACGCACAGCCCGGAGTCGTCGGCGACGGCCGGGTGGCCGGTGGCCCGGGCGAGGGCGTGGGCCTTCAGGAGGGCGTTCTCGGCGAAGGTGACGCCGGTTTCCTTGACGTCGGGGACGTCCGGGTACGCGTCGGCGCCGACCAGCTCTACGTCGAGGTCGGCGGCGTCGAGGATGGCGCGGAGTTCGGTGATTTTGCCGGCGTTGCGGGTGGCTAGGATCAGGCGCTTCATAGGCCCCGATTATCCAGGCGCGCGGATCCCTGGTGCTTGAGCAGGCGTGCGGGTCCTGGTGCTTATCCAGGCGTACGGATCGCGGTGCTTATGCAGGCGTACGGGTCAAGGTCCCGACGCCTACCCCGGCGTGCACGTCTTCGTGAGCGAGCCGGCCGCGTCCTTCAGTCCGTCCAGGTCGGGGACCTTGCCGTCGCGTACCGCGTCGTCGGCCTTGTCCAGGGCCTTGGTCAGGTCGGTGAGTGCCTTTTGGACGTCCGGGTCGTCGGTGGACTTCTGGATCTTGCCGAGGTCCTTGTTGAGGCGGTCGACGGCGCGCTGGGCGTCCTGTGGGCTGTCGGCCGCGTTGCTCAGGTCCTGCCTGAGCTGGTCCAGGTCGTTGGCGAAGGTTGTGGCGATCTTGGCGCAGCCGACGGCCTTCTCGACCGTTCCGCAGGCGGTGAGCAGGGACGCTGCCAGCGCGGCGGTGGCCAGTGCGACGGCGGTGGTCGTCGTGGAGCGGCGGGATGCGGTACGGCGGCGTACGGCCATGGATCGGTCCTCCCCTGTGTAGGCCGAGCACCGGTGGTGCGTCGGTACCAGGGATAACACCGCCGCGCTTGATTTGGTTGACAGGGGCGCGGCAAGAAGGGGAGGCGGGGCGGGGGCCCCGGCCGTCAGACCAGGCCGGTCTGGGTCAGCAGCATGGCCAGGACGACGACGAGCGTCCAGCCGACGATGTGCTCCAGCAGGTTGGAGTCGTCCTTGGGGCCGCCGGTGCGGGTCCGGGCCCCGGTGGTGGCGGTGGCAGCGGAAGTGGTCATGCGTCCACGGTGCGCGGGCGGTCGCCGTATTTCCAGAGACGCAGATCCCACGAGGGAAAGGTCACAGGGCGGGCGCCGCCACCTCGCACAGCGGCGCGCCGGCCCGCCGCAGCGAGGCCGACGCATCAAGAGGGGCGGTGGCCCCCGGTACGGACCTAACCCCACACGGCCCGCCCCCACCCCCCCACCCCTCACAACGTGCGGGCCAAAGCCTCGCGCTGGGCGGTGTCCAGGCCGGCGCAGCCGGAGACGGCCAGGTCGAGGAGGGCGTTGAGTTCGTCGCGGGCGAAGGGCTCGGCCTCGGCGGTGCCCTGGACCTCGACGAAGCGGCCGTCGCCGGTGCAGACGACGTTCATGTCGGTCTCGGCGCGCACGTCTTCCTCGTAGCAGAGGTCGAGCATGGGTACGCCGCCGACGATGCCGACGCTGACGGCGGAGACGGTGCCGATGAGCGGCTGCCGTCCTGCCTTGATCGTCTTCTTGGTCTGCGCCCAGGTGATGGCGTCGGCGAGCGCGACGTACGCGCCGGTGATGGCGGCGGTGCGGGTGCCGCCGTCGGCCTGGAGGACGTCGCAGTCCAGGACGACGGTGTTCTCGCCGAGTGCCTTGAAGTCGATGACGGCGCGCAGCGAGCGGCCGATGAGGCGGGAGATCTCGTGGGTGCGGCCGCCGATCTTGCCGCGGACGGATTCGCGGTCGCCGCGGGTGTTGGTGGAGCGCGGCAGCATCGCGTACTCGGCGGTGACCCAGCCCTCGCCGCTGCCCTTGCGCCAGCGCGGGACGCCCTCGGTGATGGAGGCGGTGCAGAAGACCTTGGTGTCGCCGAAGGAGATCAGTACGGAGCCTTCGGCGTGCTTGCTCCAGCCGCGTTCAAGGGTGACGGGGCGGAGCTGGTCGGGGGTGCGGCCGTCGATACGAGACATGGCTCCGACCCTATCGGCTCCGTAGAGGGGGTGGTTCCGGTTCGGCCGGGATCGTATGCGGGCCGGCCGCCACTGTGTCACCTGCTACGTGCCGCACGCGCGACGGGTCGAGCGTCAATGTACGTACATACGCCGAGGCCCCGGCCCACCGCCACCGCGGCGCGGACCGGGAGCCCCGGACGGAGAGCGCTTCAGCGGCTCACATCATGTCTTCGATCTCGGCGGCGATCGGGTCCGCGTCGGTGCCGATGACGACCTGGATGGCGGTGCCCATCTTCACGACGCCGTGCGCGCCGGCGGCCTTCAGCGCGGCCTCGTCGACCAGCGAGGGGTCGGCGACCTCGGTGCGGAGGCGGGTGATGCAGCCCTCGACCTCCTCGATGTTGTCGAGTCCGCCGAGCCCGGCGACGATCTTCTCAGCCTTGCTGGCCATGTCCACTCCTGCTTGTCTCGGCCACCGGCGGCGGTGCCGCTCGGTGATCACACGGTAACGCACGTTCAGCCCAGTTACCCGGGCACATGTCCGCCGTCTGGCGAAAGATGGCGACCACCCGGCAGCGCTTTCCGGGGGCCCGAAACGCACCACAAATGGTCTACACCACAAGTATGCGGCACGTACCGAGCCGGCCCGCTGCGGGCCGGGGGCCGAAAGGACGCGGATGAGCTCGAACGCGGCGGCGGCACCGAGGAAGAAGCGGTCGACGGGCCTTTTCCAGGGTCTGCAGAAGATGGGGCGCAGCCTTCAGCTTCCCATCGCGGTTCTGCCCGCCGCGGGCATTCTCAACCGGCTCGGCCAGCCGGACATCTTCGGCGCGGACGGCCTGGGCTGGCAGGACGTGGCGAAGGTGTTCGCGGGCGCGGGCGGCGCGCTGCTGGATTCCTCGCTGGGCCTGCCGCTGCTGTTCTGCGTCGGTGTGGCGATCGGTATGGCCAAGAAGGCGGACGGTTCGACGGCGCTGGCCGCGGTGGTGGGCTTCCTCGTCTACTACTCGGTGCTGCACCAGTTCCCGCAGGACTGCGCGGCGGGCTCCACGTACGCGTCGGCCGGGCAGTGGAGCGGTGTGTGCGTGGGCGGCGACGGCAAGGCGACGCCGGCGAACTTCCAGAACCCGGGGGTTTTCGGCGGCATCGTGATGGGCTTCTTCGCCGCCTGGATCTGGCAGCGCTACCACCGGGTGAAGCTGGTGGACTGGCTGGGCTTCTTCAACGGACGACGGCTGGTGCCGATCGTCATGGCGTTCGTCGGGCTGGCCTTCGCCGCCCTGTGCCTGTGGGTCTGGCCGCCCATCGGCGACGCGCTGACCAGCTTCAGCAAGTGGCTGACGGATCTGGGCGCCACCGGTTCGGGCATCTTCGGCGTCGCCAACCGGGCGCTGCTGGTGATCGGTATGCACCAGTTCCTGAATACGTTCATGTGGTTCCAGTTCGGCGATTTCACCAAGCCGGACGGTACGCAGGTGCACGGCGACATCAACCGGTTCCTGGCGGGCGACCCGACGGCCGGGCAGTTCACCACCGGCTTCTTCCCGATCATGATGTTCGCGCTGCCGGCCGCGGCGCTGGCGATCGCCCACTGCGCCAAGCCGCACCGCCGCAAGGAGATCGGCGGTCTGATGCTGTCGGTGGGCCTGACCTCCTTCGTCACCGGTGTGACCGAGCCGATCGAGTACTCGTTCCTGTTCATCGCGCCGGTGCTGTACGCGCTGCACGCGGTGCTGACCGGTGTCTCGATGGCGGTGAGCTGGGCGCTGGGCGTCAAGGACGGTTTCAGTTTCTCGGCCGGTCTGATCGACTACGTGATCAACTGGGGACTGGCCACCAAACCGTGGATGATCATTCCGATCGGGCTGTGCTTCGCGGTGGTCTATTACGCGCTCTTCCGCTTCGTGATCACCAAGTTCGACCTGCACACTCCGGGCCGCGAACCGGAAGAGGTGGAAGAGGAGCTGGAGCAGCAGAATCTGAAGTAGGCGGAGCGGGCGGGAGCCCGGGCGGCCGCTTGCGGACGGGCCCATGCGGCCCTGTCCGTACGGCCCTCAAGTCGATGGACTTGAGGGCCGCTTGGTCTGTGATCTAAACGTTGAGGAAGAACGGATTCCTTTATGTGTGGGCGACATGCTAAGAATGGTCTAAACCACTGAGTGGTGTAGACCAAGCCTGCGGGCCACCCCCCATTCTCCGAGGGCCCGCCTCCCCAGGAGGAATCCGATGAGTTCGGCCACCGCTACGGCGGCTCCCGACAAGAAGCGCCGTGGCTCCGGCGCCATGGCCGTCGCCCAGCGCATCGGCCGCAGCCTCATGCTGCCGATCGCGACGCTGCCCGCCGCGGCGCTCATGGTCCGGCTCGGCCAGGCGGACATGCTCGGCAAGGAGTCGTTCCCCGCGTTCCTGAACAAGATCGCGGAGTTCATGGCCGCCGGTGGCGGTGCGCTCCTGGACAACATGCCGCTGCTGTTCGCCGTCGGTATCGCCATCGGCTTCGCCAAGAAGGCGGACGGCTCGACCGGCCTGGCGGCCGTCGTCGGCTACCTGGTCTTCAGCAAGGTGCTGGCGACGTTCGGCGACGACAGCCTCCCGAAGATCGCCAAGGTGGTCGACGGAAAGATAGTCCAGGAGGCCGCGCCCGCCGACGCGAAGGTGCTCGGCGGCGTGGTGATGGGCATCGTGGTGGCCCTGATCTACCAGCGCTACAGCCGCAAGAAGCTGCCGGACTGGCTCGGCTTCTTCAGCGGCCGCCGCCTGGTCCCGATCCTGTCGTCCTTCGCGGGCCTGATCATCGGCATCGTCTTCGGCTACATCTGGCCGGTCCTCGGCACCGGTCTGCACAGCTTCGGTGAGTGGCTGGTCGGCTCCGGCGCGGTCGGCGCGGGCATCTTCGGCGTCGCCAACCGCGGTCTGATCGCGGTCGGCATGCACCACCTGCTGAACTCCTTCCCCTGGTTCCAGGCCGGTGACTACCACGGCAAGCACGGTGACATCGCCCGCTTCCTGGAGGGCGACCCGAGCGCCGGCCAGTTCATGACCGGCTTCTTCCCGATCATGATGTTCGCGCTGCCCGCCGCCTGCCTGGCGATCGTGCACTGCGCCCGCCCCGAGCGCCGCAAGGTCGTCGGCGGCATGATGTTCTCCCTCGCGCTCACCGCCTTCGTCACCGGTGTGACCGAGCCGATCGAGTTCACGTTCATGTTCATCGCCCCGGTGCTGTACGCGATCCACGCCGTACTGACCGGTGTCTCGATGGCGCTGACCTGGGCGCTGGGCATGAAGGACGGCTTCGGCTTCTCGGCCGGCGCGATCGACTACGTGCTGAACCTGGGCATCGCGACCAAGCCGTGGATGCTGGCGCTGGTGGGCCTGTGCTTCGCCGCCCTGTACTACGTGATCTTCCGGTTCGCGATCATCAAGTTCAACCTGAAGACGCCGGGCCGCGAGACCGACGAGGAACTCGCCGAGCTGCAGAAGGCCGAGGCCAAGTAGGCCACGGGCGACGCCCCGGAGCACCCGGGCGACGAAAGGCCCCCGCGACCACACTGGTCGCGGGGGCCTTTCGCATGCCGTCGGCCGGCGGCTCCGGCGCCCCGGCTCAGATCTCGTAGACCGCCCCCGCCTTGGCGACCTCGACCGGGCCCTCGAAGACCTCCTGCGCGTCCCGCAGGTTGATGCCCGGGTCGGTCCACGGCGGGATGTGGGTCAGGACCAGCCGTCCCGCGCGGGCGCGCGCGGCGTGCGCGCCCGCCTCGCGCCCGTTGAGGTGCAGATCCGGGATGTCCTCCTTGCCGTGCGTGAAGGACGCCTCGCACAGGAAGAAGTCGGTGCCGTCGGCCAGGCCGTCCAGGGCGTCGCAGACCCCGGTGTCGCCGGAGTACGTCAGCGACTTGCCGTCGTGCTCGATACGGAAGCCGAACGCCTCGACGGGGTGGCTGACCAGGTCGGCGCGGATGGTGAAGGGCCCGACGGTGAACGTGCCCGGGGTCAGCGTGCGGAAGTCGAAGACCTCGCTCATCGCCTGGTCGGTCGGCAGGTCCGCGTGCGCGGCGGTCAGCCGCCGCTCGGTGCCGGCCGGCCCGTACACGGGCATCGGCGCGCACCGGCCGCCGTCCGGCCGGTAGTAGCGCACGACGAAGTAGCCGCACAGGTCGATGCAGTGATCGGCGTGCAGGTGCGACAGGAGGACGGCGTCGAGGTCGTAGAGACCGCAGTGGCGCTGCAGCTCGCCCAGGGCGCCGTTGCCCATGTCGATCAGCAGCCTGAAGCCGTCGGCCTCCAGGAGATAGCTCGAGCAGGCCGATTCCGTGGAAGGGAACGACCCCGAGCAACCGACGACAGTGAGCTTCATGCGGGCGTGAACCTCCGTGGCGGGGGCGGAGCGGCGGGTCCATGCGGGGCTTCGGCGGGGGCGTGCACGGTCCCTGCCGGCCTCGCCCGGCGAGCGTCCATGCCGGGTCCGAGCGGTCATTGCGGTGCCCACGAGGGTAAGGCGCGAAAGGGCCGGTGGCTCCTCCGGCGGGGCGAGCTGTGGGCGGAATCACCAGTCCGGGTGGGTGTGTACAGGACCGGGCTCCTCTCCTGTGGTTCCCCGGTGCGGTACGCCTACACGACGGTGCCGGACGCCGGGTACGGCCCCGCCGGCCGCCCGGCCCGTGGGCGGAGGGGCGCGGGCGCGGGGCGCCCGGGGGTGGTGGGGCGCGCGTTTTTGGCCAAGAACGCGGAGCGTACGCCGGTACGCGCTCCGGGAGCCGTACGACAAAGAGGCCCGGTCCCGGAGGACCGGACCCTTGGCCTCAGCGCGTCACGCCCAGAGCTGCCCGTGCAGCGTCTCGATGGCCGCCTCGGTGGACTCGGCGGTGTAGACGCCGGTGGAGAGGTACTTCCAGCCGCCGTCGGCGACGACGAAGGCGATGTCGGCGGGCTGCCCGGCCTTGACCGCCTTGCGGGCCACACCGATCGCCGCGTGCAGGGCGGCCCCCGTCGAGACGCCCGCGAAGATGCCCTCTTCGGCGAGGAGTTCGCGGGTGCGGCGCACGGCGTCCTCGGAGCCGACGGAGAACCGGGTGGTGAGCACCGACTCGTCGTACAGCTCGGGCACGAAGCCCTCGTCGAGGTTGCGCAGCCCGTAGACCACGTCGTCGTAGCGCGGCTCGGCGGCGACGATCTGGACGCCGGGGACGTGCTCGCGCAGATAGCGGCCGACGCCCATGAGCGTGCCGGTGGTGCCCAGGCCCGCCACGAAGTGGGTGATGGACGGCAGGTCGGCGAGGATCTCCGGGCCGGTGGTGGCGTAGTGGGCGCCGGCGTTGTCGGGGTTGCCGTACTGGTAGAGCATCACCCAGTCGGGGTGCTCGGCGGCCAGCTCCTTGGCGACCCGTACGGCGGTGTTGGAGCCGCCGGCCGCGGGCGAGGAGATGATTTCGGCACCCCACATGGCGAGCAGTTCGCGCCGCTCGGAGGAGGTGTTCTCCGGCATGACGCAGACGATCCGGTAGCCCTTGAGCTTGGCCGCCATCGCCAGCGAGATGCCGGTGTTGCCCGAGGTGGGTTCCAGGATCGTGCAGCCGGGGGTGAGCCGGCCGTCCTTCTCCGCCTGCTCGATCATGTGGAGCGCGGGGCGGTCCTTGACCGAGCCGGTCGGGTTGCGGTCCTCCAGCTTGGCCCAGATGCGGACGTCGGCGGAGGGCGACAGCCGCGGCAGGCGGACCAGCGGGGTGTTGCCGACCGCCGCCAGCGGGGAGTCGTACCGCATCAGCGCTGGTCCCGGGGGCCGTCGGACATGCCCGAGCCGCCGGCCACGGCCGGGAGGATGGTGACGCTGTCGCCGTCGCTGAGCTTGGTGGAGATGCCCTCCAGGAAGCGCACGTCCTCGTCGTTGAGGTAGACGTTCACGAAGCGGCGCAGCTGGCCGCCGTCGACGAGGCGCTCACGGATGCCGTTGTGGCGGCTCTCCAGGTCGGCGAAGAGGTCGGCGAGCGTGTCCCCGCTGCCCTCGACGGCCTTCTGGCCGTCGGTGTAGGTGCGGAGGATGGTCGGGATACGGACCTCGATGGCCATGAGTGCTCCTGTGGGAGGGCGGGACGTGCGGGATGGGCGTGCGCGCGGCGCAGGCGCGGGCGTGCGTCGCGGGTGGCGCTGTGCGGGAGAGCGCGGGTGGGCGCGCGCAGGCGTGCTGCGCGCCGCGGCCGCCGCGCGGCCGGGGGTCCGGCGGCGTCAGGCGGCAGTGCGCTTCGGACAGATGGCGCTGGCGAGGCGGCACAGGTCGACGTGCAGCCGCGCCACAAGCAACATGCCCGGCGTCTTCTCGCTCACGTCGTGGAAAACCATGCGGTCATCGTATCGATTCCCGGTCCGGCGACTGGAACCTCGTCTTGCGATCCGGACGGTTGCCGCCTGCCTGGTGGGACGCGGAGCGGCCGGAGTACGGCTCAGGTGCGCCCCTCGTACGCCGCGATGCGGTCGTCCCTGCTGGTCAGGCAGCAGCTGGCGCAGCGTACGGCTTCGGCGCTCGTGTAGAAGAGGCAGCAGGTCCTGCGGAGGTACACCAGACGCCGGGTGCCGTCGGGGCGCGTGACGGCGACCACATCGCCCAGCGCGGCGAGCCCGCCGGGAGCGCCGTCCAGGAAGGCGGCCCAGCGGCGGGCCAGCAGGTCCGGGTCGGCGCGGGAGGCGCCGAGGGCGGTCGCGCAGCCGTGGGCCACTCCCCCGCGCAGCTGCCGCAGCCCGGCCCGGGTGCGCTCTCGCAGGGCGTCGGCCAGGGGAAACAAGTGCTGGGTGAGGACAACGCGTTGGACCGTTGCCGCGCTCCCGGTGCCCGCCTCCGGTGCATCCGGAACGTCCGGCTCGTCCAGCATGCGGAACGCGCGCAGCCGTACCTCCGCGATGCCGTGCCCGGGGTCCGGCCGCAGCCACACGTTCCCGGGCCGTACGTCCAGGACGCGCCCGGTCAGCGCCCAGTGCAGAACGGCCGCCGCCGTGACCCGGCCCGCGTAGACCGCGATCAGGGTGAGGGCGGCGGCGTGCGCGGTGCGGTGACCGCTGCCGCGGTGCTCGGTGTCCAGCAGATGGGACAGTTCCGGGCCGTACGGATCGAGCAGGCGGTCGGCCGCGAGCCAGCCGGGCGCATCGGGCGGCGGGGCGCCGAGCCCGAGGCGGTAGCGGGGACCGTGCGCGGCGAGTGCGGCGAGCGGGCCGTCCTGGGCGGTCGTCGCCTCGTACGCGCTCGCCGCCTCGTACGCGCTCATCGCGGGCGCTTCCTCGTACGCGCTCATCGCCGTACCCCCTCGGCAGCGTCCGCCCCCGGCGGCAGGTACACCACCGTCGGCGCCCCCGTCACCGGATGCACGCTGACCTCCGCCGCCACCCCGTACACGTCGGCCAGCAGCGCGGGCGTGAGGATCTCGTGCGGCGTGCCGTGGGCGACGACGCGGCCCGCGCGCAGCACGTACAGGCGGTCGCAGTAGTACGCGGCGAGGTTGAGGTCGTGCAACGCGAGCAGGGCGCTGGTGCCGAGGCCGGTCACGAGGGCGAGGATGTCGAGCTGGTAGCGGATGTCGAGGTGGTTGGTCGGCTCGTCGAGGACGAGCAGCGACGGCTGCTGTACGAGGGCCCGCGCGACCAGGACGCGCTGCCGCTCGCCGCCGGAGAGCGCGGCGAAGGAACGGTCGTGCAGCGCCGCGGCGCCCACCCGGGCCAGCGCCTGGCCGGTGAGCGCGGCGTCGGCCGCCGAGTCGGTCTCCCAGAAGCGCTTGTGCGGGGAGCGGCCCATGGCGACGATCTCGCGCACGGTCAGCTCGAACGCGGCGCCGCCGTCCTGCGGGACGGTGGCGATGCGCCGGGCCCGCTCCTTGGCGGAGAACCCGGCCAGGTCCCGCCCGTCGAGGGTGACCCGGCCGTGGGTGGGGGCGAGGGTGCCGTAGACGCAGCGCAGCAGGGTGGTCTTGCCGCTGCCGTTGGGCCCGACGAGTCCCACCGTCTCGCCGGGCGCGACGTAGAGATCGGCGCCGTCGACCAGGTGGCGGCCGTCGATGCCGTACGACAGGCCCTCGGCCCGCAGCTCGGCGGGGGCGGGTGCGCCGGTCTCCATGGTCCGGCCGTTCATCCGGTGATCCCTTCCGTACGCGTCGTGCGGCGCAGCAGCCACAGGAAGAACGGTCCGCCGGCCAGCGCCGTGACCACGCCGACGGGGATCTCCTGGGAGCCCGCGACCGTACGGGCCAGCAGGTCGGCGAGGACCACGAAGGCCGCGCCCGCCAGCGCCGCGACCGGCAGCAGGGCGCGGTGCGAGGCGCCGACGAGCATCCGTACGGCGTGCGGCACCATCAGGCCGACGAAGCCGATCGAGCCGCTGGCCGCCACGAGCACGCCGGTGACCAGCGACGCGAGGACGAAGACGGCGGCGCGGAAGCGGCCGGTGTCCAGGCCGAGGGCGGTGGCGCCCTCCTCCCCCACCAGCAGCAGGTCCAGCGGCCGGGCGAGGGTGAGCAGCAGCGCGAGCCCGGCGAGCAGCACGGCGGCGGGCAGCCACAGGGTGTTCCAGCGGGCCTGGCCGAGGCCGCCGAGCGTCCAGAACATGATCGCCCGCAGATGTTCGGCCTCGGCCGCGGTGACCAGGACGAGGCTGGTGAGCGCGGACAGGATGTACTGCACCGCGACGCCCGCCAGCACCAGCCGCCCGGTGGTCATGGTGCCGCCGCGCCGGGCCATCGCGTACACGGCGATCAGCGCGGCGAGCGAGCCCGCGAAGGCTCCCAGCGGCATCGAGACGGTGGTGGCCACGCCGCCGCCGACGCCCAGGACGACGACCATGACGGCACCGGTCGAGGCCCCCGAGGAGGCGCCGAGCAGGAACGGGTCGGCGAGCGGGTTGCGGACCAGCGCCTGGAGGACGGTGCCGATGACGGCCAGCCCCGCGCCGACGACGGCGCCGAGCAGCACGCGCGGCAGCCGGACGTCGAGCACGATGGTCGGGTACGGGCCGGGCGGCGCGTCCCCGGTCAGGATGCGCAGCACGTCACCGGGCGGGATGGTGACGGAGCCGAGGACGAGGCCGGCCAGGCCCGCCGCGAGCAGGGCGGCGAGCAGGACGGTCAGGACGAGGGGGTAGCGCAGGCGGCGCGGCGGTGCCGCGGTCTCGCAGGTCACCGGGGCTACTTGAAGGAGTCCGGGTGCAGCTGCCCGGCCAGCGACCGGACCGCGTCCGGTACGCGTACGCCGAGCACCGCGCTGGACAGCGGCAGCACCGCGAACCGCTTGTTCTTCACGGCCGGTACGTCCTGGAGCGCCGGGTCGTCCAGCAGCCGCTTCTTCTTCGCCTCGACGGTGGTGCCGCCGTAGTCGTAGATCACGATGATCTCGGGCTTGCGCTCGACGATCTGCTCCCAGGACACGTCGGCGAAGTTCCGGCGCTGGTCGGCGAAGACGTTGCGGCCGCCGGCGAGGGTGATGATCTCGTTGCCGATGCCCTTGCCGCCCGCGGTGTGCACGGCGGTGTCGCCGCTGTCGTAGACGAAGACGGAGGCCGGGGCGACGCCCTTGAGTTTCGCCTTGGTGGCGTCGATCGTCGTCTCGGCCTTCCTGACCAGTTCCTCGGCCCGGTCGCGTACGCCGAAGGTGGCTCCGACCTCGCGGATCTCCTGGGCGAGCTGCTGCACGCCGGTCTTGCCCTGGGCGCAGTACTCGATGTTCAGGCGGGTCTTGATGCCGGACTTCTCCAGGGCCGCCCGCTCGCGCCCCTCGGCCTTGTCGAAGGCGCTGGCGTACCCGCCGTAGACGAAGTCGGGGTTGGCGCCGAGCAGCGTCTCGTAGGAGGGGTACTTCTCGGCGAGGACCTTGACGCTCTTGTAGTCCTTCTCGTACTGCGGCAGCACCTTGTCGTCGAGGTAGGCGGTGCCCGCGAGCCGGTCCTTGAGGCCGAGGGCGAGCATGATCTCGGTGGTGTGCTGGTTCATGGTCACCGCGCGCCGGGGCGGTGCCTGGAAGGTGGTGCGTACGCCGCAGTTGGTGACGGTGTACGGGAAGCCGGCCGCCTTGGCCTCCGCTCCGCCCGACGCCTTGCCGTCGTCGCCGCTGCCGCAGGCGGCGAGCGGCAGCAGGAGCGCCGCCGAGATGAGCGCGCGCAGGGCGCGATGGGACCTGGACATGGCCGTGCCTCCTCCGGGGGATCCGCGTCCCCTGGTCGGTGTGGTGAGGGCGGCAGGTCAGTTCCTGGCTTCCGGGCCGCTCGGCGGCCCGGTCACAGTGGCGGGACCGTCCCGGATTCGCACCGGGTTCCTGGGTCCTGCCGCCCGAGGTGATGCGGCACAGTGTGTCAGGCGTCCGGCCGGCGCCCGCCGCCGCGGTGGTCCGTACGGCCCGGCGCCCGGCGGTCAGTACGCGTCGACGACCTCGACGTCTTCCTCCGTGACCACGCCGTCCACGATCCGGAACGAGCGGAACTGGAAGGGCCCCGCGTCGTCGGTGTCGGCCGTGGAGACCAGGACGTAGTGCGCGCCCGGCTCGTTCGCGTAGGAGATGTCCGTACGGGACGGGTACGCCTCGGTCGCGGTGTGCGAGTGGTAGATGATCACCGGTTCCTCGTCCCGGTCGTCCAGCTCGCGGTAGAGCTTGAGCAGGTCCTGGGAGTCGAACTCGTAGAAGGTGGGCGAGCGGGCGGCGTTGAGCATCGGGATGAACCGCTCGGGGCGTCCGCTGCCGGCCGGGCCCGCGACCATGCCGCACGCTTCGTCCGGGTGGTCCTTGCGGGCGTGGTCCACGATCTGGTCGTACAGGGCCTTGGTAAGGGTCAGCATGGGGCCAAGAATAAGCAGGCGGGCCGATCCGTACCGGAGGTCGGTACGGATCGGCCCGCATGCTGGACAGTTACCTCAACGGCCCGTACGGGGACGGGCCGGCCTCAGCCCTTCTCGCCGTCCTTCGCGGTCGCATCCGCCCCCACAGCGGTAGCGGCCGGCTTGGCGAACGACTCCGGGTTGCGCGCCTTGAGCACCAGGTAGCTGACGCCCAGGACCAGCGCCCAGAACGGCGCCGCGTACAGCGAGACGCGGGCGTCCGGGTCCACGCCCATCATCACGATGACCATGCCGATGAAGGCCAGCGCGAAGATCGAGGTGTACGGGGAGCCGGGCGCCTTGAACTCCGACTGCGGCAGCTCGCCGCGGTTGGCCTTGGCCCGGTAGCGCAGCTGGGACAGCAGGATCATGATCCAGGCCCACATACCGGAGATCGTCGCGAAGGAGACCACCAGGTCGAACGCCTTGCCCGGCCACTGGTAGTTGATCCACACGCCGGCCAGCATCATCGCGACGGAGACGCCGGTACCCCAGGTGGGCAGGCCGTTCTTGCTCAGGCGGGTGAACAGCTTCGGGCCCTGCCCGTTGAGCGCGAGGTCGCGCAGCATCCGGCCGGTGGAGTACATGCCGGAGTTGGCCGAGGACAGCGCCGCGGTCAGTACGACGAAGTTGACGATGGCCGCGCCGGCCGGCAGGCCGATCTGCTGGAAGGCCGCGACGAACGGGCTCACGCCCGGCTTGAAGACGGTCCAGCTGACGACGGACAGGATGATGATCAGCGCGCCGATATAGAAGAGGCCGATGCGCCACGGCACGGTGTTGATCGCCTTGGGCAGGACCTTCTTCGGGTCGGTGGCCTCGCCCGCGGTGACGCCGACGAGTTCGACCGCCAGGAAGGCGAACATCACGATCTGGAGGGTCATCAGCGTGCCGCCGATGCCCTTCGGGAAGAATCCGCCCTCCGACCACAGAAGCGTGAAGGAAGCGGTGTCGCCGGCGTCGGAGAAACCGAGGGTGATCACGCCGAGACCGATGAGGATCATGCCGATGATCGCGGTGACCTTGACCATCGAGAACCAGAACTCCAGCTCACCGAAGAGCTTCACGGAGATCAGATTGATTCCGAACAGGGCGACCGTGAACACCAGGGCGGACGCCCATTGGGGTATTCCCTTGTTCCAGTACTGCACATAGGTGGCCGCGGCAGTCACTTCGGTGATGCCGGTGACCACCCAGAACAGCCAGTACGTCCAACCGGTCACGAAGCCCATGAACGGGCCGAGGAATTCGCGGGCGTATTCCGAGAAGGAGCCCGACACCGGGCGGTACATGAGCAGCTCGCCCAGGGCCCGCATGATGCAGAAGATGACCAGGCCCACGATGGCGTAGGCCAGGATGATGCTGGGTCCCGCTTTCGAGATCGCCTTGCCCGCTCCGAGGAACAGACCTGTTCCGATGGCGCCACCAATGGCGATCATCTGGATCTGCCGGTTTCCCAGCCCCCGCTGGTAACCCTCTTCGGAAGCAGACCCCGCGGCGTCGCTGCCGCCGACTTTCTTTTCGACCTGCACAGAGGTCATGAGTGGTGCGCCCTTCTCCATTCCGACCCGGTCTGTCCGGATCGGGTTCCGATCCCCCCGGATGGAGTTCCTGCACGCCGACGGTCGGTCGGCCAAGCGCTCCCGGAGCAACAGGGGTGGCGTCACTCACGGCAGGTCGTGAACATCTATCACGGCCTCGCACACCTCTACCAGTGATGCCGCGAAGCCGAGCACAAGAAAAGTAGGATAAATGCTGGAATGGCCTGGTGGGTAGTCAGGGCCGGTGACGCGATCGTTATCCGGATTTGAGCGTCCGTTGAGCGGGTCCCGGACGGTCCGCTCCGCACGGCGCGCGCCACGGCCGCGAAACGGCCCGGATGCCAGGCGCGGGGCGGGTCGCACGCCGGAGGCGGCACCCGGTGACGGCCCGGCCGAGGGCACCGGCCCGCCGGCCGGACGCTCCGGGCCACCGCGCCGGGAGCGACGTAAATCACCGGCCTGTAGGGGCCGCCCGTACGCCTCGCCCCGTACCCCTCAGGCCGTCAACGTCTCGATCAAGCTCTCCTGAAGGCCGCCCAGCCACAGGTACGCCATCACCATCGGCTTGCGCGGATCGCTGTCCGGCAGGCGCAGCAGCTCACCGCTCTCGTCCTCGTCGGTGACCTCCAGGCGGGTGCCGATGGCCAGCCGGAGGTCGTTCAGGGCCCCCAGCCACTGCCGCGACTCGTCCGGCTTCAGACGCAGCACGGCGCCGTCCACGGCGCCGTGCTCGCTCCCGCCGACGGGTCCGAGCGAGTCCAGGGCCCGTACGACGGCGAGCGCGTCCTCGCGCTTGCGGGCGCGCAGATCGTTTTCCGTATAGCGGCGGAACTCGGCGGCCGCGGCATGCGTGGCGTCGTCCGGCACCTCGTCCGGGCCGCCGTACGCGTTCGGGAAGAGCCGGGCCAGCGCCGGGTCGGAGGGCGGCTCGCTGGGGCCGTCCGTGAACAGCGCGGCGAGCGGGTCCGCGCCCTCGGCCGGCTCCTCGCCCGGTCCGATCAGCTCCATGAGCTGGACGGCGAGGCTGCGCAGGATGGAGATCTCGACCTCGTCGAGGGGGGCGGCCGCACCGCCGCCGGGCAGGGGTTCGAAGTGTCCGGCCATCAGCGGTCCTGGGTGAGGGTCGCCCACAGGCCGTAGCCGTGCATCGCTTGCACGTCGCGCTCCATTTCCTCGCGGGTGCCGCTGGAGACCACCGCCCGCCCCTTGTGGTGAACGTCGAGCATGAGCTGCTTGGCCTTGCCCTTCGAGTAGCCGAAGTACGTCTCGAAAACGTACGCCACGTAGCTCATGAGGTTGACGGGGTCGTTGTGGACCACCGTGACCCAGGGCACGTCCGGGTCCGGCACCTCGGAAGGTGCCTCGCTGGACTCCGGGCGTTCGATCTCCACGGGGGCGCTGAGCGCGCAGCGCGTCGATCGAAGGGCGAGGGTGGCAGACGGGTCGGCGCTCACGGTCTCCATGCTGCCACCCGTGGTGGGGCATCGCACAAACGGCCCGGGGAAATCGTCAAAGTGACGAGTACGGGAGGTAGCATCTCACCATGAACACAGCAGACCTGGGGCTGCCGGTGGCCGTGCCGTCGACTGCGCTCTTCACCGACCAGTACGAACTCACCATGCTGCAGGCCGCGCTGCGGTCCGGGACCGCCGACCGCCGCTCGGTCTTCGAGGTCTTCACCCGGCGCCTGCCCGAAGGCCGCCGCTACGGAGTCGTCGCCGGAACCGGCCGGGTCCTGGACGCGGTGGAGAACTTCCACTTCGACGAAACGATCCTCGGCTTCCTGCGCGAACGCGGCATCCTCGATACGCGCACGCTGGACTGGCTGGCCGACTACCGCTTCCGCGGCGACATCTGGGGCTACCCGGAGGGCGAGGTCTACTTCCCCGGCTCGCCGATCATGCGGGTCGAGGGCACCTTCGCCGAAGCGGTCCTCCTGGAGACGGTGATCCTCTCCATCCTCAACCACGACTCCGCGGTGGCCGCCGCCGCGTCCCGCATGGCGGTGGCCGCCGGCGACCGGCCGCTGATCGAGATGGGTGCCCGCCGCACCCACGAGCTGGCGGCCGTCGCCGCCGCCCGTTCGGCCTACGTGGGCGGCTTCCACTCCACGTCCGACCTGGCGGCCGGCTTCCGCTACAACATCCCGACCGTCGGCACCAGCGCCCACTCCTTCACCCTGCTGCACGACAGCGAGCGGGACGCGTTCCAGGCGCAGGTCGACTCCCTCGGCAGCGGCACCACGCTGCTCGTGGACACCTTCGACGTCGCCGAGGCGGTCCGCACCGCCGTGGAGGTCGCGGGGCCCGGCCTCGGCGCCGTACGCATCGACTCCGGCGACCTGCTGCTGCTCGCCCACCGGGTCCGCCAGCAGCTGGACGAGCTGGGCGCCCAAGACACGAAGATCGTCGTGACCAGCGACCTGGACGAGTACGCCATCGCCTCCCTCGCGGCCGCGCCGGTCGACGCGTACGGCGTGGGCACCCAGTTGGTCACCGGCAGCGGACACCCCACCGCCTCCATGGTCTACAAGCTCGTCGCCCGCGCCGACAACGACGCACCGGACGCCCCGCTGCGGCCGGTCGCCAAGAAGTCCATGGGCGGCAAGGCGTCCCTCGGCGGCCGCAAGTGGGCCGCACGCCGCCTGGACGAACACGGCGTCGCCGAAGCGGAGGTCGTCGGCACCGGCCCCGTACCCCCGGAACTCGCCGACCGCCTGCTGCCGGTGCCGCTGGTCCGCGGCGGCGAGGTCGTCGCACGCGAGCCGCTGGACGCGGCGCGGGAGCGGCATATCGCGGCGCGGGGCGGGTTGCCGATGTCCGCGATGCAGTTGTCCCGGGGGGAGGCGGTGCTGCCGACGGAGTCGGCGTAGCGGTGCGGTGCCCGCTGCGCGGGCGGTCGGCCGCGGTCCTGGCCCGCCGGGGCGGTGCCCGCCTGCGCGGGCGGCAGGTCGAAAACATGGCCCTCCGGAACGGGCGGGTCTGCGCGGGCGGTAGGCCGAAATCCTGGTTCGCCGGGGCGGGTGGGTCTGCCCGGGCGTGCTCCCGGTGCCCACTCCCCCTGGGCGCGGAGAGTGGCTACCCTCGGTCACACCTGCTCCGCGCCCCCTCCCTCCCCTCCCAGCCGGAAGGCTCGCACCATGCACCGGGCATTGATCGTCGTAGACGTGCAGAACGATTTCTGCGAGGGCGGCAGCCTCGCTGTGGCAGGTGGTGCGGATGTGGCCGCCGCCATCACCGACCTGGTGGGGCAGGCGGCGGGCAGCGGCTACCGGCACGTCGTGGCGACCCGCGACCACCACATCGACCCCGGCGACCACTTCTCCGTACGCCCGGACTACGAGACGTCCTGGCCCCCGCACTGCGTCGCCGGCACGGAAGGCAGCGGCTTCCACCCGAACTTCGCGCCGGCGCTCGCGTCCGGGGCGGTGGACGCGGTCTTCTCCAAAGGCTCGCACGCTGCCGCTTACAGCGGCTTCGAAGGCGAAGACGAGAACGGCCGCCCCCTGGCGGACTGGCTGCATGGTCACGGGGTGACCGAGGTGGACGTGGTCGGGCTGGCCACGGATCACTGCGTGCGGGCCACGGCGCTGGATGCGGTGCGGGAGGGGTTCCGTACGCGGGTACTGCTCGACCTTACGGCCGGGGTGGCGGCGGGAACGACGGAGGCGGCGCTGGAGCGGATGCGGGCCGCCGGCATCGAGCTGACCGGAAAGCCGGTGGTTATCGCTGCGTGAGGGGTCGGTCATCGGGGGGTTTGCGGTTGCCCCGGTGGGGGTGCGGTTCTGCCCGGTGGGTTTGCGGTGCCCCGGTGGGGGTGCGCCTTGGCGCCTGGGGCTCGGTGGGTGGGGGCTCGGGGCCCCGCAGGGGTCACTCCTCGGCGCCTGGAGCGGCCGAATAGTTTGGACGCAACCGGGGCTTCGGTCGCCTGCGGGGAGACCCCTACGTGTCCCCGAGCCCGCGCCGTGGGCGGCTTTCCCGCCGCCGTGGCGGGGGTCTTTTACAGACCCCTGGCGGCCGGACCCATGCGGCCCCCTCCGCACGACGCGGAGCCGCCCGGGCCCTGCGCCTACGCAAGGGCGAGCTTCCGCTCATGGGGGGGCGCGCACCAGGCTTCTTTCCCCCTCCCCCCACCGGCCCGCACACGCCACACCGACGGGAGGGGGTGTGCAGGGGGACACTCCCCGCAGGCGACCGTTACATGGTTGCGTCCAGACATGACGGCCGCTCCAGGCGCCGAGGAGATGGCCCCCTGGGCACCCCCGCCCCACAGACCAGCCAATGCGCACCCGCGCGACAGCGCATGCGCGGGCCAGACCCCCACAAACCCGCGGCTCCGCCGCGATCAGCGGCACCGCAACAGCGCCCGAATCGGATGCCAAGACTCCGTATCGTCCTCCGGCGTCTCGCGCCACACCAGCCCGTCCGGGTGGTGCAGCACCGCCGTGACCTCGTCAGGCGTCGGCGGCTCCGTGTTGCCGCGCAGGTACACCGCCCGCAGCCCCAGGTTCCGCAACCGCGTCAGCGCCCGCTGGCGGTTCACGGCGTGTACGAGCACCCGTACGCGGTGCCCCGTATGGCCCGGTCTGGGTAGCGCGAGGGCGACCACCACGCTTCCGCCGGGAAGCCTGATGAACCCTCCTCCGGTCATGGACATGAACTCCCCGTAAGACTCGGTGTCAACAAGAACTCGCAGAATGCATCTAAACGCGAACGGCCGCCGCCCGCTAGGGGGCGACGGCCGATCGGTCTATGACCTGCGGTTTTGCTGATTACTTGGTGGAGGGGCCCACCTGGAGCAGCACCGAGGAGCCATTCCAGGCTTCCGCGAGGATCTTGATGCGGGTGTTGGTGTCAGCAACGATCACGCCGCCGGTCGGGTTCGACTCGTCGTAGTAGTCGCCCTTGCGGTCGTCGAAGACGGTCACCCCGGGCTTCGACGAGATCTTGGTGACCTTGCCGTCCTTGTGGAGCGTCAGCGCATCCGTGCGGTGCGCGGTGAAGGTCGAGTCGTAGGTCTGGAAGCGGTTGCGCATCAGCTTGCCGTCCGACCACTTCTCGGCCTGCGGGTGGGCGTCGACCGGGAGGATCTGCCCGTGGCCCGGGTGCTGGCCGACGTTGTTGTCGGGCTGCGAGGTGTCCCACAGCCAGATCAGGACGCCGTTCTGGTACGGGAAGTGCTCGACCCACTGGGGACGGGTGGACGCCCAGCCGAAGTTGTACGGGCCGGTCTGGAGGGTCTTGTCGTACGAGATGTACTGGCGGTTCTCGGCGATGTAGTAGCGCGGGTAGTCCTTGGTGAAGGACGCGCCGATGCGCGAGAAGCCCTTGGCCGTCCAGCCGTTGTCCCCGGCCTCGCCGCCATCCGTGAAGAGCGCCGCGCCGTCCGCGGTCACCGAGATCGCGTCGGCGGTGAAGCCCTTCTGGGCGGCCCCGCCGTCGGTCTGGTAGCGGAAGCGCAGGTCGATCTTCTTGCCGGCGTAGGCGTCGAGCGGGAAGACCAGGTCCTTGTAGGAGTCCGAGGTGCCGGTGAGGGCGGGCTTGTCGCTGCCGTCGCGGGGGATCGCCTTGCCGTCGGCGGTGCCGTCCAGCGGCGTGTAGTTGGCGCCGCCGTCGGTGGAGACCTCGGCGTACGCGTAGTCGTAGTTCTGCTCGATGTCCCACCAGCCCTTGAGCGTCAGGGCGGCGCTCTTCTTGCCGGTGAGGTCCACGGAGCGGGTGAGGGTGTTCTTCAGGTCGTTGCCCATGCCGCTCCACCACTGCTGGGTGCCTTCGGCGGGCTTGACGACGTCGGTGCGGACCGACTTGGCGGGCAATTCGACCACCACGGCCTGCTTGTTCTTGGTGTTGTACTCGGCGACGCCCAGCATGTGGGTGGACTTGGTGGCCGCCTTCGCCTTGGCGTAGTTGAGCCAGCCGAGCTGGAGCTTGTCCCAGGCGCTCATGTCGCCGGGGAGGTCGCCGATGGCGTCCTTGCCGCGGCCGAGCCAGGAGCCGCCGGACATCAGCGACCAGGAGTCGACGGAGGATTCACCGGTGCCGGTGGTGTCGTACTCGTCCGGCAGACCGAGGTCGTGGGCGTACTCGTGGGCGAAGACGCCCAGGCCGCCGTTCTCGGGCTGCATCGTGTAGTCACCGACCCAGACACCGGTGTTGCCTATCTGGGTGCCACCGGCCTTGTTGCCGGCGGGGCCGGTGTGGCCGGAGTCGCTGCCGTACGCGTACCAGCGGTGTGCCCAGATGGCGTCCTTGCCCTGGGCGCCGCCGCCCGCGGACTCGTCCTCGCCGGCGTGCACGATCTGGAAGTGGTCGATGTAGCCGTCGGGCTCGTTGAAGTTGCCGTCGCCGTCGTGGTCGTAGCGGTCCCACTGGTCGTACTTGGCGAGGTCGGCCTTGATCTGGGCGTCGGTACGGCCCTTGGCCTTCTGGTCCTCGGCCCAGCGGTTGACGCCGTCGCGGATCAGGTCCCAGGCGCTGGGGCAGTTGGTGGAGCCGCAGTAGTTGGACCCGTAACGGGCCTCGTTCCAGTCGACCTTGACCCAGTCGGAGACCTCGCCGTCGACCGAGTAGCGGCCCGAGGACTGCTTCTCGTAGTACTTGGCCAGGGACTCCTTGTCCTTGTCGTGCGAGAAGTAGAGGTCCTGGAAGTGCTGGCGGTTGTAGTCCTTCTGCCAGGCGGTGGAGTTGTCGTTGCGGCGGTCGGGCTGCGCGATGGTGTTGTGCGCGGGGCCGGCCGTGCCGCCGTACTTCTTCACCGGGGGCTTGGGGCCGTCGCCGTCCGGGTCGTACATCGTGGTGTCGTCGACCTTGTCACCGAAGTCGACCAGGATGGTGAAGATCTTGTCGGTCTTCTCGCGGGCGAGTTCGACGTACTTGCCGCCGTTGAGCTTCACGACCTGCGAGGCGCCGCGCTTGGTGGGCTTGGCGTCGCCGGAGATGACCTGCTGGAGCGCTTCCTTGCGCTGCGCCGCCTGCTGGTCGCTGAACGGGCCCTTCAGGTCGTGGTCGACGGCCTGCTTGGCGGGGGACCCGGGGTCCTGCCGCTGGACGGCGAGCGGCCCGGGGCCGTCGTCGGCCTGCGCCGGCGCGCCGGAAGACAGGGCGGCCGCCCCGATCGCGGCGGCGGCGGTGACCAGGGCGGCCGGTCTGAACGCCCGTCTCTTGGCTCTCACTTGGCGCATTCCTCCCCTTGGGAATTGGTCGCTGGATGGCAGCATTTGACCGGAAGGGGAAGGGAAAAGACAGACCTTGACTTGGGCACGTCAGAGAAGTACGGTTTTCGACCCCCAGGTTGCGGCTATCGGACATCTCCGTGCACGTTTTCCGTGCGTACCCGCACTCCCCCCGGCGGCTCCCCCATGGCGTGCTCCGCACACCCCAACCAGCGCCCCGATCAGGGACGTTCAAACTCCGGATGAATCCGTGCGCCCCCTATGCTCCGGAACCGTGGGTTAGGTCACGCTTACCGCCAGTTCCGCTCGGGCAGTAAGGACCGTAGAGTCATTTGACGGCGCGCGCCCCTGTCGACCACACCCCTGCCGACCTCTTGAGGACGGATCCGCCATGCCTCGTCCGACTGCCGCACAGCTCGCCTACGGTTCGGCCACCGTCATCTTCTCGACCCTCGCCATGCTGCTGCTCTCACAGACACGCAACGGCGCCGGCATCACGGTCATCGCCGTCGCCGCGCTGGCCCTCGGCCTGCTGGTCGCCATGACGGCGCCGCTGCCGGGGGCTTTTCATGTGGCACGGCGTACGGCCCGGCGCGCGGCCGCGGGCGCGCAGCTGCCGTCCAGCGCCGGTACGGCGACCGCGCGCCTGCCGCGCCAGCGCACCCACGCGGGCGTCTCCTCCGAGGCGCGCGTCAGTGAGCACTCCCGTTAGTCACCCGTCCGTGGCTGGTGGACGCGCGTAGGCGGCCGGGCACCGCTCGGAAGAGGGGTGCGCCGACCGCCGGTTGACGCGCCGGAGCCGCCGCGGCCGCCGGGCCGTCAGGCGGCGGAGACCACCACGGTCTTCGCCGCCTTGTCGTGCAGGCACTGCTGGTACGGCTTGTCCCAGGTGCACCACAGGACGTTGACGAGCCAGAAGATGAAGCCGCAGCACGGCACGATCTCCGGGAGCGTGTACACCACCGCCCGCACCCATCCCGCCTGCCCGGCCGGCACCGCGCCGTTCTCCAGCATCCCCACCCGGATCTTCATCACCATCTTGCCGACGGTCTGGCCGCGGCTGGTGAGCATCAGGCCCTCGTAGACGAGGTAGGCCAGCATCGTGACGCCGGAGACCCACGCCTGCCGGCCGGTCTGCGTGTCGTCCGTCGTCCAGTAGTCGAAGCCGCCGACGATCGCGCTCATGATCAGGCCGACCGGTACGCAGACGATGATCCAGTCGATGATGCGGGCCACCAGCCGGCGGCCCCGGTTCGCCAGCGGCGGCATCCCGGCGAGCGGATCGGCGGCGCCGTACTGGCCCCCATAGGGGTTCCCGCCGTACGGGTCGCCGCCGTACGGGGGCGGGGGCATCCCGCCGGGCGGCGGGCCGCTGCCGGGGGGCGGGGCGCCGCCGTACGGGTCACCGCCGGGGGGCTGTTCACCGTACGGGGTGGCGTTCGCCGGCCGGTCGTACGGGGAGCCCTCCGCAGGGCGGCCGCCGTACGGAGAGCCACCGGCCCGCTCGTCCCCGTACGGAGAGCCGCCCCTCGGCGGGTCCTGCGGCCTCTTCAGGAACGGGTCTTCCTCCGGCGGTTCGCCGCCGGAGCCGGGCCTGGGCTGGTCGGTGCTCATGGCCCGAGTCGAACCCGGGCCGCGCGGCTCCGCATCCGGCGAGGGCCGGGCGGGTGACGCGGCCGGGCGGGCGGGCTACTTCTCGGCGACGAACGTCCGCGCGAGCTTGTCGTGCCAGCACTGCCGCCACGGGCGGTCGAACAGGCACCACACCGCGTTGACGATCCCGACCGCCAGGACGCCGAGCACCCCGTACACCAGCCAGCGCTTGATCACCGAGGACAGCGGCGGGGTGTCGTGCCCCTCGATGTCCAGCACCCGCACGCCGCACAGCTTCTTGCCGAGCGTGTGGCCCCACTTGGCGGTGGGCAGCACCTCGTACAGCCCGCCGCCGATGAGCAGCACGGCGAGCACGATGGCCAGGTAGGGGCCGGTCGTGCCGTCCAGCAGGTAGACCGTGACCTCGCGCCCGGACTGCTTGGCGGCCTCCACCTTGGCGTCGATGTGCTCGGTGGCCGGGCCCCACAGCGGTACGGCGGCGGCGCCGGTGATGACGGCCAGGGCGAGCGTGTCGATCAGGCGGGCGGCGAACCGGCGGCCCAGGGAGGCGGGGCGGCCCTGCGCCTGCGCCGCCGCGGCGAACGGGTCGGAGGTCGGCGGCTTCCAGGGCACGACGCCCTCGGCCGCGCCGGCGTCCTGCTGCGGCGGGAAGCCGGAGAAGGGGGGCGCGGGCTGGGCCTGGGGGGCGTGCGGAGCGGGGCCCGGCGCGGGCTGCGGCGCCTGATGGACCGGCGCGTGGGGCGCGGGTGCCTGCTGGGGCTGCTGGGGCTGGAACGGATGGTGCGGGGTCGGCGCCGCGGCGGGCGCGGGCCCGGACTGCGGCTGTACGGGCCCCTGCGGCGCCTGCTGGGCCGGTCCCTGGGCGGCGGCGCCCGGACCACCGGGGCCGGGCTGCGCGGGCCCCTGCCGCGGTCCTGGAGCCGTCGGCGGCTGCTGCGCGCCGGTGGACGGCAGCGGCTGCGGCGCCGTGCTGCCGGGAGCGGGCGACGACGGCGCGGGGCCGGGCTGCGGCGCCACCCGGAACGCCATCGTGTCGCTCTTGCCGCCCGCGTTCGCGCCTGGGCGCACGGCGCGGATCGTGGTCGTGCCGTGGTCGCGGCGCGGGTCCTCGTCCGGTACGGCGCGGATGGTGACCGTACCGTCGGAGCGCGGGGCGCCCTCCCCCTCCGCCGGTGTCCCGGCCTCGTCCCGCTGCTGCGGCAGCCCGCCCTGCCGCTCCTCGGGCGAGCCCCAGGCGACGTGCCGGTCCTGCTCGCCGAAGCCGTTCTGCCTCGCCGTGTCGGCCTGCCAGGCGGAGGCCGGGGCGTCCGTACCGGAAGACGGCCCGCCGGACTCCCCCTCGTCGTCGAGGAAGACCGGACCGGTCTCCTCCACGGCGGGGGTGGGGGCCGGCGCGGGCGCCGGGGCCTGGGCGGCGGCGCCGGGCGGCGGTGCGGGCAGCGCCTCGCCCTCGGCGGGCGCCGGACGGCTGGTGCCCGGCACCCACGCGGCACCGTTCCAGTACCGGATGTAGCCGGGGATGGACGGGTCCGGATAAAAGCCTGGCGTGGGGCTGCCGCCGGCGGATCCTGAGGAAGGGGCGCTCATGTCCGAAGTCCCGTATCTGTTCTCGGCCTGGTGTGGTGGGTGGGGCATGTGCAGTCTGCCGCAACGCAGCGTCCACATCTATCAGACGGAGGGTCGGGCCGGGCGTCCCGGCCGGGCGGGACCACCTGGAAGAGGCCCGCGAAAAAAGTTGTGCGAAGTCGCGTAATGGTCCGGGCGCAGCGGCCTCTATCCAGGTGCGGGCCTCGTCCCATGGGTCCGCAGCAGGTACAGAGAGAGGCGGACCGCATGCACACCGTGGTGGAACGAGAGCTGGAGCTGGGCCTGGTCCTGTCGCCGGAGCGCAGCATTCCCGTACCGGCCCGGCTGACCTACCGCACGGACGACCCCTACGCCATCCACGTGACCTTCCACATCGGCTCCGACGCCCCCGTCAACTGGACGTTCGCCCGCGAACTGCTCGTCGAGGGGGTGTTCCGGCCGTGCGGCAACGGCGACGTGCGGGTGTGGCCCACGAAGGTGGACGGGCGCAGCGTGGTCTGCATGGCGCTCAGTTCCCCGGACGGCGACGCGCTGCTGGAGGCGCCGGCCGCGGCGGTCTCGGCGTGGCTGGAGCGCACGCTGCGCGTGGTGCCGCCGGGGTCCGAGCAGGAGCACCTGGGGCTGGACAAAGGGCTGAGCGCGCTGTTCGCGATGGCGTCGCGGGACGACCTGTGGCTGTCCGACCCGTGGCCGTCCGACGAGTCGCCGGAGGCCGGGGCGTGACGCCGGGCCGTACGGTCCGGGCCGGACGTACCCGCGTCAGGACGCTTCGGTACCGAGGTCCGCCAGGCTGTGCTTGCGGGTGAGGAACTCGATGGCGTGGCCGTCCGGGTCGCTGACGTAGACCCCGCGCCCGCCGGCGAGGTGGTTGATCTGCTGCGGCTTGCGGTGGTACGGGTCCGCCCAGTACGGCAGTTCGCGCTCCTGGATACGGGCGAAGATCGCGTCGAACTCCTCCTCGGAGACCCGGAACGCGAGGTGCTGGGGCACGATCGCGGCCGGCTCCACGACGTGCTCGGCGTAGTCGATGGTCAGGCCGGCCGCGGCCTGTACGGCGGCGAACGGGCCAAAGCCCGTCGGCTCGTCCAGCCCGGCCAGCTCCGCGAGGAAGCGGGCGGACGCGAACTTGTCGGTGGCGTGGACGATGGTGTGGTCGAGGTGTACGGACACGGTGGTCCTCCTGCGAAGGTCGCTGACGTTCAGGTCCGTTGAGCTCTGGCACTCCTGACCGTATGGCGGCACCTCGCCCGCGGGTATCGGGAATCCGACCTACACCGCCGGACCGGCCGCCCCCGGTCCGGCGCCCTCCGTCCCCGGTCCGGGGACGGCCCGGTCCGCGGTCCTCAGCCCCGGTACGTCTCCAGCAGCCGCAGCCACACCTCGCTGATCGTCGGATAGGCCGGTACGGCGTGCCACAGGCGGTCGAGGGGGACCTCGCCGGCCACCGCGACGGTTGCCGAGTGGAGGAGTTCGCCCACCGCGGGGCCGACGAAGGTGACGCCGAGGAGGACTTCGCGGTCCTGGTCGACGATCATGCGGGCGCGGCCGCGGTAGCCGTCGGCGTAGAGGCCGGCGCCCGCGACGTTGCCGAGGTCGTGGTCGACGACGCGGGTGCGGTGGCCGGCGTGTTCGGCTTCGGCGGCGGTCAGGCCGACGGAGGCGACCTCGGGGTCGGTGAAGACGACCTGGGGTACGGCGGCGGTGTCGGCGGTCGCGGCGTGCGCGCCCCAGCGGCCGGTGTCGAGGTCCGTGGTGCCCTGGGCGCGTGCCGCGATGGCGGCGCCCGCGATACGGGCCTGGTACTTGCCCTGGTGGGTGAGGAGCGCGCGGTGGTTGACGTCGCCGACGCCGTACAGCCAGCCGTCCGCCACGCCCCGTACCCGGCAGGTGTCGTCCACCTCCAGCCAGGTGCCGGGCTCCAGGCCCACCGTCTCCAGGCCGACGTCGTCGGTGCGCGGCGCGCGGCCGGTGGCGAACAGGACCTCGTCGGCGACGATCTGCTCGCCGCCGTCCAGGACGACGGTGGCGGGCCCGTTGGGCATCTCGCGCCGTACGGCGGTCACGGACACGCCGGTGCGGACGGCGGCGCCCGCCTCGGTCAGCGCCTCGGCGACCAGTTCGCCCGCGAAGGGCTCCATCTTGGGCAGCAGCCCGCCGCCGCGTACCAGGAGGGTCACCGCGGAGCCCAGGGCCCGCCAGGCGGTGGCCATTTCGACGCCCACGACGCCGCCGCCGACCACCACCAGGCGCGGCGGCACGGACTGGGCGCTGGTCGCCTCGCGGCTGGTCCAGGGGCGGGCCGCGGTGAGTCCTGGCAGGTCGGGGAGGAGGGCGCGGCTGCCGGTGCACACGGCGACGGCGTGCCGGGCGGTGAGTACGCGCTCGTCCGCGCCGGTGGCGACCACCACGCGCCGGGGCCCGTCGAGACGGGCCTTGCCGCGTACGAAGTCGATGCCGGCCGAGTCCAGCCACTGGACCTGGCCGTCGTCCTTCCAGTGCGACGTGAACGCGTCGCGGTGCGCGAGCACCGCCTTGGTGTCCAGCGGCGCGGACGCGGCCTGGTGCAGGCCGGGCACGCGGCGCGCGTCGGCGCGGGCGGTGACCGGGCGCAGCAGCGCCTTGCTGGGCATGCACGCCCAGTACGAGCATTCGCCGCCGACCAGCTCGCTCTCCACGATCACCGCGCTCAGGCCGAGGGCATGGGCCCGGTCGGCCACGTTCTCGCCGGTCGGCCCGGCGCCCAGCACGATGACGTCGTACGTGTCCTGGCCTGCGGTCTCCGTGGTTCCTGGCATCGCTCTCGCTCCCTGCGGTCGGCATCGCGGCGGTCGGGTCCATCCTGGTGCCGGACGCCCGGCCGGACCACATGGATCGGGGCATTCGCGGGCACGGCTCGCTCAGCCCTCCCGGCGCTCCACGGCGTCCTTGGCCTCGGCCAGTCCGGCGCCGGTCAGCTCCCGGTACCGCTTGATCGCCTCGATCTTCCTGCCCTTGTGCAGCAGCGCGTCGATCTCGGCCATGCCCTCGGGGCCGGTCTCCTCGACGCCCAGGTGTTCCATGATCAGGTCGAGCTTGCGGTCGATGCGCCGGAGTCTGCGGTCCAGCGCCTTGTGGCGCACGTCCGCGGAGGAGGCGAGCACGACGATGACGACGACGGCTGCGGCGATGGCCGTCCAGAGTTCGGAGTTCATGGCCATGACCCTAGAAGGTCCCGGTCAGAACACCTTCCCGGGGTTGAGCAGCCCCAGCGGGTCGAAGACCGCCTTGATGCCGCGGTGCATCTCCAGGCCCACCGGGCCCAGCTCGCGGGCCAGCCACTCCTTCTTCAGGACGCCGACGCCGTGCTCGCCGGTGATGGTGCCGCCCAGTTCCAGGCCGAGCGCCATGATCTCGTCGAAGGATTCGCGGGCGCGCCGGGACTCGTCGGGGTCGGCCGCATCGAAGCAGACGGTGGGGTGGGTGTTGCCGTCGCCCGCGTGGGCGCAGACGCCGATGGTCAGGCCGTATTTCTCGGCGATGGCGGCGGTGCCGTCGAGCATCGCGGCGAGCTGTGAGCGCGGTACGCACACGTCGTCGATCATCGTGGCGGACTTGACCCGTTCCAGGGCGGTCAGGGTCAGCCGCCGGGCCTGGAGGAGGAGGTCGGATTCGGCCGGGGTGTCGGCCGGTACGACGTCGGTGGCTCCGGCGGCCGTGCACAGCGCGCCGACGGCGGCGAGGTCGGCGGCCGGGTCGGGGGTGTCGAAGGCGGCGAGCAGGAGCGCTTCGGTGCTCTCGGGCAGGCCCATGTTGGCCATCGCGTTGACGGCGCGGATGCTCGTACGGTCCATGAGTTCGAGCAGCGCGGGGGCGTGGCCGCGGGCCATGATCTCGCAGACGGCGTCGCACGCGGCGGCGGTGGAGGGGAACTCGGCGGCGAGCGCGAGCTGCTGGGGCGGCTCGGGCTTGAGGGCGAGCACGGCGCGTACGACGATGCCGAGGCTGCCCTCGGAGCCGACGAACAGCCGGGTGAGGTCGTAGCCCGCGACGCCCTTGGCGGTGCGCCGGCCGGTCTTCAGCAGCCGTCCGTCGGCGAGGACGACGTCCAGGCCGAGGACGTACTCGGCGGTGACGCCGTATTTGACGCAGCACAGGCCGCCGGAGGCGGTGCCGATGTTGCCGCCGATGGAGCATTCCTCCCAGCTGGAGGGGTCCGGCGGGTAGTAGAGGCCGTGTTCGTTGACGGCGCGGGAGAGCACCGCGTTGATCACGCCGGGCTCGACGACCGCGATCCGGTCGACGGGGTTGATCTCGATGATCCGGTCCATCTTGACCAGGGAGAGCACGATGCAGCCGTCGGAGGCGTTGGCGGCGCCGGACAGTCCCGTACGGGCGCCCTGGGGGACGACCGGGACGCGCAGTGCGGTGGCGGTGCGCATCACGTGCTGGACCTGTTCGACCGTACGCGGCAGGACGACCACGGCCGGGCTGCCGGCCTCGCAGAAGCTCGCCATGTCGTGGGCGTAGGCGCCGGTGACGTCGGGGTCGGTGAGGATCGCTTCCCCGGGGAGGCCGTCGCGCAGGCGTGCGATGAGGTCCATGCCGCCAGCCTCCCATCCGTGGGCCGTACACGGAAGATCCCCTCCCGCACCCGGGCGGCGGTGTCCGGGTGCGGGAGCGCCGCTCCCCGCGGGAAGGGCCGCGGCCCCGCCGGGTCAGGGTCCGGCGGGGCCGCGGGGTGGGGGGGGTGGCGTTCAGGGGGCCCTGGGAAGGCGGGCCGGTCGCGGGCCGGCGGTCAGAGGTTGCCGCGCCGCTCCTGCTCCCGCTCGATCGCCTCGAACAGGGCCTTGAAGTTGCCCTTGCCGAAGCCCATCGAGCCGTGCCGCTCGATCAGTTCGAAGAAGACGGTGGGGCGGTCCTGGACCGGCTTGGTGAAGATCTGCAGAAGATAGCCGTCCTCGTCCCGGTCGACCAGGATCTTCAGCTCGCGCAGCGTCTCGACCGGGACGCGGGTCTCGCCCGCCCACTCGCCGAGGGTGTCGTAGTAGGAGTCCGGGGTGTCCAGGAACTCGACGCCGGCCACGCGCATGGCCCGGACGCTGGCGACGATGTCGTTGGTGGCCAGGGCGATGTGCTGGCAGCCGGGGCCGCCGTAGAACTCCAGGTATTCGTCGATCTGCGACTTCTTCTTGGCGATGGCCGGCTCGTTGAGCGGGAACTTCACCTTGCGGGTGCCGTCCGCGACCACCTTCGACATCAGCGCGCTGTATTCGGTGGCGATGTCCGAGCCGACGAACTCCTTCATGTTCGTGAAGCCCATGACGTTGTTGTAGAAGGCCACCCACTCGTCCATCTTGCCGAGTTCGACGTTGCCGACGCAGTGGTCGATGGCCTGGAAGCGGCGGGCTCCGGGCTCGACGATCGGGTCGGCGGCGACGTAGCCGGGCAGGTAGGGGCCGTCGTAATCGGTGCGCTCGACCAGGGTGTGCCGGGTCTTGCCGTACGTGGCGATGGAGGCGCGCACGACGACGCCGTGCTCGTCCTTGGTCTCGTACGGCTCCTCTATGCCGGTGGCGCCGTGCTCCAGGGCGTAGGCGTAGGCGGCGCGCGCGTCCGGCACCTCTATGGCGAGGTCGATGACGCCGTCACCGTGCGCGGCGACGTGGTCGGCCAGGAAGCGGCCCCAGTCGGTCGTCGGCTTGATGACGGAGGTGAAGACGAAGCGGGCGGCGCCGGATTCGAGCACGTAACTGGCGGTCTCGCGGCTGCCGTTCTCCGGTCCGGAGTAGGCGACGCGCTTCATGCCGAAGGCGGTGGCGTAGTAGTGCGCTGCCTGCTTGGCGTTGCCGACGGCGAAGACGACCGCGTCCATCCCCTTGACCGGGAAGGGATCGGCCTGCCGCGCACTCGTGGGGGTGGTGTGGTCCGTGGTCTGAGTCATGGCGGCAGGCTCTCCCCGGCCCACACAATGCGCAATAGTTTGCACATCCACTGGGCAATATGCACAGCGAAGCGCGCTATTCACCGGACGATTCGTACATGATGACCATCAATTTCGGAGGCAACGGCCGTGGCGATCGATCATTTGGACGGCAGGCTCCTGGAACTGCTCGCCGAGGAACCGCGCATCGGCGTGCTGGAGGCGTCACGCCGGCTCGGCGTGGCGCGCGGGACGGCGCAGGCGCGCCTGGACCGGCTTCAGTCGAACGGAGTGATCCGGGGATTCGGGCCCGACGTGGACCCCGCGGCGCTGGGCTACCCGGTCACCGCGTTCGCCACGCTGGAGATCAAACAGGGCCAAGGGGCCGACGTACGCGCGCACTTGGCGTCCGTACCCGAAGTGCTTGAGCTGCATACAACGACGGGACATGGGGACATGCTGTGCAGGCTCGTTGCCCGTTCGAACGCCGACTTGCAGCGGGTCATCGACCTGGTTGTGGGCTTTGATGGCATCATGCGGGCTTCCACCGCCATTGTCATGGAAAACCCGGTTCCGTTGCGCATCGTCCCGCTGGTCAAGCAAGCCGCGGGGGACTGACCGAGGAGGGCGCGTGTGAGCTTCTGGGAGTACGTCGGCAGCCGGCACACCCAGCTGCTGACGGACACGTTTCAGCACGCCAGCGCCGTCTTCCAGTGCATGGTGCTGGCCACCGTGCTCGGGGTGCTGCTCGGCGTCGCCACCTACCGCAGCGAGTGGGCCGGGAACCTGGCCACCGCCACCACCGCGACGATCCTGACGGTGCCCTCGCTGGCCCTGATCGGCCTGCTGGTGCCGATCGTCGGCCTCGGCGTGGCACCGACCGTCATCGCCCTGACGCTGTACGGGCTGCTGCCGGTGGTGCGCAACGCCGTCGTCGGCCTGCGCGGCGTCGATCCCGCGCTGATCGACGCCGCCAAGGGCATCGGGATGTCCCGTACGGCCCGGCTGCTGCGGGTGGAACTGCCGCTGGCCTGGCCGCCGATCCTGACCGGCATCCGGGTCTCCACCCAGATGCTGATGGGCATCGCGGCCATCGCCGCCTACGCCTCGGGCCCCGGCCTGGGCAACGAGATCTTCCGCGGGATCTCGTCGCTGGGCAGCGCCAACGCGCTCAACCAGGTGCTGTCCGGGACGCTCGGCATCGTCGTCCTGGCCCTGCTCTTCGACGCCGCGTACGTACTGATCGGACGCCTGACCATTCCCAGGGGGATCCGTGCCTGAGACCACCGCATCCGGCGCCGGCATCGCGCTGGAGCACCTGACCAAGCGGTACCCGGGCACCCCGGCGCCCGCGGTCGACGACGTGAGCATGGAGATCAAGCCGGGCGAGACGGTGATCCTCGTCGGGCCCTCGGGGTGCGGCAAGTCCACCACCCTGAAGATGATCAACCGGCTGATCGAACCCACCTCCGGGACCATCCGGATCGGCGACGAGGACGTGACCGGCATCGACCCGGTCGGGCTGCGCCGCAAGGTCGGCTACGCGATCCAGTCGTCCGGCCTGTTCCCGCACATGACCGTCGCGCAGAACATCGCGCTCGTCCCGAAGATGGTCGGCTGGAAGAAGGCGAAGGTGGACAGCCGCGTCGAGGAGATGCTCGACCTGGTGGGCCTGGACCCGCGCGAGTTCCACGGCCGCTACCCGCGCCAGCTCTCCGGCGGGCAGCAGCAGCGCGTCGGCGTGGCGCGCGCGCTGGCCGCCGACCCGCCCGTCCTGCTGATGGACGAGCCGTTCGGCGCGGTGGACCCGATCACCCGCGACCACCTCCAGGACGAGCTGATCCGGCTCCAGCACGAGCTGCGCAAGACGATCGTCTTCGTCACCCACGACTTCGACGAGGCGATCAAGCTGGGCGACCGGATCGCGGTGCTCCGCGAGCACTCGCACATCGCCCAGTTCGACACCCCCGAGGCCATCCTCACCAACCCCGCCGACGACTTCGTCTCCGGCTTCGTGGGCGCGGGCGCGGCCCTCAAGCGCCTGAACCTCACCCGCGTACGGGACGTGGGCGTGGTCGACTTCCCCACCGCTTCCGTGGAGGACCCGCTCCAGTCGATCTTCGACCTGCTGCGCTCCGGCACCACCAACGAGGTGCTGCTGCTGGACAGACACCGGCGCCCGTACAAGTGGCTGCGCCGCGGCGACCTGATGCGCGCCAAGGGCTCGCTGGCCCGCGCCGGCACCCTCGTGCACGACACGGTCACCCGTGACGCGACGCTGCGCGACGCGCTGGAGGCGGTGCTGACCGACAACGCCGGCCGGGTCGCGGTGACCGGGCGGCGCGGCGCGTACATCGGCGTGGTGGACATGGAGACACTGATGAACAACGTCCACGACCTGCTGGAGGCGGACCGGATCGACGCCCTGGAGCACCGGCACGAACTGGAGGAGCAGCGCGCCCGGCACACCCGGCTGGCCCAGGAGGGCGTCGATCCGGCGGGTGGCGCGCACGGAGTCAAGGCGTGAGCCCCCGGGACGAGCGCCGGCCGCCGAAGGACGAGCGGCCGGCGGGCGAGCACGAGGTACGCGGCGTACGGTTCCGCGACGAGGCGGCGGCCGCCGGGGAGCGCGGACCGCTCCTGACGGCCGAGCCGGAGCCCGCCGCACCGGCCACCCGGCCGCCCCGCCGGATCACCTGGAAGAAGGTGGTCACGGTGCCCGCCGTGCTGGCGGCGGTGCTGCTCGCCACCTGGCTGTGGTTCCGCGGCACCGACCTGGACTCGATCGCGCACCAGGCGGTGGACGGCGGCAAGGTGTGGCTCGCGCTGCGCCAGCACATCCAGCTGACCGCCGTCTCGACCTTCTTCGTACTGATCATCGCGCTGCCGCTGGGCATCGCGCTGACCCGCGCCAAACTGCGCAGGGCCGCGCCGGCCGCGGTCGCGGTGGCCAACCTCGGGCAGGCGGTGCCCGCCCTGGGTCTGCTGGTGCTGCTGGTCATCTGGCTGGGCATCGGCCCTGAGGCCGCCGTCATCGGCATGGTGCTGTACGCCGTACTGCCGGTGCTGGCCAACACCATCGCGGGCCTGAAGGCCATCGACCCGACGCTGACCGAGGCGGCCCGCGGCATCGGCATGTCGGCGCCCGGGGTGCTGGGCAAGGTCGAACTGCCGCTGGCCGTGCCGCTGATCCTGGCGGGCGTGCGCAACGCGCTGGTCCTGAACGTGGGCACCGCGACGCTGGCCACCTTCGGTGGTGGCGGCGGCCTCGGCGACCTGATCTCGGCGGGCATCATCACCCAGCGCATGCCGGTGCTGGTGCTCGGCTCCGTCCTGACGGTGGTGCTGGCGCTGTTCGTCGACTGGCTGGCGTCCCTCGTCGAACTGCTGCTGCGCCCGCGCGGGCTGGAGGTGGGGGAAGGATGACCCGAGCACGGCGATGGCGCCGTACGGTACCGGCGGCGGCCGGGTGCCTGCTGCTGGCCGCGGCCGGGCTGAGCGGCTGCGGCCTGGTCAGCGGCAGCCCGATGAGCGACGACGTACGGCCCGGCACGGTCGGCCGGGGGCTGCCCCTGAAGGGCGCCGAGCTGACCGTGACGTCGAAGGAGTTCACCGAGAACATCATCCTGGGCCAGATCATGGGCCTGGCCTTCAAGGCGGCCGGCGCCACGGTCGTGGACAAGACCAACATCCAGGGCACGATCGGCGCCCGCGAGGCGGTCAAGTCCGGTACGGCGGACGGGATGTACGAGTATACCGGCACCGGCTGGATCACCCACCTCGGCCACGAGAAGCCCATCGTGGACCCGCAGAAGCAGTGGGAGGCGGTGCGCGACGGCGACCGGGCCAACGGCGTCGAGTGGCTGCCGCAGTCGAAGCTGAACAACACGTACGCGCTGGCGCTCAACCCCGGGCACCACAAGCAGCTCGGCACCGAGACGCTGTCGGACGTCGCCGAGCTGTCCCGCAAGAACCCGAGCGCGGTCACGCTGTGCGCGGAGGCCGAGTTCTCCGCCCGTAACGACGGCCTGCCGGGCATGGCCAAGGCGTACGGCATGCAGATCCCGGCCGGCAACATCAAGAAGATGACCAGCGGCGTCGTCTACACGCAGGCGGCCGAGGGCCGGGCCTGCACCTTCGGTGAGGTGTACACGACCGACGGCCGGATCAAGGCGATGGGCCTGCACGTCCTCAAGGACGACAAGCACTTCTTCCCGAACTACAACGCGGCGCCCGAGATGAACGCGGCGACCATGAAGAAGTACCCGCAGATCGCGGACATCCTGGCGCCGATCACCCAGGCCCTGGACAACACCGTCGCGCAGTCCCTGAACGCGAAGGTGGACGTGGAGGGGCAGGACCCGCACGAGGTCGCCAAGGACTGGATGATCGAGAAGGGGTTCATCAAGGCCGGCGGCTGAGGCACCGGCTCTACGTGGGGGCGCTCAGCAGCTGGGGACCGTACCGCCGGACTTCAGCGCCTTGAGCGCGTCCACCGTGCCGGAGAGCGTGCTGACGGGGACCAGCCGCATGCCCTCCGGCAGCTCGGCCTGCGCGTCCTTGCACTCCGACTTGGGGACGAGGAAGACCTTGGCACCATCGCGGCCCGCGGCCTGCGTCTTCAGGGACACCCCGCCGACCGCGCCGACCTCGCCGTCCGCGGTGATCGTTCCGGTGCCCGCGATCTTCTGCCCGCCGGTCAGGTCGCCGCCCTGGCCGTCCCCGGCCAGCTTGTCGATGATGCCCAGCGAGAACAGCAGGCCCGCGCTGGGCCCGCCGATCGTGCCCAGGTCCAGCTTGACCTTCACGTCCTTGTCGCTCTTGTGCAGATAGTTCAGGGCGGCGCGGGTGGCGACGTCCTGGGAGGAGCGCATGTCCTTCAGGTTGTGCTCCACGGCCTTCTCTGCGGTGTCGCCGACCGGGTAGACCGACTCGACCGGCATCACGGCCTGGTCCGTACGGAACCAGCCCTTGACGATGTCCGGCAGCCGCACCGTGGCGTCCGGGCCGGTCGCCACGATCGCCGCCATCCGCAGCTGGCCGCTGGTCTCCCGGGTCGGCGCGCCGCTGATCGTGATCACCTGTTTGCCCTTGTGCTTGCCGAGCACATCCGCCGTGTCGCCGGGGAAGGCGACCGAGAACGGCAGCGGAGCGAAGGCCGCGGTGGCGAGGAGCGCGAGGACGAGGGCGGTGCAGATCCCGAGGGCGCGAGTGCGAGAAGACACCCCGCCACCCTAGATGACCTGTGGCCCGGGCCGGTCACCACGGGCGCCGCCCGGGTGCTCCGCCGTACCGGATCACCGCAGCGCTTCGGACACCTCACGGGCCGCCTCGACCACCCGCGGCCCGACCCGCTCCGGCACCGTGTCGGCGAGCATCACCACGCCGACGCTGCCCTCGATGCCGCTCACCCCGAGCAGCGGGGCCGCCGCGCCGCTCGCGCCCGCCTCCAACTCGCCGTGCGTCAGGGCCAGTCCGGCATCCTCAAGATGGCCCTGGCGGGCCTTGAGTATCGCCCGCCCGGCCGCGCCCCGGTCCAGCGGATGCCGGAAACCCGCGCGGTAGGCGACGTGGTAGTCGGTCCAGGACGGCTCGACGACGGCCACGGCCAGCGCCTCGGTGCCGTCCACGAGCGTGAGGTGGGCGGTGGCGCCGATGTCCTCGGCCAGCGCGCGCAGGGCGGGCAGCGCCGCCTCCCGCACCAGCGGGTGCACCTGGCGGCCCAGGCGCAGCACGCCCAGGCCCACCCGGGCCCGGCCGCCGATGTCGCGGCGTACCAGGGCGTGCTGCTCCAGGGTGGCGAGCAGGCGGTAGACCACGGTCCGGTTGACCCCCAGTTTGGTGGACAGCTCCGTGACGGTCAGGCCGTGGTCGGTGTCGGCGAGCAGTTTGAGGACGCGCAGTCCTCGGTCGAGCGTCTGGGAGGTCTCCGCGGTCACGACGCCCCCTCCTCGGGTGAGTGGCGGCTCATGGCGCGGGGTGCGCTGCCGGTCCCGGGGCAGCGCGCGCAAAGAGGCCGCCGGCCGCATGGCACCGGCTGCGCTCCGCGGCGGCGCTGCCACGGGGCGTGTGCGTGACCGGGACAGTAGCGAGCCGGTCCGGTCAGCGGAAGAGTCCGTCCAGAATCCGGTCTTCCGTGCCCGGAATGTCCCTGAAGATCCTCGGGGCGCGGTGGGGCGCCGGGGACGCGGCCCCTTTCGGTCTGGGTCACAACACCCGCGCACCCGGCCATGGCGACACGCGTCCGGTCAGGGACACGACAGCGGGGCAGCACACGGCATCCGTGTGCTGCCCCGCCGTAAGACCGCGGCCCGGACGCCGCATCGGTGTCCGGGCCGGGTCACCTCACTTCATGCGCGTGGCCCACTCCCGTACCTTCTTGATCCGCTCGTTGAGCTGCCCGGCGGTGGCCTCCGCGCTCGGCGGGCCGCCGCACACCCGGCGCAGCTCGGTGTGGATCACGCCGTGCGGCTTGCCGCTCTGGTGGACGTACGCGCCGACCAGGGTGTTCAGCTGCTTGCGCAGCTCCAGCAGCTCCTTGTGCGTGACCACCGGGCGCCGCTCGGCGGGCAGCTCCAGCAGGTCGGCCTCCTCGGCCGGCTTCTTCTTGCTGTGCGCGATCTGCCGCGCCTGCCGCTTCTGGAGCAGCATCTGCACCTGGTCCGGCTCCAGCAGCCCGGGGATGCCGAGGTAGTCCTGCTCCTCCTCGCTGCCCGCGTGCGCCTGCATACCGAACTCGGCACCGTCGTAGAGCACCCGGTCGAAGACCGCCTCGGACTCCAGCGCCTCGAAGGAGAACTGCTCCTGCTCCCCCGTGTCCTCGTCCTGCTGCTTGTTGGCCTCGTCCATCTCCTTCTCGGACTCGGCGTACGGGTCCTCCTCGCCGTCCTTCTTCGGCTTGTCCAGGACGTGGTCGCGCTCGACCTCCATCTCGTTGGCGAAGGTGAGCAGCGAGGGCACGGTGGGCAGGAAGACGGACGCGGTCTCGCCGCGCTTGCGGGACCGTACGAAGCGGCCCACCGCCTGCGCGAAGAACAGCGGCGTGGAGATGGTCGTCGCGTACACGCCGACCGCGAGGCGCGGTACGTCGACGCCCTCGGACACCATGCGGACCGCGACCATCCACCGGTCGTCGGAGTGCGAGAAGTCGTCGATGCGCTGCGAGGCGCCGCTGTCGTCGGACAGGACGAGGGTGGCGCCCTCACCCGTTATCTCGCGGATCAGCTTGGCGTACGCGCGCGCCTGCTCCTGGTCGGAGGCGATCACCAGCGCGCCGGCGTCCGGTATCGCCTTGCGGACCTCGGTCAGCCGCTGGTCGGCGGCCTTGAGCACCTTGGGCATCCAGTCGCCGCGCGGGTCCAGCGCGGTGCGCCACGCCTGCGAGACGGCGTCCTTGGTCATCGGCTCGCCGAGGCGGGCCGCGATCTCGTCGCCGGCCTTGGTGCGCCAGCGCATGCTGCCGCTGTACGACAGGAAGATCACCGGGCGGACGACGCCGTCGCTGAGCGCGTTGCCGTAGCCGTACGTGTAGTCGGCGGCGCTGCGCCGGATGCCGTCGTCGCCCTCCTCGTACGTGACGAAGGGGATCGGGTTGGTGTCGGAGCGGAACGGCGTACCGGTCAGCGCGAGCCGCCGGGTGGCCGGCTCGAACGCCTCCAGGCACGCCTCGCCCCAGGACTTGGAGTCACCGGCGTGGTGGATCTCGTCGAGGATGACCAGCGTCTTGCGCTGCTCGATGCGGTTGCGGTGCAGCATCGGACGCACGCCGACACCCGCGTACGTGATCGCGATGCCGTGGTACTCCCGGCCGAGCGGACCCGCGCTGTACTCCGGGTCCAGCTTGATGCCTACGCGGGCGGCGGCCTCCGCCCACTGCTTCTTCAGGTGCTCTGTGGGCGCGACCACGGTCACCTGCTGCACGACATGGTGGTGCAGCAGCCAGGAGGCGAGGGTGAGCGCGAAGGTGGTCTTGCCCGCGCCGGGCGTCGCGACCGCGAGGAAGTCGCGCGGCTGCGTCTGGATGTACCGGTCCATCGCGGCCTGCTGCCAGGCGCGCAGCTTGTTGGCGGTACCCCACGGGGCCCGTCCGGGAAAGGCCGGGGACAGGTGGTGGTTGTTGGTGGCGCTGGTGGTGGTAGTCACGGTCTCCGTCGGGCTGGCTCGGCGATCGGCAACCGCGTCAGCCTAACGCTCCGCGGGGGCCGGCGGCGTGCGCGGCCCGGACACCGGTGCCGCCGTCCCGCCACCGGCGGCGGCCGTCGCGAGGCCGTCACGGGCGGGCTTCAGGCGCGTGGCCACCCACGATCCGGTGAGGGCCACGGCCGCCATGGTGACGAAGACCGCGGCGAAGGCGGCGGGCTGCCCCCCGGATGCGGCGTTGGTCACGTCCGGCGTGGCGTGCGCGTCGACCGCGCCGCCGCCGAAGGCGCTGAACAGCAGTCCGCTGATCCCGACGAAGGTGATGTTGCCGAGGGCGTCCGAGACCTGGAGCGAGGCCGAGTTGCTCCCCGCCTCCTCCGGCGGGGACAGCTTCAGCAGCAGCACGCTCCCGCTGGAAATGTTCAGCCCCATGCCGAACCCGGCCACGATCCACGCGACCGCCACGATCCATACGGGCACACCGTCGACCAGCGCCCACGGCACCACCAGGATCGCCGCCGTCATCAGCAGCATCCCGATCCCCATGATCCGCTCCCGGTACGGCTCCAGGCGCGGCCGGCTCTGGGTGTACGAGCCCAGGGCCCAGGTGAGGCCACCGCCGGTCAGCGAGAGCCCGGCCAGCGTGGTGGACAGACCGCGCTCCGTGACGAGCATCAGCGGAATGAAACTCTCGGCGGCGAGCAGCGAACCGGCCGCCAACCCCCGAATCAGAACCACAGAGGGCAGCCCGCGGGCAGCCCGGAACGTCCCCCTGGGCAGCAGCCGAACCACGGCCGGCACCAGCAGCGCGAGCCCGGCGACCGCGGGCAGCACGGCCACCCAGTCGCGCCGCTGCGCCGCGTACTGAAGGAGCCCGGCGCCCGCGGCCACCGCGAGCGCGAGCAGGATGCGGCGCCGGTCCATCCGCTCCTCCCCCTGCCGGGGCGGCAGCTTGCGCAGCGCGGGCAGCATGACCGTCAGCGGCAGCAGCACGAGTACGGGTATGGACAGAAACACCCAGCGCCAGCCCAGCTGCTCGGTGACCGTCCCGGCGACCAGCGGCCCGACGATCACCGGCAGCACCCACGCGGCGGAGAAGGCCGCGAGCACGGACGGCCGCAGCGCCTCCGGATACGCGCGCCCCACCACCACGTACAACGCGACGATCACCAGTCCGCCCCCGATCCCCTGCACCCCGCGCCCCACCACGAACAGCCACATTTCCGGCGCGCACCCGGCGACCACCAGCCCCGCCCCGAACGTGGCGATCCCGGTGAACAGGGGCACGAGCGGCCCGCTCCGGTCGCACCACTCCCCCGACAGCGCCATCGCGAACAGGCTCGCCGTGAAGTACGCGGAGAAGGCGAACGCGTACAACGCGATCCCGTCCAGGGCCTGCCCGACCGCCGGCATGGCGGTGGTCACGGCACTCGCCTCGAACGCGATGAGCGAGACGACGGAGATGATCCCGAGGGTCAGGGCGCGGTAGGTACGGCCGAGGACGCCGCCGGGGGGCGGATCGGCCGGTACGGCCGCCGGGCCCCGAGCCGGGGCCCGGCGGGGATCATCGAGGGCATCAAGCGGGTCCACGGCAGTCATGCGGTCAGCGTAAGAGGCGTAACTCAGGTGCGCCCCTGTCGCGGGACGGAGATCTTCTCGGCCCTTGGAACTAGGTGCGCCGCCCCGCGGCCACCAGGGTGCGCCGCCCCGCGGGCCCTTGGGTGTGTTGCCCCGCGGGCGCTCCCCCTAGGCTCCCGATATGGCACCGCCGCAATGCATCGACGAGAGCTGTGCCGTAGTGGCCATCGCCGCCTCCGCGGGCGGGGTGTTCGCGCTGCTGGAACTGTTCGGCTCGTTCACCTCGGGCCCTCCGGTACCGACGCTGGTGGTGCAGCACCTCAGCCCGCGGCACCGCACCGTGCTCGACACGGTCCTCCAACGGCGCACCCGGGTACCGGTCACACTGGCCCGGGACGGCGAACGGGCCGTCGCCGGCCGGGTCTACCTGGCACCCCCCGACCGCCATCTGCTCATCGAGCCGGACGGCACACTGCGGCTGGCCGACACGGCGCGCGTCAACAGGGTCAGGCCCGCGGCGGACCGGCTGTTCACCTCGCTCGCCGAGCACTATGGGCAGCGGGCCTGGGTCTTCGTGCTCAGCGGTACGGGCCGTGACGGCGCACAGGGCGCCCAGGCCGTCAAGGACCGCGGCGGCACCGTGGTGGTCCAGGACCCGGACACCGCCGAGTACCCCGGCATGCCCGAGGCCACCCTGAAGGCCGGCGCCGTGGACCACGTACTCCCCCTGCACGCCATCGAGACCATGCTCCGCTCCTTCGCCCACCCCGCCCCGGCCCCGTGAACACCACATTGCAACCTCATGGCACCCCGCCCAGAACCCTTGCCCCGCCCCCGACCCACCGGCCTATTCTCAAAACACCACACCAACACGGCCGTGTGCCCGAGCGGTTGAGGGGCCGGACTGCAAATCCGGTTACGTCGGTTCGAATCCGATCACGGCCTCGTATATGCGTGAAGGCGGTTTCGTACTCGTACGGGACCGCCTGCACGTGCGTTCGGACTCCTCTACTGCTGCGTCGACGGCTTCACCCGATGTCTCGGATGACGTCCGATTTCGATTGCCGCGCAAACCGCTACAGCCATGAACCCCAGGTCGAGGGCCTGCCGGCGCTCATCGGCCTTCTCCTGGCACACGGAGCAGCCTTCAACGGGCGACGGATCCAGGTCGAATGGTTCCGTTAGATGGACGGGTGGGCTGAGGTATCCGCCGGGTGTCATGGGGATCGCCTCCGTGTCGTAGTACCGGGGCGGCCATTTCGCGTTCGCCCCCGGTAGCCAGCCGGAGCCCGGAAGCCCCTGCCGTCCAGTCGTTTCCTACCGAATCCACGAGCAGCACTCGGCCCCCGACCTCGCGCAACACCTTGCCGACACGGCCGTTACTCCGGTCGAACACCCAGACGCCTTTTCTGTAGGTCATCTCTCACAGCCTTCGCTTCATCCCTGCTGAGGAACCTTTACGCAAAGCCAACCGCCACGGTCCGAGGAGGGATAGCGTGGGAGGGGTAGTGAAAGGCAGTGAATTTTCTTGGCCTTTACAGCCAGCCGTGCCAATCGGGCGGGAGTCGACCGTGGCGAAAGTTCCGAATGACAAGTTGGCCGACTGGCTGGAGCGCTCGGGCTGGAGCAAGCGCGCACGGGGCCGGGCCGTACAGGTGAAGGCTGCGGAACGGGGCCACCCTCACGTGTCTTCCGACACGGCCCGTTGACCGGGCGCTCACGTAGAGGCCCTCTGTGAAGCGGCGAGCGAGCAGACCTACTTGGCCGGGTGGATGGCCTATGACAATGGCGAACACGGGACGGCCCAGCGGTTTCTGATCCAGTCGCTTCGGTTGGCGGAGGAGAGCGGCAATGCTGCCCTGGGCGCCCATGTGCTCGCCGGTATGGCCGACCAAGCCACACTGGTGGGGCACCCCGCCGAGGGCCGTCGGCTGGCCCAGGCCGGGCGGCACGGGCTGGCGAAGACCATGTCGAACGCATGCCTGGCCGACCTGTGGACGCTGGAGGCGCGCGCCCTCGCCGTACTCGGTGAGCCGAAAGCCGCGGCTCATGCGATTCATGAGGCACAGACCGCGTACACCAAGGTCGACCTGGCCGATGAGCCCGAGTGGGCGGCCTTCATCGACCCCGCCTATCTCGGCGGTGAATGGGCGAACGCTTTCCGGGACATGGGGCAGCCGGGCCACGCGGAGGAGCACGCGCAATCCTCGATCCGCCACGCGGAGCGGCAGAAGCGGGCCCGTCGTGGCGCCATGTCGCAAGCCGTGGTGGCGGTGTCCCATTTGCAGCGCAACGATCTCGATGCGGCGCACGCCGCCGGCGTACGGACGCTGTACCTGGCTTCCCAGGTGAAGTCGAGCCGTTGTGTGGAGGCCGTGCAGGACATTCAGCGCCGGATGGTTTCCTTTGGGAAGAATCCGCTTGTGGCCGACTTCAATGAGCGGGCCCGCTCGCTGGTCCGCGCCGCATAGCCGTGTAGCCGTAGCCATATGGCCGCATAGCGGAAGGCGGGCCCGTACGAGTACGGGCCCGCCTTTCACGCGCGTACGCCGCGCCTACTGCTGCGCCACCGCCGCCTGCGGCCGGATCGGGAGGCGGCCTATCGGGCGGCCCGTGGCGGCGCGTACGGCGGAGGCTACCGCGGCCGGGGAGGTGACGACCGGGACGGCGCTGGCCGGTTTGGCGCCGAAGGGGGCTACTACGTCGCGTTCCTCGACCAGTTTGACGATGCGGATGTCGGGGGCGTCGAGGGCCGTGGGCATGACGTAGCCGGTGAGGTCGGGGTGGCGGATCTGGCCGCGGGTGGTGCGGAGGTTTTCCATGAGGGCCGCGCCGAGGCCCTGGGTGACTCCGGCCTCGATACGGGCGCGCAGTTGGCGGGGGTTGAGGACGCGGCCGACGTCCTGGGCGACGGTCATCTCCACGACGCGGACGGTGCCGAGTTCGATGTCGACGTCCGCGACACAGCGGATGGCGCAGAAGGCGAGGCCGACGAAGGCGTCGCCCTGGCCGGTCTCGTCCAGGGGCTCGGTCGGGTGGGGGCGGCACTGGGCGGTGGCCCAGAGTTCCTTGCCGTCGAGGGCCTCGGCGACGGTGGTGCTGAGCACGCCGTCGTACGAGGTGATCTTGCCGTCGGTGATCTGGAGGAGTTCGGTGGACATGCCGAACTTGTGGGCCAGCGGCTGGAGGAGCTGGGTGCGCACCATCTTGGCGGCGCGTTCGACGGCACCGCCGGAGACCCAGGTGTGCCGGCCGTGGCAGGCGCGCCCGGCGGACGGCTGGTCGGTGTCGACGGGGGCGACGTGCACCTCTTCGACGCCCAGGGTTTCCTGGACGATCTGCCGGGCGAGGGTGGAGAAGCCGGATCCGGTCTCGACCGCGGCGCACAGCACGGTGGCGACCGAGCCGCTGACCTTGACCGTGGCGGTGGAGACCTCGTCGGCGCCCTCCGCGCCGAGCATGTGGACCATGCCGAGCGCGTAGCCGACGCCGCGGCGCACCGCGGACGGCTCGCCCGCGCCCTCCAGGCCGCCGGGCAGCAGCCAGTCCTCCTCGGGGGTGTCCTTGGGGAGTTCGGGCAGCGGCTCGTCCTTGACGGCGCGCAGCAGTTCGGCGACCGGCGCCGGGCAGGTGACGGTCTGGCCGGTGGGCAGCAGGTCGCCGGTGGCCATCACATTGCGCAGCCGCAGCTCGGCGGGGTCCATGCCCAGCTTGGCGGCGAGCTTGTCCATCTGGCCCTCGTAGGCGGCGCACACCTGCATCGCGCCTTCGCCGCGCAGGTGCCCGGACGGCGGGTTGTTCGTGCGGACCGCCCAGCCCTCGACGAAGGCGTGCGGGACGACGTACGGGCCGCAGGCGAAGGAGACGGCGGCGGCCAGCGCCTCGGCGGAGGTGTCCGCGTACGCGCCCGCGTCCATCAGGATCTGCGCCTCGACCTTGACCAGCTTGCCTTCGGCGTCCGCGTGGTGGCGGTAGCGCAGGAGGGTGGGGTGGCGGTGGGCGTGGCCGAGGAAGGACTCCTCACGGGTGGCGGTCAGTTTGACCGGGCAGCCGGTGCGCAGGGCGAGCAGCCCGAGAGCGAGCTGCATGCCCGGGTCCTCGCGGTCCGCGGTGGCGCCGGGCACGCCGGTGACGACGACGCGGACCCGCTCCGGTTCCAGCCCGAAGCAGGCGGCGGCCAGGTCGCGGTCGGCGTGCGGGTCGGTGGAGGCGGTGTAGATCTCGACGCCGCCGTCCGGGCGCGGCACCGCGAGTCCGGCCTCGGCGCCGATCGGCGCCGGGTCCTGGCGGCCGATGCGGTACAGGCCCTCGACGATGGTCTCGCCCACCACCTCGGGGTCGCCGAAGTGCAGCGGGATGTGCCGGATCAGGTTGCCGTCCGGGTGCAGCGGCTCGGCCTCGAAGGCGAGTTGGGGGTCGGTGACCGGCTCCAGCACCTCGTACTCGACGGCGATGGCGGCCGCCGCCAGCCGGGCCGTGTCGGGATGGTCGGCGGCGACGGCGGCGATCGGCTCGCCGTGGTGGCGGACCACGTCGTGGGCGAAGACCGGGCGGTCGGGCGTGCCCCGGCCGTGCCCGGGGTCACCCGGTACGTCCGCGTGTGTGACGACGGCCCGTACGCCCGGCATCTCGGCGGCCGGCCCGGTGTCCACCGACAGGATGCGGGCGCTGGCGTGCGGGGAGCGCAGCACCGCCGCCCACAGCAGGCCCTCGGCCCATAGGTCGGAGGCGTAGGGGAAGACGCCCTCCGTCTTGGCGGGGGCGTCGGCGGACGGCAGGGAGACGCCGAGGCCGTGCGGGGGCGGCTCGGCGGGGAGGGGGACGCCCGCGGCGGGGGTGGCGGTGACGGCGCCGCCCTCGGGTGTGCCGGTCATGCGGAGCCTCCGGACTGCGGATCTGCGCCCGGGCCGTGGGGGTGCGGCCCGTGGGGGTGGTGGCCGTGGGATGCGGGGCCCTGCGGGTCGGCGGGGCCCGCCTGGTGCGGGATGCGCGGGGTGCCGGGCTCCTCGGGGGCGGCGGCCGCGGCCTCTTCGGCGGCTGCCGCGGCGTCGGCACGGTTACGGGCGACCTCGTTGACCGCGTCGAGTACGCCCCGGTAGCCCGAGCAGCGGCACAGGTTGCCGCACAGCGCCTGGCGCGTCTCCAGCTCGGTGGGCGCGTGGTTGCCTTCCAGCAGGTCGTGGACGGTCATGGCCATGCCGGGGATGCAGAAGCCGCACTGGACGGCGCCGGATTCGGCCAGGGCGCGCTGCACGTCGGAGGGCGCGCCGTTCCGGGCCAGGCCCTCGACCGTACGGACCTCGCTGCCCGCGGTGGTCGCGGCGGGCACCAGGCACGACGCCACGAGCCGCCCGTCGACCTGTACGGAGCAGGCCCCGCACTCCCCTTGCGAACAGCCGTCCTTGGCCCCGGCGAGGCCGAGGCGCTCGCGCAGCACGTACAGCAGCGACTCGCCGATCCAGGCGTCGGTGACGGGGCGGTCGGTGCCGTTGACGGTCAGGACGTAGGAGGTGTGGGGGTGTTCGTCGTGGTCGTCGTGGGTGGTGGAGAGGGGGTCGGGGGCCGGTTCGGGGGTGGGATCGGCTGCGGCCGGGTCCGCCGCCGTGGTCGACTCCTGGGCCTCCAGGGCCGGGGCGGGCCGAGAGGTCGCGTCCTGCTGAGCCGTGGGTTCGGCGGGGGCTTCCTCGGATGCTTCCGTTTCGGGTGCTTCCCCTTCGGGTGCGTCCGGGGCCGCGGCGGGCGCCTCCGGGGCCGCGGCGGGCTCCGGCGCCGCCGGGGCGTCGGATGCTGCCTCGGGGACGGTCTCGACGTCGGCCTCGACCGGTGCGGGAACGGTTGCGGGAGCGGCTTCGGGAGCGACTCCCGGGGCCACGGCCGAAGCGTCGGCGCTCGTGTCCGTACGGGGCTCATCCGCGCGGGGCTCATCCGTACCGGCCTCGCCCGTACCCGCCTCCGTACGCGCGTCAACGGGCACCTCGGTGTCCGCCTCAGCCGTGCCCGCCTCGGCATCCGCCGGGGCATCCCCCGGAGCCTCCGCCTCAACCACAGGCTCCGGCTCAGGAACCGCCTCCGGCTCCGGCTCCGCCCGCACCTCCTCGCGCGGCATCGGCGGCCACTGCGCCAGCGCGTCGGCGGGCAGCGACCAGTTGCCGCCGCCCAACGTGCCGCCGTCGTAAGGAGCTTCAGTCGCCGGGGGCACGCCGTGCGCGGGGTCGTAGCCGGGCGTCACCTGGTCCGCCGGGCGGTGCTGCTGCGGCGGCTGGTGCTGGTGCGGCTGCTGGTGTGCGGGCTGGTCGTACGGCAGGTGACCGGCGCCCGGGTGCTGGTCCGTGGTGAAGTTCCAGTGCCCGGTCGCGGCCGGGTCGGCGGGGAGGTGGCCGTGTTCGACGTGGCCGTACGCGTTCCCGTAACCGGAGGCGGGGTTGCGGTCGTCGCCGAGCAGGTACTCGCCGGACTCCTCCAGCACCTCGTCCGGGGCGGTGGGGATGGCCCACTGGCCGGTGGTGCCGCTGCCGCCGTCCGCGCCCGGCCAGGCGTCGTGCGGCGCGGCGTCCTGGCCGCCGTCGGCGTAGTGGCCGTGCGGGCCAGGGTCCGGCATGCCGTGCGCGGGCAGGCCGGTGGCCGGTGCGTCGGCGAACGGCATCGTCCACTGGCCGGTGGCCGACGGGTCGGTGGCCGCGCCCGCGGTCGGCGGCGCGAAGGAGGACGGCGGGGTGTAGCCGTGGCCGGGCGCGGCGAGCGGGTCGGCGCCGTACCCGTCGTGGCCGGGCGCGCCACCGTGGCCGTCCGGCGCGCCGGGGGCCTGGTGGGGGTCCGGGTAGGCGGGGTAGCCGTAACCGCCCGGGTACGGGCCGCTGGTGAAGCCGTCCGGGAGCTGGACGAAGGCGGTGGCCTCCTGCTCGTACTCGTTGCCCTGGGGCAGTGGCTCCCACCGCTGCCGGTCCTGCGGGCGCACCACGCGCAGCGGCTGGGTGTCCTCGGGGCTGTTGCGCCCGTCGGGACGGTCGGGGCTGTCGGCGTCGCTCACGAGAGCGCCCTCCCAAGTGCTCGGCGGGCCAGGGCAGCCACCGTACGGCGCAGGTGCAGCGCGGCGGGCGGCAGGGTCTGCGGCTCGGTGCCGTCCGGCGGCGGGGGCGGGTCGGGGATGCAGGCGGCGGCGACGTAGTCGCCGAAGGCGGCCAGCGCTTCGGGGACCAGGGTGCGTTCGCCGTCCCAGTCGATGATGGAGGCCACCCACTCCTCGGCCTCCAGGGGGCGCAGCGGCATGGCGGCCACCGCGCCGACCGCGCAGCGCACGCCGCGCCGAGCGGGGTCGAGGACGAGGGCCACCGAGGCGGTGGCGCGGCCGGGGCCGGTGCGGCCGGTGGCCTTCAGGAAGGTCTGCGGGGCGTGCAGCAGCGGTACCCGTACGTAGCCGACGAGTTCGCCGGGGCGCAGCATCTCGCGGCCGGCCAGCAGGTGGCTGACCGGGATCTCGCGGCGGGCGCCGCCGGGACCGGCGATGACCAGGTTGGCTTCGAGGGCGGCGAGCACGGGGAGGGTGTCGCCGGTGGGGGCGGAGGTGACGATGTTGCCGCCGAGGGTGCCCGCGTTGCGGACCTGTGGGGGGCCGGCCGCGCGCGCCGCGGCGGCCAGGCCCGGGATGAGGGCGGCGAAGTCGGGGCGGCCCATCCGCGCGAGGGTCAGTCCGGCGCCGAGGAGGGCGTGGCCGTCCTGGTACTGCCAGCCGCGGATCTCGCTGATCCGGCCGAGCCCGACCAGTCCGGCGGGCCGCAGCAGCCCGGAGTTGACGGCGGCCATCAGGTCCGTACCGCCCGCTACGGGCACGGCGGTGGGCATGGCGGTGAGCGCCGCCACGGCCTCGTCGAGCGAGGCCGGCAACGCCACGGATGACGAAGCCTGCGGTGCGTGCGTGGTCAACCCAGCTGCCCCTTCCCCGGTGTCCCGGCTGTTCCGCTCCGCCGTACGGTACGTGCTCACGGTCCGGACGTGGCAACTCTGGCACATCTTTGCAGGCCCGCGGCGCCAGGGCCCGTCTTCCAGGCGCGCTCGCACGGCATCGGGCGCCTCCGGCGCGTGACAAGGCCGGTGTTCGGGGCGTACGGGATGTTCGGGACGCCAAGCGGAGTGGGGCTCCGCCGTGGCCGCGGGCGCCGGCGGCCGGGGGCCGTGGAGCGTGCGGATGGGCACGCTCCGAGGGACTTACCGGACATACATCACCTTGACCGCCGTGGGTGCGTTGGGCGGGAACCACCGTCCCAGCAACCGGCCGCCCCGGCCGCCCGCATCCGCCCCGGCTCACACGTTTGGGGGCGACCCCTCGATCGGGCGTCCGAGCAACCCGGGGCGCCGCTGCCACGGGAGGGGGCCGCCGGGCGGCCGGTAGTCGACGCCGAGCGCGTCCAGGCGGGCGTAGTGGGCGGCCATCCGGCGGGTGAATCCGGCGTGGTCGCGCTCCGCGGGCGGCGGCAGCTCGGACCAGGCGACCTCGGCGAACGCGGCGAGCCGCGGGAAGACCTGGTAGTCGAGGCGCTGCGGGGTCTCCATCACCTCGGTCCAGACGTTGGCCTGGGTGCCGAGCACGTGGGCGGCCTGTTCCGGGGTCAGCTGGGGCGGTACGGGCTCGAAGCGGTAGACGTCCTCCAAGGTCCGTACGTAGCCGATCGGTACGGGCTCGTCGGGGCCGTCGTGCTGCCGGTGGTCCAGGTAGACCTGCTGTTCGGGGCACATGACCACGTCGTGGCCCGCCCGCGCCGCGGCGATGCCGCCCGCGTAGCCGCGCCAGGAGGACACCGCGGCGCCCGGCGCGAGGCCGCCCTCCAGGATCTCGTCCCAGCCGATCAGGCGGCGGCCCCGGTCGGCGAGCCAGCGGTCGAAGTGGCGGATGAACCAGCTCTGCAGTCCGTCCTCGTCGCCCACGCCGAGTTCCTTGATACGGGCCTGGGCGTACGGCGACGCGCGCCACTGGTCCTTGGGGCACTCGTCGCCGCCCATGTGCACGAAGCGGGAGGGGAAGAGGGCGAGCACCTCCTCCAGGACCCCTTCGTAGAAGCGCAGGGCGTTGTCAGTGGGCGCCAGTACATTCGGATTGACGCCCCACGTGTCCCAGACCCCGAGGGAGTTGGTGTCGATGACGTCGGTGTTGCCCAGTTCCGGGTATGCCGCGATGGCGGCCTGTGAGTGGCCCGGGATGTCGATCTCCGGGACGACGGAGATATGCCGCGCGGCGGCGTAGGCGACGATCTCGCGGATGTCGTCCTGGGTGTAGTAGCCGCCGTGCGGGCGGTCGTCCCACAGGGGTGAGGCCCGGTGGCCGAGTTTGGTGCGCTCCCGCCAGGCGCCGGTCTCGGTCAGCTTCGGATAGCGCTCGATCTCGATGCGCCAGCCCTGGTCGTCGGTGAGGTGGAGGTGCAGGACGTTGAGCTTGTGGGCGGCGAGCAGGTCGAGGTAGCGCAGCACACCGTCCTTGGGCAGGAAGTGCCGTGCGACGTCGAGCATCATGCCGCGCCAGGCGAAGCGGGGCGCGTCCTCGATGCGTACGGCCGGTACGGCCCAGCGGTGGCCGGGGCGCAGCGGCGCGCGGCGGTGCGCGGCGGGCCCGAGCAGTTGCCGCAGCGTCTGGGCGCCCCAGAAGGTGCCTGCCGCGCCGCCGCCGAGGAGGGTGACGCCGGTGTGGCCGACGGTCAGCCGGTAGCCCTCGGGGCCGAGTGCGTCGGCGGTGTCGGCGTCGACGCGCAGGCGGATGACGCCGTCGTCCGGGCCGGTCCCGGCGCTGCCGGGTGGCAGTGGCAGGCCGGTCGCGGCGCCGACGGTGCCGCGCAGCCAGGCGGCGGTGGTCTCCGTACCGGGTCCCGCGTCCAGGACGGTGGCCGGGCCGAGGAGGAACGCGCCGTTCTCCGGGCGGGTGTCGCGGGGCTGCGGTATCAGGCCGGTCGCCGCCCGGGCGGCGTCCGCCGTCACTGCGTCGTCCATGTGCTGAGCCTTCCGTCGTGGGCTTGAAGGAGAGCGGGGGTGGTGAGCACGGTCAAGGGCATCGTCAGTCCTTCACCGCACCGCCGAGTCCCGACACCAGCCTGCGCTGTACGAGCACGAAGAACACCAGCACGGGCACGGTCATCACGGTCGACGCCGCCATGATCCCGCCCCAGTCGTTCTCGTCCGGCTTGAAGAAGACCAGCAGGGCCATCGGGAGCGTGGAGTTCTCCGTCGCGCTGATGATGAAGGACTTGGCGAAGAGGAAGTCGTTCCAGGTGCTGATGAAGGAGAAGACGCTGGTGGCGACGAGGCCGGGGAAGACGAGCGGGAAGAGGATCTGCCACAGGAAGCGCGAGCGGGACGCGCCGTCCAGACAGGCGGCCTCCTCCAGCGCCTCGGGTACGGCCTTGACGAAGCCGCGCAGCATCCAGATCGCGAAGGGCAGGGAGAAGGCGAGGTGCGGCAGGATCAGTGAGCCGAGGGTGTTCAGGCCGATGCCCGGTACGGCGTCGCCGACGTCGCGCATCAGGAAGAAGAGCGGAATGGTCAGCGCCTCGACCGGCACCATCTGCGCAACCAGGAACATGATCAGCAGGGTGGTGCGGAACCGGAAGCGGAAGCGGGTGACGGCCGTCGCCGCCAGGAAGGCGATCAGCGCGGAGGCGATGACGACGACGCCCGCCACGAACAGGCTGTTGAGGAAGTACCGCCCGAAGTCCTGCTGCTGGAAGACCCGCCGGAAGGCGTCCAGCGAGGGGTGCAGGGTCCAGGGCAGCGGCTCGGTGGACTGCACCTCGCCCGCCGGTTTGAAGGCGGACAGCACCATCCAGTAGAGGGGAAAGGCCACGGCGGCGGCGATCAGCAGCGCGCCCGCCTCGGCGGCCAGCCGCCCCGGCCGCCGGATCCGCGGCGTACGGACCGTACGCACAGTTCCTTCCCGGACCGTACTCACAGTTCCTCCCCCTGTCGGCGCAGCAGGCGCAGGTAGACGAGCGTGACGGCCAGCAGGATCAGCAGCATCACGATGCCGATGGCCGAGCCCAGGCTGTACTGGGACGAGGCGAACGCCTTCTGGTAGGCGTACACGTTCAGTACGAGGTTCTGCCCGGCGATGCCGCCGCCGTTGGTCATCACATAGATCTGGGTGAAGACCTTGAAGTCCCAGATGACGGACTGGATGGTGACGACGACGAGGATCGGCCGCAGCATCGGCGCCATGACCGAGCGCCAGATGCGCCACTGTGACGCGCCGTCCAGGGCCGCGGCCTCCAGGACCTCCTCCGGAATGGCGCGGATGCCCGCGTAGACGGTGACCATCACGAACGGGAACGAGCACCACACGACTTCCAGCAGGACCAGCGCGAAGGCGCTGTAGCGTCCGTAGGTCCACGAAAAGTCGCCGAGGCCCAGCACCCGGTTGACCGGCCCGAAGTCCGGGTCGAAGAGGAAGACCCAGACGGTGGAGCCGGTGATGGCGGGGGTGGCCCAGGCGCCGAGCGCGGCCAGCATCAGGGCCAGGCGCGGCACCGCCCGTATCCGGGTGAGCAGCACTGCGAACGAGCAGCCGACCGCCAGCGTGCACACGACACAGGCCGCGGCGAACACCACCGTGGCGAGCAGCACCTGCCAGAACTGACCGTCCCCGAACAGCTCGGCGTAGTTCGCCAGCCCCTGGAAGCTGGTCGGTTCACCGCCGCTGACCTGGGCCTGGGTGTATTCGAGGAACGAGATCAGGCCGAGCTGGTAGATCGGGTAGACGAGCAGGCCACCCAGCACGACCAGCGCGGGCGCGAGATAGAGCCAGGGCGTCCAGCGGCTTCCTCGGCGGGACGGCGGCCGTACGCGGCGGGCGCCGGTGAGCGGCGTCCGGCCGCCCCCGGCGCGTGCTTCCTTGACCGTGAGCGTCACTTCTTGAACGCCTCGTCCATCTTCTTGGCCGCGTCACCGGATGCCGTGGCGACGTCCTTCCGGCCGCTGACGATCTCCTGGTACATCGTCGGCAGTACGAGCGAGGCGTCGATGGTGGCCCAGGCCGGGGAGACCGGCACGAACTTGGCGCCCGCGTCCAGCGTCCGCACGAACGGCTTGACGAACGGCTGCTTCTTCGCCGCCTCGGCCCGTACGTCGGTGTACGTCGGCAGGAAGCCCATCGCGTCGAACAGCCGCCGCTGGGTGTCCTTGCCGGCCAGCTGCTTCATCAGGTCCACGGCCAGCGTGCGGTGCGAACTGCTCTTCAGGACGCCGATGTTGTTGCCGCCCGCGAAGGCCGGGGCGATCGAGCCCTTGGTGGTGCCGGGCAGCGGCACCACCGCGTACTTGCCCTTCACCTTGCCGGCCTCCACGGCCTGGTGGCTGAAGTCGCCGCCGATCGCCATGCCCGCCTTGCCGGCGGCGAAGGCGGCGACGGTGTCGTTGCCGCCCATCTCCGCGCACTTGGCGGCGGGGCAGTTGGCGTCGCCGAAGAGGTCCGCGTACGCCTTGATCCCCGCCTGCGACTTCTCGCTGTTCACGGCGGCGGTGAAGTCCTTGCCCCGGCCGGTGGCCAGCTCGCCGCCGTGCGCCCACAGGAAGGGCAGCGCGCCGTACGTGTACGCGCCGCCGACGGCGATCCCGTACAGCTCGGGCCGCTCGGCGCGGATCTTGCGGGCGGCCGCGGCGACCTCGTCCTGCGTGGTGGGCACGGCGATGCCCAGTTCCTTGAACACATCGGTGCGGTAGTACAGCGCCCGTACGCCGACGAACAGCGGCGCGCCGTAGACCTTGCCGTCCACGGTCACCGACTGCTTGGCGGTGGGATCGGTGTCCTTGGCCTCCTGCCAGGCGCCGAACTCCTGGCTGACGTCGGCCAGTCCGCCGTCCTTCACGTACCCGGCGGTGTCGGTGTTGCCGTACTCGATCACGTCGGGGGCGCTCTTGGGGTCGTTGAAGGCGGCCTTGATGCGCTGGGCGCGGGTGTCGACCGGGATGTAGTCGACCCGGACGTCGGTGCCCCGGTGCGCGGCCTTGAAGTCGGCCACCGCCTTGCCGACGGCCGCCTCCTTGGGCTTGTTGTTGACCTCCTGGAAGAGCCAGACCCGCAGCGTGCCGGTCTTGGTGTCCTCCTTGGCACCGCCGCCGGAGGTGGGCGGGGCGCAGCCGGCGGCGGTGGCGACGGCCAGGACAAGTGCGGCCGCGCGGGCGGCTGTTCGGGCGGAGAGCTGCATTGGGGACCCCCTGAAAGGAACGTTGCAGCATGTGCAACGGGCGTTTCGCCATGCACAATCCTCAGGAGGCTAAGCGCGCCGACGCTCCCCGACAAGAGCCGATCAGGCAACGCCGCGGGCGACACGCCACCACTGGCCCACAATCGCCGCCGTTCGGTCCCGGTACGTCTATCTATGAATCAGATGTCCCTCCTCTGCTACCGCAAGCAGCACCGGGCGCCGCGCGAGAACCAGGCTCCCGGCCGCGGCCCCCGGCAGCAGCACCCAGCCGCACCCCACACAAAGGACCGACCGAAGCCATGCGCGCCAGACCCGTACGCACCGCCCTGCTGACCGTCGCCGCCCTGGGGCTGCTGCCCTTCGCGGCCACCCCCGCCGCCGCGCACCCCCAGCCGGAGACCGGCGGCCGCCAGCACATCGCCGTCCACGAGGGCACCGGCCCCTCCGGGCCCCTCCTCGCCGCCGCCCGCCTGTACTGCTTCCCGACCGGCGGCGACCACCCGGACCCGGCGGGGGCCTGCCTCAAGCTGGCCATGGCCAACGGCGACTACACCCGCGTCCCGGCGGAGCACCGCGCCTGCCCGCGGATCTACCAGCCGGTCACGGTCGTCGCCCACGGCACGTGGCACGGCAGAACGACCGCCTACCAGCACACCTATCCGAACCAGTGCGTCGCCAACGCCGAGAGCGGCGACATCTTCAACATCATCCCCTGGCGCGACTGACACGCCCCGCACCGTACGGCCGAGGCCCGGCCCCCACACGGGGACCGGGCCTCGGTACCACGGCACAACGCACGCGGCCCGCTCCTCGTACGGGAACGGGCCGGACACGCGCAGAGCGGGCGGGAGCCGCGCGGCAGGGCGCCGGCTCCGGCGGGACGGACTACTTCTTGCCGCCGTCCTTGCCGCCCTTGTCCTTGTCGCCACCGGCGCCCATGGACTCGTAGATCTCCTTGCACATGGGGCAGACCGGGTACTTCTTCGGGTCGCGGCCCGGGACCCAGACCTTGCCGCAGAGGGCGACGACGGGGGTGCCGTCGAGCGCGCTCGCCATGATCTTGTCCTTCTGGACATAGTGGGCGTAGCGCTCGTGGTCGCCGTCGCCGTGCGACGTCTGCGGCGTCGGCTCTACGAGGGTCCCCGTACCTGCCCCGCGCTCGGGCTCAAGAGTGCTCATAACCGCCAAGGGTACCGACGCGCGCGGCGTGCCGGGAGCGGCGGCCCGCCCACAGGTGGAGCACCAGTCCGAGGGCCGCGACACCACCCGCCGCCCAGGGCAGCGCGTACCCCTCGGCCCCCGCGGCCAGGGCCAGCCCGCCCAGCGCGGAGCCGACCGCGCTGCCCAGATAGAGGGCCGAATTGTTCAGGGCGAGGGCGACCGAGCCGCGGTCGTCACGCAGGGCGAGCAGCCGGTGCTGCTGCGGCACCTGGAGCGCCCAGCCCGCCGCGCCCCAGAGCACCAGGGCCGCGGCCGCGCCCGGCAGCGCGGCGGAGGCCAGCAGCGGCAGCAGGACCTGGGCCACGGCGACCGTCACCAGCACCCCGCCCACCAGGGCCGCGGCTTTCCCCGTACGGTCCACCAGCGGCCCGGCGACCAGGCTCCCCACCACGCCGCCGATCCCCCACGCCCACAAATACGGGCCGACCTCTGTCACGCCACCCGCGGAGGCCAGCACCGGCGCCAGATACGTATAGAGCCCCAGACTCGCCACCGCCGCCAGGAACGACACCCCCACGATCGGCGCCACCTCCTGGTCCGCGACGGCGGCCAGCCGGGCCCGCGCCGGCACCGGCGGATCGGCCGGCACCGGCGGCAGCAGCGCGGCCAGCCCCACCAGGGCCACCGCCCCCAACCCCGTGACCAGCCACATCGTCGACCGCCACCCCGCGTGCCCGGCCAGCAGCACCCCCACCGGCACACCGAGCACGGTCCCCGTACTCATCCCGCCCATGACCAGCGCCAGCGCCCGCCCGCGCCGCTCCCCCGGCACCAGCGCCGACGCGGCAGCCGTGGACAGCGCCGCGTAGACCCCCGCCCCGGCCCCCGCGACAACCCGCGCCGCGAGCAGCGCGCCCAACGAGGGGGCGAGAGCCGTGACCGCATTGCCCACCGTAAAAACGCCCAACGCGACCACAATGACCACCCGCGGCCGCACCCCCGCCATCAGCCCCGCGACCAACGGCGCCGCAACCGCATACGCCAAGGTGAACACCGTCACCATCTGCCCCACGAGCGACACGGACGCCCGAAGATCACCGGCAACCACGGGCAACAGCCCCGCCATCACATAAGCATCCAACCCCAGGGCAAACGCCCCCAGAGCCAACAGCCAGACTTTACCCATTGCCGTCAACTCCCCTTGCTTCCCTACTGCGGCGCATCGACCGGGGAAACGTAGGAGGGCTTCGGGGGGTGGGGGAAATGTTGGTGGGGGGTGATTTATGTCTGGGGGGAATGAGTGGTGGGAAAGGAACGGGAAAGGCCCGGTGGGCAAAGAGCGGAAAGGCCCGTGGACTCCGTGCCCCGTGCCATGGGTTCGGCCCGATGAGAGGGATCGGCATGTCGCGGACCGAAGGTGCACGGCTGTTCCGGGACGCCTGGATCGCGGGAGTGCGTCGGCATTTCCCCGGGGAGCCCAAGGCGGGCTACGTCACTCCGTGGGATGACACGCCGCAATGGGAACGCGAGGCCGCTGGGGCCGTTTACGAGCAGGTGCGCCGATTCGTCGAGGTCAGCGGCGGCCGTACGGCGAAACTGTCGCGTGAGCAGAAGAGCAGTTCGTAGCGATCTGCTGGTCGGCCCAGATGCTCAAGCACTTCGAGGACCCGAAGCCCGGCTATGTGGCCGATTGGTCCGCCCTTCCGTCCTGGCAACAGGAGACCGACGCGGACATTTTTGAAGCCATCGAGAAAGGGTCGGGCTGATCATTCGGCCGGGCCGGTACGGGAAGTACGGGCGCTCCCCTGCTGTTCGGGGAGGTACCCGCGCGGAGGCACGCATGCTCGGCGGGAGCAGATGCGGATGCGCGCGGAGCCTTGCCGGCAGAGGTGGGAAGCAGGACATGGACGAGACGGTGAACGCGGACCCGGCCCCGGTCGGTCCCCGAGGGGCGGACGGCCTCGACGGTGTCGAGCTGCGGCATCTGCGGGCCTTCATGGCCGTGGCCGAGGAGCGGAGCTTTACGTATGCCGCTGATCGGCTGCGGGTCGGGCAGCCGGCGCTGACCCGGACCGTACGGGCGCTGGAGGAGGTCCTCGCCACCCGGCTGCTGGACCGCACCACCCGGCGGGTCGAGCTGACCGACGACGGGCGTCGCCTCTATGCGGAGCTGGCGCCGCTGCTGCCCCGCCTGGCCGCCGCGCTGCGGGCGCCCGGTGGGCAGCCCCTGTTGCGGCTCGGTTTCACCTCGCTGCTGCCCGCCGCTTGCGCCGGGCTGAACGCGGCGTTCGAGGCGGCGACCGGGGCCGGGGTGCGGCTGGTGCGCCGGGACACGCCGCTGGCGGGGCTGGACACCGGCGAGTCGGACATCGCGGTGCTGCGCGGGGACGCCCCGCCGGACGCGGATGTCCGTACCCGGGTGCTGCTGTACGAACCGCGGGTCGCCGCCGTCGGCCGGCTCGGCGCGGCCGCGCCCCTGGCACGCCGCCGCGTACTGGACTGGGGCGAGCTGGCGGACCACCCGCTCGTGGTGAACACCGTCACCGGCAGCACCCGGCCCGAACTGTGGCCCGAGGAGCGGCGGCCGCGACTTGCCTGTACTGCGGACAATTTCGACGAGTGGCTGGAGGCGGTGGCCGCCGGGCACGGGGTGGGGGTGGCGCCGCAGGAGGTGGCCCACCGGCACACCCACCCGGGCATCCGCTTCGTACGCCTGAAGAACGCACCGCCGGTGACCGTCCGCTTGGCCGTGCCCGCACGCGGCGCCCACCCACTGGCGGAACGGTTCTTCGGGATGGGTGGGGAGGGGGGCGAAGGGCGGTGAGGTGGGGCGGGGCGGGGGATGCGGCCGAGGGGGTGGGGGTGAGCCGGGCCCGAGGGGGCGGGGCCGAGGGGCTGGGGCGCGGGGCCGAGGGCCGGGGCGCCGCAGGGCCTGAGTGCCGGGGCCGAGGCCAAACCGGCCCGCCTACAGGCCGTGCCGCCACATCCCCCCAGCGGGGGCTTACCCAAGGGGGGTCGCACGGAACCCCCGCCCCAGCCCGCCCGCGCGGCCCATCCGTCCACGTAGGGCCCACCCCTCCACGCACAGCCCATCAGTTCAGCGACGGATCATCCGGATACGTGGCCACCATCGCCAGCTCGTTCCGCTGGCGTCGCAGAACCGCTCGCCAGAGTTGTTCCGGGTCCGGGGAGGAGACGTCGCCCGGTTCGGATTCGACGACGTACCAGGCGCCCTCGACCAGTTCCTCCTCCAGCTGGCCGGGGCCCCAGCCCGCGTAGCCGGCAAAGATGCGCAGGCTGCCGAGCACCGTGGACAGGAGCTCCGGGGGCGCTTCCAGGTCGACCAGGCCGATCGCACCGTGGACGCGGCGCCAGCCCAGCGGCCCGTCGCCGCCCGGCGCGCTCTCCGGCGCCTCCGGGCCGCCCGGCACCACGGCCACGCCGAGGGCCGAGTCCAGGGAGACCGGGCCGCCCTGGAAGACCACGCCGGGCTCGCCGGCCAGGGACGCCCACGGTTCGAGGATGTCGCCGACACCCACGGGCGTCGGGCGGTTGAGGACCACGCCGAGGGACCCCTCCTCGTCGTGATCGAGCAGGAGCACCACCGCACGGTCGAAATTCGGGTCGGCGAGCGCCGGTGTGGCGACGAGCAGCCGGCCGGTGAGCGAGGACACCTCGGTCATGGGGACATGATCCCGCACATCGCACCGCGGCGGGGAGTCAACAGCGGTACCCGGACGAGAGCAGCGCAGGGCGTACGACGGCAGCCCCGGCGCACGGTTCCGCGCCACGGGCGGCACACCGGGACACACCCGTACGGACCATCCCGAATGTCGATTACAGAACAAAGGCGGACGGTAGCGCAGGGTGTTGTGACAAAGCCATTACATGCCCCGGACCGGCTCCGGCCTACGGGCAACCCCTCCGGCGCGCTTACCATTTCCCCTTGGCCCCCTGTCCGTCTCCAGGAACGCGAGATCCATGACCGTCTCTACCGACGACGTACTGCTTGTCCACGGCGGCACCCCGCTGGAGGGCGAGATCCGGGTTCGCGGCGCGAAGAACCTCGTGCCCAAGGCCATGGTCGCCGCCCTGCTCGGCAGCAGCCCGAGCAGACTGCGCAATGTGCCCGACATCCGCGACGTACGCGTCGTACGCGGCCTGCTGCAGCTGCACGGCGTCACGGTCCGCCCCGGCGACGAGGCGGGCGAGCTCATCCTCGACCCGTCGCACGTGGAGAGCGCCAACGTCGCGGACATCGACGCCCACGCCGGGTCCTCGCGCATCCCGATCCTCTTCTGCGGCCCGCTGCTGCACCGCCTCGGCCACGCCTTCATCCCGGGCCTGGGCGGCTGCGACATCGGCGGCCGGCCGGTCGACTTCCACTTCGACGTGCTGCGCCAGTTCGGCGCGACCATCGAGAAGCGGGCGGACGGCCAGTATCTGGAGGCCCCGCAGCGGCTGCGCGGCTGCAAGATCCGCCTGCCGTACCCGTCCGTCGGCTCGACCGAGCAGGTGCTGCTGACCGCCGTCCTGGCGGAGGGCGTCACCGAGCTGTCGAACGCGGCCGTGGAGCCGGAGATCGAGGACCTGATCTGCGTACTGCAGAAGATGGGCGCGATCATCTCCATGGACACCGACCGGACCATCCGGATCACCGGTGTCGACAAGCTGGGCGGCTACAACCACCGCGCCATCCCGGACCGCCTGGAGGCCGCCTCCTGGGCGTCCGCCGCGCTGGCCACCGAGGGCAACATCTACGTGCGCGGCGCGCAGCAGCGCTCGATGATGACCTTCCTGAACACCTACCGCAAGGTCGGCGGCGCCTTCGAGATCGACGACGAGGGCATCCGCTTCTGGCACCCGGGCGGCTCGCTGGACGCGATCGCCCTGGAGACCGACGTGCACCCCGGTTTCCAGACCGACTGGCAGCAGCCGCTGGTGGTCGCCCTGACGCAGGCGTCGGGCCTGTCCATCGTCCACGAGACGGTGTACGAGTCCCGGCTCGGCTTCACCTCGGCGCTCAACCAGATGGGCGCGCACATCCAGCTGTACCGCGAGTGCCTGGGCGGCAGCGCCTGCCGCTTCGGGCAGCGCAACTTCCTCCACTCGGCCGTGGTCTCCGGGCCGACCAAGCTGCAGGGCGCCGACCTGGTCATCCCTGACCTGCGCGGCGGCTTCTCGTACCTGATCGCCGCCCTCGCGGCGCAGGGCACGTCCCGTGTGCACGGCATCGACCTGATCAACCGGGGCTACGAGAACTTCATGGAGAAGCTCGTGAGCCTGGGGGCGCACGTGGAGCTGCCGAACGGGGCGCTCGAAGCCTGACGGGCGCGCCGGACGGCTCAGGACGCAAGGGGCGGCCACCCGAGTGGGTGGCCGCTCCTTCGTACGTCGACATAAGGGTTCACCTGTTTGCTGGAGCGAATGGTTGAAGCCGGGCCTTTCGGTCGGGTCCCGACGGCTCCCTCCGCTCCGGCGCGTTGCGGTTGCGACGGGATGCGCAGGCGGGTCAAGTGACCGGACGACCGGGCTACGGGACGGGCCGACCGTTTCGTACGAGCCGCACTCCCCGCACTCCCCCTTAACCCCTGCCCCCCTCTACGGCCCTGTAGAGCCACAGAAACGCCTACAGAGCCCCAGGCGGCGCAAGAGCCCCACAGACCCCGCTTCCGGCCCTCCTGAGGCCCGCTTCCGGCCCTCCTGGGGCCCGCCGCGGGCCCGGACACGGCAAAGGGCGGCCGTTCCCCCGAGGGGAACGGCCGCCCGCACGCCTTTGGTGACCGGGACCTTGCGGCCCCGGCGGCTTACTTGCCCTTGGCGGCTTCCTTGAGCTTGGAGCCCGCGGAGACCTTCACGCTGTAGCCGGCCGGGATCTGGATCGGGTCGCCGGTCTGCGGGTTGCGCGCGGTGCGAGCGGCACGGTGGGTGCGCTCGAAGGTCAGGAAGCCGGGGATGGTGACCTTCTCGTCGCCCTTGGCGACGACCTCGCCGACGGTCTCGGCGAGCGCGGCCAGAACGGCGTCGGCGTCCTTGCGGGTCACCTCGGCGCGGTCGGCCAGAGCGGCCACCAGCTCACTGCGGTTCATGTTTGTACTCCCGTGTTCTTCTTGCCAATGAGGCGTGAGATCGAAGCCGATGCTGCCAGGGCCCTTGGACGGTGCCCGGACCCGGGTCTGCTGACAGACCCTCGCGCCCGGGTACGCATCCTGCCCCCACCTGCGGCGGTAAAGCCAATCCGGCACCCAGGAGGGTCACACGAAAAGCGCCACTGCCTCATAGTGGTGACGTCCCGCACCGTGCCTCACCGGGCCGGCCCCGCAGGGCGGCGACCGTTTGCTGCCCGCCACCCTATGGGGGCCCCACAGGCCCGGCGGCACGCGACGCGCCGGGCGTCAGGCCGTCGTGGCGGCCGTCACAGCCTCCCCCGCGGCCTTCGCGGCTTCCTTCACCGCGCCGGCCACCGCGCCCGCGACCTTCTCGTTGAAGACGCTGGGGATGATGTAGTTCGCGTTGCGCTCGTCGTCGAGGACGACGTCCGCCAGGGCGCCGGCCGCGGCCAGCATCATGTCCGTGTTCACCGTACGGGACTGGGCGTCCAGCAGGCCGCGGAAGACGCCCGGGAAGACCAGCACGTTGTTGATCTGGTTCGGGAAGTCGGAGCGGCCGGTGGCCACGACGGAGGCGGTCTGCCGCGCGATCGCGGGGTCCACCTCGGGGTCCGGGTTGGCGAGTGCGAACACGATCGCGCCCTTGGCCATCTTGGCCACGTCGTCGCCGTCGAGGACGTTGGGCGCCGAGACGCCGATGAACACATCGGCGCCGACGATGGCCTCCTTGAGGGTGCCGGTCTCGCCCTCCGGGTTGGTGTTGTCGGCGATCCAGCGCAGCGGCGAGTCGGGGTCGGCGTCGACGAGGTCCTCGCGGCCCGCGTGCACCACGCCGTGGATGTCGGCGACGACGGCGTGCTGGACGCCGGCCGCGATCAGCAGCTTGAGGATGGCCGTGCCGGCGGCGCCGGCGCCGGACATCACGACCCGGACGTCCTCGGTCTTCTTGCCCACCACGCGCAGCGCGTTGGTCAGCGCGGCCAGCACCACGATGGCGGTGCCGTGCTGGTCGTCGTGGAAGACCGGGATGTCCAGGGCCTCGCGCAGCCGGGCCTCGATCTCGAAGCAGCGGGGCGCGGAGATGTCCTCCAGGTTGATGCCCGCGAAGCCGGGGGCGATGGCCTTGACGATCTCCACGATGGCGTCGGTGTCCTGGGTGTCCAGGCACAGCGGCCAGGCGTCGATGCCGGCGAAGCGCTTGAAGAGGGCTGCCTTGCCCTCCATGACGGGCAGCGCGGCCTTGGGGCCGATGTTGCCCAGGCCCAGCACGGCGGAGCCGTCGGTGACGACCGCGACGCTGTTGCGCTTGATGGTCAGGCGGCGGGCGTCGTCGGGGTTGTTGGCGATGGCCTGGCAGACCCGCGCGACACCGGGGGTGTAGACCATGGACAGGTCGTCACGGTTGCGGATCGGGTGCTTGGACTGCATCTCGATCTTGCCGCCGAGGTGCATCAGGAACGTACGGTCGGAGACCTTGCCGAGCGCGACACCCTCGATGCCGCGCAGCTTCTCGACGATCTCGTCCGCGTGGGCGGTGGAGGTCGCGGCGATGGTGACGTCGATACGGAGCTTTTCGTGGCCGGAGGCGGTCACGTCGAGGCCGGTGACGGAGCCGCCCGAGGACTCCACGGCCGTGGTGAGCTGGCTGACCGCCGTACCGCTCGCGGGAACCTCCAGCCGCACCGTCATCGAATACGAGACGCTAGGCGCCGTTGCCATGGCCGACTTCCTCTGCTTTCCCTTGTTTCTCTCTGCGCGCCGCTCCGGGGTCCACGAGGGGACCGGGCCGGAGCGCGAGGACCGATCGTCCCACCTACCAGCCGGTACACGGTAACCAGCCACCGTTTCCGGAAATGTTCTTCCACATTACGAGAGAACATCGGCGGGCGGAAGACCCGGCCGCCAACCGCGGATGAACGCGGATGAACGGTGCGCGAACGGCGACGGGGCCGCGTACGAACGGCGACGGGCGCCTTCCGAAGTGCTCGGAAGGCGCCCGTCGGGGTGCTTCAATGACACCGACCCGCCATGCTCGCCTCGCGGCAAGTGGTCGCTCGTAGCGACTATGGTTGGGCCCGGGGGCTTGGATCGGGCCGGTGCCACCACCAAGGCTAACAAACCATCCCTGGAAGCGAATCCCGTCCCGCCACCTTCTTTCCCGGCGGCGCGGGGACTCCCCCGCCCGGCCCTGCGGGACTCCCCCGCCCGGCCCCGCGCAGTGTCCGCCGTTCAGTCCCTCAACAGGTCCGGCACCCCGTCCTCGTCCGGCTCGTCCCGCGCGCCGGACAGTACGGTCAGCTGCTGGGTGGCCCGGGTCAGCGCCACGTACAGCACCCGCAGCCCGGCCGGCGACTCGTCGGCGATCTCGGCGGGCGAGACCACCAGCGTCGCGTCGTACTCCAGGCCCTTGGCCTCCAGCGAGCCCAGCGCCACCACCCGGTCGCCCAGGTCCGCCAGCCAGCGGCGGGCCTCCGCGCGGCGGTCCATCGCCACCACGACGCCGACCGTGCCGTCCACCTCGTCGAGCAGCAGCCGGGCCGCGTCCCGTACGGAACCGGCCAGGTCGGCGCCGTCGGCGACCACGAAGCGCGGGGTCAGGCCCGTGGAGCGGACCGCCTCCGGCGCCGTCATGCCCGGCATCGCCAGCGCCAGCACGCGCGCCGCCAGCTCCGCGATCTCCGCCGGGTTGCGGTAGTTGACGGTGAGGGTGAAGCGGCGGCGGGGGCGGGTGCCCAGCGCCTCGTCGCGGGCGACGGCGGCCTCGTCCGGGTCGGACCAGGACGACTGCGCCGGGTCGCCGACCACCGTCCAGGTCGCGTGCCGGCCGCGGCGGCCGACCATCCGCCATTGCATGGGCGTCAGGTCCTGCGCCTCGTCGACGATGACGTGGGCGTAGTCCGTGCGCTCCTCCTCCAGGCGCTCGCGGCGGCTGCGCCCTCCGCCGGACATCCGGTCGGCGTACGTGCTCAGCTCCTCCAGGCCGCTGAGCTGGTCCAGCGGGTCGGCCTCGCGCGGCTTCGCGGGCCGCGCGGGCGTGCCGAGGATCAGCTGGAGCTCGTCCAGGAGCGCCACGTCGTGCACCGACAGCGGCCCCTGGCCCCTGGCGTCCAGGCGGCCCAGGGAGCGGGCCAGCCGGCGCGCCTCGCGCTGGTTGAGCACCCGGCGCGACCAGCGGGCCAGCCGCCGCTCGTCGGCCATGGCGGCCAGGACGCCGCGTGGGGTCAGCTCCGGCCACCAGGCGTTCAGGAAGTCCTGGAAGGCGTCCTCGGTGATGATGTCGTCGTCGAACGCCTGGCGGGCCTCGGCGGCCAGTTCGGGGTCCGTGTAGCGCTTGGGACCGCCGGACTTGGACCACAGGGCGTCCAGGATGAGGCGGCGGGCGCGCGGGCGCAGCAGGTTGACGGGCGCGGTGCCGCCGAGGGCGGACTGCCGGATGCGGTGCAGCTCGTTGGCGTCCAGTTCGATACGGGCGCCGAAGACGACCACCCGCAGCCGGTCCGGCGGGCCCGCGGGAGTCGCCGTCTCCTCGTCCTCCTCGCCGAAGGCGAGCTGGCCGTCGGCCGGCGCGGTGCCGGCGGCCCCCGCGGACGCCGTCCCGGCCAGTTCCAGGGCCCCGCGCGCCGCCTTGCGCAGCAGTTTCTGCATCCGGCTGGAACCCTTGATGCGGGCCACGGCCGGGGAGTCGTACGCGGTGGCCTCCGCACCGTCCACCAGGGAGCCCAGCGCCCGGATGGCGACCTGGCCCTCCTCGCCGAGGGACGGCAGGACGCCTTCGGTGTACGCGACGAGCAGCGGCGTCGGGGAGACGATGAGGATGCCGCCCGCGTAGCGGCGGCGGTCCTGGTAGAGGAGGTAGGCGGCGCGGTGCAGGGCCACCGCGGTCTTGCCGGTGCCGGGGCCGCCCTCGACCTCCGTGACGGAGGCGGCGGGGGCCCGGATGACCATGTCCTGCTCGGCCTGGATGGAGGCGACGATGTCGCGCATCATGTGGCTGCGGGCCCGGCCCAGCGCGGCCATCAGCGCGCCGTCGCCGACCGCGGGCAGCTCTTCGCCGTTCAGCGTCGCGGTGATCTCCGGGCGCATCAGGTCGTCCTCGACGCCCAGGACGCGGCGGCCCTTGGAGCGGATGACCCGGCGGCGTACGACACGGCCGGGGGCGACCGGGGTGGCCCGGTAGAAGGGGGCGGCGGCGGGCGCGCGCCAGTCGATGACCAGCGGGCTGTAGTCGGCGTCCAGCACGCCGAGGCGGCCGATGTGCAGGGTCTCGGCGATCTCGGCGCGGCCGTCGGCGATCGCGCCGTCGGCGGGCTCGACCGAGGTGTACGCGCCGTCCGGGCCCTTCTTGCCGTCCTTGCCGAGGAGCAGGTCGATCCGGCCGAAGAGGAAGTCCTCGTACTCGTAGTTGAGCCGGTTCAGGTGGGCGCCGGCCTGGAAGACCTGGGCGTCCCGCTCGGCGAGCGCGCCGGGCGTGCCGACCTGGCCGCGTTTGGCGGCGTCGTCCATGAGGAACTCGGCCTCGTGGATCTTCTCCTCAAGACGCTGGTAGACGCGGTCGAGGTGTTCCTGTTCGGACGCGATCTCGCGGTCGCGGATGCTGTCCGGCAGGGCGTCGTCGACGGAGTCCGGCGCGTGCGTGGCATTCTGCGCGGCCACCCAGGCCCCCTTCTTCTGTGCGTAGGGCAGCCGTCAACCGTACGCGAACCGGGCACCGGGCGCACCTGACCCAAAGGACGAAATCACCACCGGGCGGGACCAAACCGGGCAGCCCGGGTGGCCATTGCGCACGGAATCAGCGGCTCCGTTCTGTTATGGGTGCAGGGATGGGCCCTGGTCCGGGAGGAAAGGGGCCGGGAGGCGGGACCGCAGGCTCCGCGCGGGCGGCGGCCGGTGGCGCGTGGCCGGTCAGACCTTGATCTGGGCCAGCCGCCTGCCGTCCAAGGTGCGGACCTCGAAGCGGTCGATGTTGGAGCGGTTCATGGCCGAGCCGCCGTGGGTGTAGAGGGGTTCCTTGTTCCACTTGGCGGCGCCGTCCTTGAGACCGTAGCCGCCCGGGGGCACCGCCCAGGTCGTCACGGTCTGCTCGGCGCCGCTCTTGCCGATGGCGACCAGATCGCAGGTCAGGGGGCCGCGGACGTTGCCCAGCCGGAGGGCGACGTGGGTGCCCCAGGGCTTGCGCTCCATGGAGACGCTGGCGGCGACCTTGGTCACCGGGTCGACGGTGCCGGCCTTCTCGCCGTGTTCGTACATCGTGCGGGCGTAGCTCGCCAGGTGCTCGGGGCTCTCCTCGGCGCCCTGTGAGGTCAGCGCGTACGTGGCGAGGGGGCCGCCGGCGACGAGCACCGCGGCGGCGGCGACCAGGTACAGGCGGCGCCGGCGCCGGACCCGGCGGGCCGCGCCGGCCTCGGCCAGCAGCCCTTCCAGGACGGCGGGGCCGGGGACCGCGACGACCGCCTCCGCGTCCGGCGCGGACTCCCTGACCTCGGCGAGCAGGGGCGGCAGGTCCATCAGGTCGTCCAGTTCGGCGGCGCACCGGTCGCAGCCGGCCAGGTGCTCCTCGAAGCGGGCCGCCTCGGCGTCGTCCAGGACGCCCAGCGCGTAGGCGCCGACGTCGGTGTGTTCCACGGGTTCGCTGGGCCGCGTCACGCCGTCACTCCTCGTTCTTCGAGCGAGAGCTTCAGGGAGCGCAGCGCGTAGAAGACGCGGGACCGCACGGTCCCGGCCGGCACGTGCAGCACCTCGGCCGCCTCGCTGACGGTACGTCCCTTGAAATAGGTCTCTATCAGGGCCTCTCGGTGGGCTTGGCTGAGGTCGCCGAGCGCTTCGGTGATCGTCATCAGGCGCAGGGCCCGGTCGATCTCGTCGGCGGCCGGCATCGATTCCAAGGGGGCGGCGTCGACCTCCTGGGGCCGGGCCTGACGGCTGCGGTGGCTGTCGATGACGATGCGCCGGGCGACGGTCACCAGCCAGGGGCGGATGGAGCCGGTCGCGTGCTGGAGCCGGTCGGCGTTGCGCCAGGCCCGCAGCAGGGTCTCCTGCACCACGTCCTCCGCCCGGTGCCGGTCGCCGGCCACCAGGCGCAGCACGAAGGCGAGCAGCGGGCCGGCGTGCTCCTCGTAGAGGGCCCGCATCAGCTCCTCGTCCGGCGCCGTACTGTCTGCCACGACGGCATCCTTGCGCACGCCAACTCCCGGGTCGATAGCGCGGATCGGACAATCGCTGCGCATGCGTATCAGCACCCACGCGTGTCGCCGGTGTCACAGCGGTCGCCGTCCGCACCGTCGTTCACCTCGTCCCGCCGCCCGCGGCTGGGTTCGCGCATGTCCGGCCTCCTCGTCTCGCATCCCGTACCGGGCCAGGCCCGTTCAGCCAGCAGTACGGGTACGGAGGGGCGCCGACTCAGTTCCGTACGGGCGGAATCGGTGGGTGCCGAAGGAAAACGCGCGCAGGGGCCGCCGTACGCCCGTACGCGCACTCGTGCGGACCGCGCTCAGCGGACCCCGGCGACCGGCGCCCCGCCCACCGCCTGCGCCTTCGCGTCCGCAACCGCGCCGTCGGCCCGGCGGGTGGCCCGCCTGCGGTGGCGCGCCACCCGCTCCCGGTTGCCGCACACCTCGCTGGAGCACCACCGGCGCCGCCGGCCGCGCGAGGTGTCCAGATACACCAGGGTGCAGCTCTCGCCCTCGCACTGCCGCAGCCGGCCGCGCTCCGACGCGTCGGTCAGCATCCCTATGGCGTCCCGCGCGACCGCCGCCAGCAGTCCGGCGCAGTCGGGCGGCCCGGTGAACGCCCGTACCAGGGCTCCGTCCTCGGCGCGTACGGCGCGGGCGGGCGGCACCGCTGCGGTGGCGGCCGCGTTGAGCAGGCGCAGGTCGGCTTCGGCGGCCCGGCCGCACAGTTCGTCGTGGACGACGCGGCGCAGCAGTTCGCGCAGCATCCGGAAGCGTACGACCCAGCCGCGGTCGACGGCGCCGAGCTGGGCGCTGCCGGGGACGACGCCCGAACCCACCAGCCAGGCCGCCAAGTGTTCGGGGCCGGCCAGGCGTTCGGCGGAGCGGCCGGTCGTGGCCATCAGGTCGAGGCAGATCCGCCCGCAGTCGAACCGCAGGTCAAAAGGCGCCGCCATGTGCCCGTCACTCTCTGGGAGACAACCCTTGCCCTATCAGAGTGCCCGGCACGGCCCGGGGCCGGAACCCTCGGCACCGCCGCACGCCACACCGCACGGCGTCTATACATCGCATGTATACAGCTGTTGTATAGTCCGGGGCATGTCGGCCAAGACCCTGATCAAAAACCGCGCCAGCCTGTCGCACAAGGTCCGTTACGCCATCAACCACCCCGATCGCATCGCGCCGTACCTCAAGCGCACCGCCCGGGACGGCTGGCTGCGCCTGAAGCACCCCGACCACATCGCGTACTACCGCGCCGTGATGGCCTCCGACGCCGGCCGCAGCCCGGAGGCGGCGGTCGGCAGCCGCAGCCACGAACGGTGGCTGGCGCTGGGCGAGATGCAGTTCGGCTACCTGAAGGAGCACGGTCTGCGGCCGGAGATGCGGATGCTGGACATCGGCTGCGGCAACCTGCGGGCCGGCTGGCGCTTCATCGGGTACCTCGACAGCGGCAACTACTACGGCATCGACATCTCCCCCGACATCCTCGTCTCCGCCAAGAAGACGCTGGTCACCTACGAACTCCAGGACAAACTGCCGCATCTGACGGTCACCCAGGACCTGACCTTCGACTTCCTGCCGGACGCGCACTTCGACGTGGTGCACGCGCACAGCGTCTTCTCCCACTCGCCGCTGTCCGTCATCGACCAGGGCCTGCGGCACGTCGGCCGCATCCTGGCGCCGGGCGGGTTCTTCGACTTCACCTTCGACCGCACCGAGGGCGCCGAACACCAGGTACTGCGCGAGGACTTCTACTACCGCACCGAGACGCTGCTCGCGCTGGCCCGCAAGCACGGACTGGAGGCCCGGTTCATGGAGGACTGGGAGACCCGGCCGCACGGCCAGTCGAAGATCCGGGTGACGAACCCGGCGTAGCGGCAGTCGGGCGAGCGTCCGGGCACGGCTTCACGGGACAGGGCCGGACGCGTGCGTACAGGGCGCTACGTCACACGTCGCCGTACTTGGCCCCGACCCGTGGATCCAGCGCCAGCCGGTACCCCCGCTTGACCACTGTCTGGATCAGCTTCGGCGCCCCCAGCGCGCTGCGCAGCCGGGCCATCGCCGTTTCCACAGCGTGCTCGTCCCGTCCGGCGCCCGGCAGCGCGCGCAGCAGATCGGCGCGGGAGACCACCCAGCCGGGCCTGCGGGCCAGCGCGCGCAGCAATGCCATCCCGGCCGGGGGCACGGGCCGCAGGTCGCCGTCCACCAGAACGGCCTGCCCGCGCAGTTCCAGCCGCCGCCCGGCGATCGTCAACGGGCGTGTGCGGTGCGGCAGTTCCTGGCACAGGAGCTGGACGAGCGGGCCGAGCCGGAAACGTTCCGGCTGGTACGTGGTCACCTCGTGGGCCTCCAGCGGCAGCGCGGTGACCGGTCCGACGCAGGCGGGCATGACGTCGTGCCGCAGCGCGTGCAGCAGTTCGTCGCGCATGCCCCGCTCCTCCGCACGGCGCAGCAGCGAGGTGGCGGCCGGCGCGCTGGTGAACGTGACCGCGTCCAGGCCTCGGGTGACCGCGGCATCCAGCAGCCGGTCGACGGGCCCGATGTCGGCGGGCGGCATCCACCGGTAGACCGGGACGCCGACCACCTCGGCGCCGCCCGCGCGCAGCGACTCGACGAAGCCGGGCAGCGGTTCGCCGTGCAACTGGAGGACCACCCGCCGCCCGCGCACCCCCTCCTCCAGGAGCCGGTCCAGCACCTCCGCCAGCGATTCGGACGCCGGCGACCAGGTCTCCGTCAGCCCGGCGGCGCGGATGGCGCCCTTGACCTTCGGGCCGCGGGCGAGCAGTTCGACCGCGCCGAGCCGGGTGAGCAGCGCCGCGCCGAGCCCCCAGCCCTCCGCGGCCTCGATCCAGCCCCGGAAGCCGATCGCGGTGGTCGCGATCACCACGTCGGGCGCCCGGTCGATCAGGTCCTTGGTGGCGGCGAGCAGTTCCGCGTCGTCCGGCAGCGGCACGATGCGCAGCGCGGGGGCGTGCACGACCTGGGCGCCGCGCCGTTCGAGCAGCGCGCCCAGCTCCTCGGCGCGGCGGGCCGCGGTCACCCCGACCGTGAACCCGTCCAGCGGCCGGACCTCGGGCCCGGTCCGCGACCGGCCGTCGCGCTGCCGCCCGCCGTCCTCTTCGCCGTGCCGCGCGCCGTCGCCCCGCCGCTCGTCGTGCTCGTGCTCGCCCTCGTCCATCGTCCGTCCCTGGCTCGTCCCGGCTCCGGTGCCGCCGGGCACCGGTGGTGATCCGAGCCTGCCAACCGCCGGTGACAGGCTCGCTCCCGCAGTATTTCCCAGCTGTTACGGACCGCTGCCGGCACCCGCCGCCCCGCGCGTCACACCTCCGCGAGCGCGGGCTCGGACGCCTCCGGTTTTCGGACGGGACCGGTGGGCGCCGCGCGCCTCAGGTATACGGCCCAGGTCACCGCGGAGCACAGCGCGTAACAGCCGAGGAACGCCACGAACGCCGGGATGCCCGTCCCCGCCGCCTGGAACGCCTGCCGGAAGGCGAGGTTGATGCCCAGCCCGCCGAGCGCGCCGACCGCGCCGATCAGGCCCATCGCGGCGCCGGACAGCCGCCGCCCGTGGGCCGCCGCGGCCGCTCCCGTCAGACCCTTCGCCAGCGCCTTGGCGTGGAAGATGCCGGGGATCATCTTGTACGTGGACCCGTTGCCGAGCCCGGACAGCGCGAACAGGGCGACGAAACCGGCGAGGAAGACGGGCAGCGAGTGCCGCGCGGACGCCAGGATCACCACGCCGGTCGCGGCGGCCATCGCCGCGAAGTTCACCAGGGTGATGCGGGCCCCGCCGTACCGGTCCGCCAGCCGGCCGCCCACCGGCCGTACCAGCGAACCGAGCAGCGGCCCGATGAAGGTCAGCGACGCCGCCTGGAGGGGCGTGCGCGCGAACTGGGTCTGGAGGACGAGGCCGAAGGCGAAGCCGTAGCCGATGAAGGAGCCGAACGTGCCGAGGTAGAGCAGCGAGACGATCCAGGTGTGCGGGTCGCGGGCCGCGTCCCTGGCCGCGCCGGTGTCGTTGCGCACCGGCCGCAGATTGTCCATGAACAGCGCCGCCAGCACCGCGGCGGCCACGGTCAGCGGCAGGTAGACGGCGAGCAGGAGCCGGGGGTGCGACGCGCCCGCGGTGGCGATGACGAGCAGGCCGAGCAGCTGGACGACGGGCACGCCGAGATTGCCGCCGCCCGCGTTCAGGCCGAGCGCCCAACCCTTCTTCCGTAGCGGATAGAAGGAGTTGATGTTCGTCATGGACGAGGCGAAGTTGCCGCCGCCGACCCCGGCCAGGGCCGCGACCAGCAGGAAGACGGGGTACGGGGTGCCCGGCCGCAGGGCGAACGCCGCGGCGGCGGTGGGGACCAGCAGCAGCGCCACGCTGAACACCGTCCAGTTGCGCCCGCCGAACCGCGCCACCGCGAAGGTGTACGGCACCCGCAGCACGGCCCCCACCAGCGTCGCCACCGCCACCAGGAAGAACTTCCCGGCCGCGTCGATCCCGTACTCCGGCCCCAGGAACAGCACCAGGACCGACCACAGGCTCCACACGGAGAACCCGATGTGCTCGCAGAGGATGGAGAGCACCAGATTGCGCCGGGCGATCCGCCGCCCGTGCTCCGCCCAGAACGCCGTGTCCTCCGGGTCCCACCGTTCGATCCAGCGGCCCGCCCCCCGCGCGGGGAGACGCGGAGGAGATCCGTCCGTGGCCGTTCCCGTGTCTGTCATCGCGCCTCCCAGCTCGCGGTATGTCGCCGTACCTGGACGCTAGGGAGGGCGCGTTTCCCCTCTGTGGCGGTGCGTGACCACCGCGAAACCTTGCTCTCACCGCGCCTGGGAGCGCGCGGTGAGCGGTCCGCACTCCGGCGGCGCACAACCGCCGGAGGTTACGCCAATGCACCCCGCACGCCCCCGACATCACTCGTTAGGGGCAATGGCAGGCGGCGTGGACGCTGGCAGCATCTTCCCCGAAAGCGCTGCGTAATCGCACGAGCACCCTGTGTGTTCGACCGTGCGGCACGGCTAGGAGAGCGGCACGGCTGGGAGAAGGGACCGAACCGATGCGGGAAGCGCCGGAAGCGAACGAGACGGCCGAATACGAACCACCCGAGCTGGCCGAGGCCGGTGCTTTCGCCGAGCGGACACTCGGCTTCACCGGTGAACTCTCCGACAGCTGGGGCGGCCAGCACAGCACCTTCTGGTGACGCCCGGGTGCGGGCCCGCCGACGCCTCCAGCCATCCCTCCCCGCATTCCCGGCCGGGCGGCGTCGCGGTCCCGCCCCAGACCGGCGGTCCCTGCCCGGGCGTGCACCGCCCGTCCCGGCAGGGGCCGCCCCCACCGACGCGGACGGCCGGCCGTCCGGCGCCGCGGGCCCAGCCGCCCCGCGGCACACCGGCCGCCGCGTCCGGCCCACCCGTCCCGATCCCCGTCCCCACCGAACCAGGAGCGCCGCCCCTGTCCCCGCCGAACCGGAGCGACCGAACCGGACCGACCGGACCGACCAACCGTCACACGCCCGAACCGCACGCCCAGGGTGGTAAGTCATCGTGGATTTCGTCATCTTCCCCGACCATCCCGCGACCGATCCGCTGTGCCTGTGCCTGAGGCGCGACCCCACCGTGCGGACGGTGCGCCACCCCTCCGGGCGCCCCTGGATCATGGGGCACTGGGCCGATGACGAGGTCGTGGCGGCCGAGGCCGGACCGGACCGGCTGCTGCTGTTCGGCACCACCTCGGCCGACGCCGGAACCCTGGACCGGCTGCTGCGCCGGCTGCGCGGCCCGGACGACCTGGACAGCCGGGTCCGCGAACTCCCCGGCAGCTTCTTCCTCCTGGCCGTGATGGGCCCGCACATCCGCTGCCAGGGCAGCCTCTCGACGATCCGGCAGGTCCACCACGCGGGCATCAACGGCGTGACGGTCGCGGGCAGTCATCCGCAGGACCTGGCCGCGCTGGCCCGCGAGGCGGCCGCCGCCGGCCTGCCCACCGGAGCGCCGGGCCTCGGCTCGGTCGACGCGGACACCCTGGCCCTGCGGCTGCTCACCCCGTTCCCGCCGTTCCCCCTGGCCCACCGCCCGGCCTGGCGCGCGGTCCACGCCGTGCCTCCCGGCCACTGCCTGACCCTCGGCCCCGACGGCCGGCACGGCATCACGCGCTGGTGGCATCCCCCGCGCCCCGACCTCTGGCTGGAGGACGCCGCCGAGGCCGTACGGGACGCGCTGACCGAGGCGGTGCGCGCCCGGGCCCGCCATCCGACGCTCAGCGCCGACCTGTCCGGCGGCATGGACTCCACCAGCCTGTGCTTCCTCGCCGCCCGCGAGGACACCCGGCTGATCACCACGGCCTGGGTGTGCCGCGACGAGGCCAACGACGACAACGCCTGGAGCGAGCGCGGCGCGGCCCTGCTCCGCTCGGCGGAACACCTGTCGCTGTCCCACACCGAAGCGCCCACCTGGTACGCGCCACCGCGGTCCGCGCACGCCGACCCGGCCGGCCCGCTCGCCGTGGTCCGCGAGAGCGTCCGCCTCGCCCATCAGGCCCGGCTCGTCGCCGCCCGCGGCTCCCGGGTCCACCTGGTCGGCGTCGGCGGCGACGAGCTGTTCGCGCCGCGCCCGGTGGCACTGAACTCCCTCGCCCGTACGGATTTCCGCTCCGCCGCCCGGCGCGCGTGCGCCGCCCGCCGCCTCGGCCGCTGGACGCTCGTCGACACCCTGCGCACGCTGTTCGGCGGCGCCCCGTATCCCCAGTGGCTGGAGTCCTGCGCCGACCGGATCGTGCCCGGCGTGCGGTCCGGCGTCAGCGGCGCCGACTGGGAGGTCGTGCCCAGCATGCCGGCGTGGGCCCATCCGGACGCGGTGGCCACCGTCCGCCGCCTGGTGCGCGAGGCCGCCGCCGGGGAGCCCGAGCCGTTCGCGCCGCTGCGCTCCCAGCACGAGACGCTGCGGGCCGCCGCGCGCGCCGGGGAGATCGTGCGCGGCGCGGCCGCGCTGACCGGCCGGCACGGCGTCGCCTTCGAGGCCCCGTTCCTGGACGACACCGTCATCGAGGCGGCGCTGACCGTCCGCCTCGTGGACCAGGTCGCCGTCGGCTCGTACAAGCCCCTGCTCGGCGCGGCCATGGACGGCATCCTGCCGGACGCGCTGCGGACCCGCGGCACCAAGGGCGAGCACAGCGCCGAGGTCTACGCGGGCCTGCGCCGGCACCGCCGCGCGCTGACCGCGCTCTGCGACGACTCGCGGCTGGCCGGGCTGGGCCTGATCCGCCCCGAGGTGCTGCACACGGCCCTCACCTCGCTCCAGCCCCACTCGCACCTCCTGCAACCCCTCGACCCCACCCTGGCGGCCGAGTACTGGCTGCGCTCCCTCCAGGAGACGCAGGCCCCCGTCCCGTCCCGTCCCACCGTTCCCGCCGCGGAAGGAGCCTGAGCCCGATGGCGTTCACCCTCGCCCCCCACGTCAGCAGTGTGCGCACCCCCGGAGGGATGGTGCTGCTCAACGCCCGTACGGGCCGCTACTGGCAGATGAACGACACCGGGGCGTTCGTCCTGGAGCACCTCCTGGCGGGCGGCACCACCGCATCGGCCGCCGACGAGCTGCGCAGCCGCCACCCCTCGGCGGCCCACCGGGTGGCCGCGGACGCCGTGGCGCTGCTGGAGTCGCTCCAGTCGGCGAAGCTGGTGACCTGGTGAGCGTGCCCGTCGCCCTGGGCGAGCGCGCGCGGCTGTCCTTCGCAGAGCGCTGCGCCGCCCTCGGCTGCGCGGCCGTGGCCCGCGTCCTGGTGTCGTGTTCGCCGCGTACGCTCTGCCGCGTCCTGGAGGCCGTACGCCGGGGAGCCCGCCCCGCCACCGAGCCGCAGGCCGCCCGCGCCCGGCACGCCGTCGTCACGGTCAGCGTGCGCTGCGCGGGCAACGGCTGTCTCCAGCGCTCCGTGGCCACCGTCCTGTTGTGCCGCCTGCGCGGCCGGTGGCCGCAGTGGTGCACGGGTGTGCGGACGGAGCCGTTCCGCGCCCATGCGTGGGTGGCGGTGGACGGCCGTCCCGTAGGGGAGCCGGACGACACCCGGCTCTACCGGCCGCTGCTGCGCGTCCCGCGCTGAGCGCCGAGGTCCGGCCGGTGCGGGCGCGAGGCGGTCAGCCGGCCGCCCGCGGGGGCGCCATGGAGATGCGGTAGTCGCACAGCACCATGTCGGTCTTCCGGCCCTTCTCGTCCTGGGCCTTTATCGCGGTCCGGCTGCCGTCTCGGGGCGCCCCCACCACGACGTCGTCGCCCTTGGCCCAGCAGCCGCCGTCTTCGGTGGGCTTCACCTCGGCATCCCGGTAACGCAGGTCGACGACCACGCCCTTACCGCTGGGCAGGCTCACCGGGCGCGTCCGGCCCTGGCCCACGGCGTCCGCCTGCCATGCCTTGCCTGCGTGCACCATGAAGTCCGGGTAGCCGCGGAAGACGCACCCGTTCGCACCGGTGTTGACCGCCGAGAGGCGGGCCTCCCGGTGCGGTGTGCGGGCCTTCTTCTTCAGTACCGTCACCTTCCACTTCAGGCCCTTGGTCGTACAGTTCGCCTGGAACGCGTCGACACGCGGGTCGTCGCAGGCGACCAAGCCGCCGCTCAGCACGAGCACGGCCAGAGCCGCCACGGTCAGCGGACGCTTTCGCACAGGGACCCCCAACAGTCCGGCTATGGTTCTTGCCGTCGGTAAGGAGGGGTTCCCGGGCTTATAGGTTGCTTATACGGCAAAAGTTCGGCCATCAGCCCAACTGCGCCATCACGGCCGCGTCCTCCTCGGGCAGCCACACCGGGCCGTCCGGCCGCCGCAGCCAGCCGCGCCCGGCGGCCAGTTCCCGGCAGGCCGTACGCAGCGCGTCCAGGCCCGTGTGGCGCAGGCCGCGCCGCCACACCAGGGATATCGGGGACAGCGGTACGGGGTCGGTGACCGGCCGCAGCACCATCCCCGGCACATCGATGAACTCGACGCTGGCCAGCACCGACCAGCCCTGTTTGCGGACCACCCGCAGGAACTCCGCCTCCCCGTCGATCTCCGGGAACGGCTCCGCCATCGCGATGCCCCGCCCGGCGAAGAGGCGGGCGGCGAGGTCGGTCCACTCGGCGGTGTGCGGGTTCCCGGCGGCGGCGTACAGGGTCTCGCCCGCGAGCGCGGACAGCGGGACGGCGGGGCGGGCCGCCAGGGGATGACCGGCGTCCAGCAGGACGGCCATCGGCTCGAACCGTACGGGCTGGTGTGCCAGGCGGGACCGCAGCGACGCGGGCAGCCCGGCGAAACGGCCGAAGGAGACGTCCAGCCGCCCGGCGGCGAGTTCGGCCGCCGCTCCGGTCAGGCCGCTGTGGAAGCGCGCGACGAGTTCACAGTCCGGGGCCCGGCGGCGGGCCTCCTCCAGGGCGGTGTGCGCCGTGCCGATGGGGACGCCGACGTCGACCAGCAGGGGGCGGTCCTCGGGCGCGCGGAAGGCGGCGGCCAGGTCGTCGTGGGCGGCCAGCACCCGGCGCGCGTACGGGAGCAGGCGGGTGCCGTCCTCGGTGAGGGCGACCCGGCGCGTCGTACGGTCGAAGAGGTCCGTGCCCAACTCCCGTTCCAGGCGCCGTATGTCGCGACTGAGCGCCTGCTGGGCGACGTAGAGGCGGGCGGCGGCGCGGGTGAAGTGCAGTTCGTCGGCGACGGTGGTGAAGGCGCGGAGCAGGCGCGGGTCGAGGTCTCGGGGCACGGGCACATCGTGCCACCGGCCGCACGGCCGTGATTGACAACGGGAGTGCGTGAATGCGCGCGGATCAGGTGTTGGACGGGGAACGGGCCGCGCCGCGACCGTAGTCGGGTGATCCTCTTCCTCGCCTCCCGGCCCGTGACCACCCCGCCCGTCCGCCCCGTCCGCCGTCCGCGCCGCCGCTGCCCCGCGGTGCTCCGGCGCGCGCTCGGGCCGTACGGACGGATCTTCACCGTCCCCGGCGCGCGTGCCTTCACCGCCGCCAACCTGCTCGCCCGGCTGCCTATGGGCATGTTCAGCGTCAGCGCGATCCTGATGATCGCCGGGTCGCGTGGCTCGTACGCGCTGGCCGGGGCGGTCACCGCGACCGGGCTGGCGGCGACGGCGGTGGCCGGGCCGTGGACGGCGCGGCTGGTCGACCGCTACGGGCAGGCCAGGATCGCCGTACCCGCGACGGCGCTCGCCGTCCTCGGCTCGCTGGCCCTGGTCCTCTGCGTCCACCTGGACGCGCCGTCCTGGACGCTGTTCGCCGCGTACGCCTGCACCGCGACCACACCGAACACCGGCGGCATGGCCCGCGCGCGCTGGGCCCACCTCCTGCGGGACGACCCACGCGCGCTGCACACCGCCAACTCCTTCGAGCAGGCGGCGGACGAGGTGTGCTTCATGCTCGGGCCGGTGCTGGCGGCCTTTCTGTGCACCGCGCTGTTCCCGGAGGCCGGCACGCTGACCGGCGCGGTGCTGCTGCTGAGCGGGGTGCTGCTGTTCGCCGCCCAGCGCCGCACCGAGCCACCGGCCACACCGGCGTCCGGCCGGCGCGGCGCCGGGCGGCTCGTCACAGCGCTGCTGCCGCTCCTGCTGACCTTCCTCGCCACCGGCGCGGTCTTCGGCTCGCTGGAGGTCGTCACGATCGGCTTCACGGACGCGCACGGGCAGCGCGCGGTGGCGGGCGCGCTGCTGGCCCTCCAGGCGGCGGGGTCCTGTGCGGCGGGACTGCTGTACGGGGTGCTGCGCCCGGCCGGGCCCGCGGGACGCCGTTTCCTGCGGTGCGTCGCGGTGATGGCCGCGCTGACGTGGCTGCCCCTTACGGCCGCGGGCGCGGGCGGCGGGTTCCTCCTGGCGGCGGGGCTGCTGCTCGCCGGGATGGCCACCGCGCCGACCATGGTCACCGGCATGGGGCTGATCCAGTCCCGGGTGCCGCAGGGGCGGCTGAACGAGGGCATGACGCTGGCCGTCACCGCGCTGCTGACCGGCATCGCGGCGGGTTCGGCGACGGGCGGCTGGGCCGTACAGCACCTGCCGGAGGGCACCGCTGCGGGGTACGGCGTGCCCGCGGCGGCCGCCGCCCTGGCGCTGGCGGTGGCCGGCACCGCCCACGCCGTACGGCCCGCCCGGCGTCCGGCATGAGCCGCGGAACGACGAAGGCCCCGCTGCCGGGGCAGCGGGGCCTTCGCCTCACATGGGGTGACGGGTCCGGGGGCCGGGGCCTCCGGTTTCTCCGTCGAGTGGAGATGGCGGGAATCGAACCCGCGTCCAACGGTGCGGAAACAGGGCTTCTCCGAGCGCAGTCCGCTGCGATTTTCTCGGCCCCGGAGATCTCGCGGACAAGTCTCCGACGGGCTCAGTCACTGTTTGATTTCCTCCTAGGACCCGTGACCGGACCTAGAAGTTTAGTTCCCTAGCTGATGCCAGGATCCGGGTCGGGAACACCCCCGGGCTGACACTTCGCAGGTCGCTACTTAGGCAGCGAGGGCGAAGGAATCGCGCTTGGTGTTGGCGATTATTTTTTGCGACATATGGTTTACGAGATCATTGCCGCTTCCTCGGCTCGCTTCCCCTGCTTCGACATCCGCTGTCGAAACCGATCATCCCCATGTTGTTTTATCAAGGTGGTGCCTGCACCGGCGTGCGGTGCGTAGCCCATCGTACGTGACCAACGCGCGACGATGCCAGCGTATTCCGGCGGCCGGGCCCCGCGGCGCTCAGGCCCGCTCGCGCCGCTTGGCCGCCGAGATCGCCCGGTCCGCCTCGCGCCGGTCCTGCTGCTCGCGCAGCGTCTGCCGCTTGTCGTACTCCTTCTTGCCCTTCGCCAGCGCGATCTCGACCTTCGCGCGGCCGTTCTTGAAGTACAGCGACAGCGGCACGATCGTGTGGCTGGTCTCCTGCGACTTCGACTCCAGCTTGTCGATCTCCATGCGGTGCAGCAGCAGCTTGCGCTTGCGCCGCGCGCTGTGGTTGGTCCACGTGCCCTGGGCGTACTCCGGGATGTGCACGTTGTGCAGCCACGCCTCGCCGCGGTCGATCTGCACGAAGCCGTCCACCAGGGACGCCCGGCCCTGGCGCAGCGACTTGACCTCGGTGCCGGTCAGCACCAGCCCGCATTCATAGGTGTCCAGGATGAGGTAGTCGTGCCGCGCCTTCTTGTGCTGGGCGATGAGCTTGCGGCCGGACCCGTCGTCCTTCTTGTCCTTCTTCTTGTTCGCCTTAGCCATAGTGGCGCCATTTTCGCACTACGCCCCGCCCCCGAGGCCACTCAATACCGTACGGGCGCGGTCCTGGGCGTCGTCCTCGGCGATCAGGTCCGGGGTGATGCCGCGCTCGTCCACCGTCCGGCCCGAAGGGGTGCGGTAGCGGCCGACGGTCAGCTCGGCGACCGAGCCGTCCGGCTGCCGGCTGGGCAGCTGCACCGAGCCCTTGCCGAAGGTCGGGGTGCCGACCACGACCGCACGGGCGCGGTCCTGGAGCGCCCCGGCGAGGAGTTCGCCGGCACTCATCGTGCCGCCGTCCACCAGGACCGCGAGGGGGATCTGCGTGTTGCCGCCGTCCTCGGCGTACAGGGCGCGCTGGCTGCCGTGGACGTCGTACGTGGCGACCAGGCCGCCGTCCAGGAAGGCGGAGGCGGCGGTGACCGCCTCGCGCACCAGGCCGCCGGTGTTGCCGCGCAGGTCCAGCAGCACCCCGCCGCGCGGGGAGGCGGCGCGCACCGCCCGGCGGATCTCCTCGCCGGTGCCGCTGCTGAAGGCGCCGACCCTGATGCGGGTGGGGCCGTCCGGGCCGTCGGGGTGGTCGGTGATCACGTTCTGGTCGCGCAGGTGGGCCCGGTGCAGGGTCTCGGCCCACTGCCGCGTGCCGCGGCGCAGCTCCAGCTCGACGCGGCTCCCGGCGCCCGGTGGAGATCCTTCCGCGGCCGCTCCGGCGTTGCCGCGCAGCCGCGCCACCACGTCGGTGACCTGGGCGCCGCGCGAGGCCACGCCGTCCACGGTGCGCAGCTCGTCACCGGGCCGGATGCCGGCCGCCGCCGCGGGGCCGCCGGGCCGCACCCGGGAGACCAGGACGCGGCCGTCCGCCGCCTGCCGCAGCCACAGACCGACGCCCACGTAGGCGCCGTCCAGTTCCTGCTGGAACTCTTCGTACTCGCGCGCCGAGAACGCCGTCGACCAGCGGTCGCCGCTGCGGCCGACCACCTCGCCCGCCGTGCCGGCACCGGCCGCGGCCGGCCCGGCGGCGTGCCGGTCCGCGCGCTTTTGCCGGTGGACGCTGTCGGCCTCGGCGGCCACCCGCTCCGGTATCCGCCGTTCCTCCGGCCGCCGCCCGCTCTCCTCCCAGGTGCCCGCCGCGGCGCCGGTGGCCAGGACGCTGACGAAGACCAACGTCAGGGCCGCCCCGCGGCGGTTGCGGCGGGGCCGGGCGAACAAACACGGGCCCGTCATGCCGGTGAGTGTAGGCCAGAAAGAAGCGCCGTACGGGCAGTTGACCGTACGGCGCTCTTGGCATGAGTCACACCTTGAGGTACTTGCGGAGCGCGAAGAACGCGGCGAGCGCCGGCATCAACAAACCGATCAGCAGCACCAGCGGCAGCACCGCCACGACCGAATCCCAGCCAATGAACTGGATGACCTGGATCCGCGCCGCCAGCCAGTTGTTGATCAGCACCCACTTGCCGCCGACGATCAGCACACAGGCGAACACCGCGCCGAGCAGGCCCGCGATGGCCGCCTCCAGGATGAACGGCATCTGGATGTAGAAGCTCGACGCGCCCACCAGGCGCATGATCCCGGTTTCCCGGCGCCGGCTGAACGCGGACACCCGTACGGTGTTGACGATCAGCATCAGCGCCACCAGCAGCATCAGCGCCATCACCACCAGCGCGGCGATGTTCATGCCGTTGAGCAGGTTGAACAGCGGCTCCACGGTGTCCCGCTGGTCCTGCACCTCCTGCACGCCCGGCCGCTCGGAGAACGCCGACTTGATCACTTCGTACTTCGTGGGGTCCTTGAGCTTGACCCGGAAGGACTCCGGCATCTGATCCGGGGTGACCAGGCCCGCGATGGGCGTGTCGCCGAACTGCTCCTTGTAATGCTTGTACGCCTGGTCGCTGGACTCGTGCTGCACGTTCTGCACGATCGGCAGGCGGTCCAGCTCGGCCTTTATGTCGTCCTTCTGCTGCTGGGTGGCGGGACCCTTGGCGCAATGGGCGCCGGTCTCGCTGTCGTTCTTGTTGCAGAAGAAGATGGAGACATTGACCTTGTCGTACCAATAGCCCTTCATCGTGCTGACCTGGTCGCGCATCAGGAGCGAGGCGCCGAACAGGCCGAGGGAGAGGGCGACGGAGACGATGACCGCGAAGGTCATCGTGAGATTCCGGCGGAGACCGACGCCGATCTCCGACAGGACGAACTGGGCGCGCATGGCGTCCTTTCAGTGCTGGGGGCCGTACACGCTTAGTGCTGGTAGCCGTACACGCCGCGCGACTGGTCGCGTACGAGCCGGCCCTTTTCGAGTTCCATGACCCGCTTGCGCATCTGGTCGACGATCTGCTGGTCGTGGGTGGCCATGACCACGGTCGTACCGGTGCGGTTGATCCGGTCCAGCAGCTTCATGATGCCGACCGAGGTCTGCGGGTCGAGGTTGCCGGTGGGCTCGTCGGCGATGAGCAGCAGCGGGCGGTTGACGAACGCCCGCGCGATGGCGACGCGCTGCTGCTCACCACCGGACAGCTCGCCCGGCATCCGGTCCTCCTTGCCGCCGAGGCCGACGAGGTCGAGGACCTCGGGAACCGTCTTGCGGATCTGGCCGCGCGGCTTGCCGATGACTTCGAGGGCGAAGGCGACGTTCTGCCCCACCGTCTTGTTGGGGAGCAGCCTGAAGTCCTGGAAGACGGTGCCCACCTGGCGCCGCATCTGCGGCACCTTCCAGTTGGAGAGCTTCGCGAGGTCCTTGCCCAGAACGTGCACGGCGCCATGGCTGGCGCGCTCCTCGCGCAGCAGCAGGCGCAGGAAGGTGGACTTGCCGGAGCCCGAGGAGCCCACCAGGAAGACGAACTCGCCGCGCTCGATCTCCAGGGAGACATCCCTGAGGGCGGGGCGGTTCTGCTTCGGGTAGGTCTTGGATACGTTGTCGAATCGGATCACTGATGCACCACGGTCGACCTGGGTAGCGGCACGGGATGCCCCGGTTGTGGCTCCCGTCGGTGAGCGTGACCCTACGCGAGTTCCGCGCGACGGCGCAGTCGCCGTTCGGGGTTGGTGCGTTTATTCACGGCATCTACGGGGACAAACCGAACACATTCCGGCCCGCCGGCCCGGCGGATGCCGCCGAAAAGGCCGGAAGGTGACCGGGGCGCGCCCTTCTGCCGCCGAGCTGGCACAGTGGTAAGGGAACCATCGTGGTTGCCTGCGCGTTGCAGCGGTTGAGGAGGAGGTCGCATGACGTACGACCGGCTGGTGTGCGCCAACTGCGCGGCCCCTGTGAATGAGGGCCGCTGCCCCGTGTGCCGGGCCAGCAGGGAACGGCTGCAGGAGACCGGGCTGTTCGGCCAGGTGACGCCCGCGGCGCTGGTGGCGCTGCTGGTGGCGCTCATCGCACTTGCCGTGCTGGTGCACCAGGCCGCGTGAGCGCGGACCGCCAAGTGCGGGTCGGTTGACGCGTTGTGTACAGAGCGTCGCTCCGGGTGAGCGGCAGTGCGCGTACCGATGCCGACGAGAACACCGAAGGGCCCGGAGCGCCGAGTGCGCTCCGGGCCCTTCGTCATGCGCTGCCCCGGGTGCGGGGCGGGGCCTGATGTCAGGCCGCGGCCGCGCCGCCGCCCTTGTTGATCAGGCGCGGCATCAGGCGGAAGCCGATGCCACCGGCGATCATCGTCGCCGCGCCGACGAGCAGGAAGGTGGTGCCGGAGGCACCGGTCTCCGCCAGCTCGCCGCCCTTGGCCTGCTGCTTCGGCTGGCCGGGCGTGTTGACGATCTGCTCGTTGCCCTCGCCGGGCTGCTCGATGGGCGCGGTGCCCTCGTTGTCGGTACCGGTGCCGGTGCCGTCGTCGCTGCCACCGGTGCTGCCACCGGAGCCGCTGCCGCCGGTGCTGCCCGAACCGCCGGAGTCACCGGAGCCGCCGGTCTGGCCGCCGCTGTGGCCGCCGGACTGGCTGCCGCCGGTCTGCGAACCACCGGTCTGGGAGCCGCCGGTCTGCGAACCGGACTGACCACCGGACTGGGTACCACCGGACTGAGTACCGCCGGACTGCGTGCCACCCGACTGGGTACCACCGGACTGGGTGCCGCCCGACTGCGTACCACCGGACTGCGTACCGCCCGACTGCGTACCACCGGACTGGGTACCACCGGACTCGCTGCCGCCGGTCTGGGAACCACCGGTCTGGGAACCACCGGTCTGGCTGCCGCCAGTCTGCGAACCACCGGTCTCGCTGCCGCCGGTCTGCGAACCACCGGTCTCGCTGCCACCGGTCTGCGAACCACCAGTCTCGCTGCCACCGGTCTGGCTGCCACCGGAGTCGGAACCGCCCGAGTCGGAGCCGCCGATGATCCCACCGATGACTCCGCCGATGATCCCGCCGTCCGGCGAGCCCACCGTCTGATCGGTACCGACCGCCGAGGCGGCCCCGGCCGCGGTGAGCGACGCACCGGCCGCGATCACCGCGCCGGCCGCAATGCGCGCTACGCGCAGCCGCGTCTTCTTCGTCATGTGCCTGCTACCCCCAGTAGCTCTACTCGTCTGTGGAGCATCGCTGTTCGGGGCGGCGGCCGACCCGGGTACACGAGTCGCGGCGCCGCCCGGCGGCCGTCGCACTCAGATCCCCGTTCCCGCACACGCCCCGAGACATACGCATGCCGCGTACCACCCTTCCCAGTTCTCACATCGCCGTCAAGGTCAAATAAAGGCGCGATGACCGAATTGAGATGAGTTGCGGGGTCCATGGACGTATGACTGTGACCAAATTGCCACAGAGGCACCGGGCAGCAAAAAACAACTGCCGCTCGAAAAGCGGCAGTTGTTTTTCACCGAAAATTCGGACGGCTTTCCGCCGCTCCTTACTTGCCCTGCTCCTGCTGCTTGCGCCAGCGGATACCGGCCTCCAGGAAGCCGTCGATGTCGCCGTCGAGCACGGCCTGTGGATTGCCGACCTCGAACTCGGTACGCAGGTCCTTGACCATTTGGTAGGGGTGCAGGACGTACGAACGCATCTGGTTGCCCCAGGAATTGCCGCCGTCGCCCTTGAGCGCGTCCATCTTGGCCTGCTCCTCCTGGCGGCGGCGTTCGAGCAGCTTCGCCTGGAGGACGTTCATCGCGGTCGCCTTGTTCTGGATCTGCGAGCGCTCGTTCTGGCAGGAGACGACGATGCCGGTCGGGATGTGCGTCAGGCGCACCGCGGAGTCGGTGGTGTTGACGCCCTGGCCGCCGGGGCCGGAGGAGCGGTACACGTCGACGCGCAGCTCGGACTCGTCGATCTCGATGTGGTCGGTCTGCTCGACCACCGGCAGCACCTCGACGCCCGCGAAGGACGTCTGGCGGCGGCCCTGGTTGTCGAAGGGCGAGATGCGCACGAGGCGGTGGGTGCCCTGCTCGACGGAGAGGGTGCCGTAGGCGTACGGCACCTGGACGGCGAAGGTGGTCGACTTGATGCCGGCCTCTTCGGCGTAGGAGGTCTCGTACAGCTCGGTCTTGTACCCGTGCCGCTCGGCCCAGCGCAGGTACATGCGCTGGAGCTTCTCGGCGAAGTCGGCGGCGTCCACACCGCCGGCCTCGGCGCGGATGTTGACGACGGCCTCGCGGGAGTCGTACTCGCCGGACAGGAGGGTGCGTACCTCCAGCTCGTCGACCGCCTTGCGGACGTCGGCCAGCTCGCCCTCGGCCTCGGCGCGGGCCTCCTCGTCGCCCTCGGCCTCGGCGAGCTCGAAGAGCACCTCGAGATCGTCGACCCGGCCGCGCAGCTCCTCGGCCCGGCGCAGCTGGCCCTGGAGGTAGGACAGCCGGCTGGTGATCTTCTGCGCGCTCTCCGGGTCGTCCCACAGGGACGGCGCCGCGGCCTGCTCCTCAAGCGCAGCGATATCGGCCCTCATCTTGTCGAGGTCCAGGACGGCCTCGATCGACCCCATGGTCGAGGAGAGGGACTTCAGCTCTTCGGATACATCGACGACTGCCACGCACCCCAGCCTAACGGCTGCCGCCGCATCCATGCCCCGACCCTCGCGCGGCGTCCCGGGCGCGGGCGCGTGGCCGCAGGTGGGGTGGGGTGCGGCGGCGCCGGTACGGGCCGTCCGGCCCCGTGCGGGAGCGGACGGCCGTCCTCAAGGCGTACGGCCCACGGGGCTCAGCGCACGGGCCGGGTAGTGGACGTCTCGGACTGATGCACGCCCGGCTTGGCGTCGCCGGAGTCGCCGTGCTGCGCGGCGAACCACCCGCCGATCCCGGCGGCGGCCACCACCGCGGCGGCGGCCAGGCCCAGCTTGACCCGGCGGCGGCGCACCGCCTCCCGGTGCCGGGCCGACCCCGCCCGGCGCTCGCCCGCGGCGCGCGGCGCGCGGGCCGTGCCGTGGGCGCCGCCCGCCAGCTCGTCCGGGCCGGGGACGCGCATGCTCGTGTGGGTCTCGCGGTTCGAGTCGGGGGCGGCGGAGCCGTGTACGAGCGGTACGGCGCCGCGCGGCCGGGTGCCGCCCGGGGCGACCGGCGGGTAGAGGGCTTCCTCGTACGGGCCGGAGGCGGTCGCCGCGCCGGACGCGTACGGTCCGGTGGCGCCCTCCCCGGACTCCTGCCCGGCCTGCTCGGACGTTTCGTCGCCCGGCTCGTCGATGTCCAGCGGCGGGTGGCCGGCCAGGCCCGGCAGGATCTCGCGCAGCCGGGAGGCCAGTTCGGAGGCGCGCAGCCGGGAGGCGGGCGCCTTGGCCAGGCACTGCAGGAGCAGCTGCCACAGTTCGTCCGGAATGCCGGGCAGCGGCGCCACGGATTCGGTGACGTGGCGGCGCAGCACCGCGCCGGGGTGGCCGCCGCCGAACGGCGTGAAGCCCGCGAGCAGCTCGTAGAGGACCGTGGCGAGCGCGTACACGTCGACGGACGCGCGCGGCGGCAGGCCCTCGATGATCTCGGGGGCGAGGTAGTCGGGGGTGCCGATCACCTTGGCCGAGCGCGGCCCGCCGGCCGGGGCCTGGTGGAGGCGCGGCGCGTCGACGAGGCGGGCGATGCCGAAGTCGGTGAGCAGCGCGGGGTGGGCGCCGCCGGGGCCGAGCGGGCCCTGCATGTCCAGCAGGACGTTCTCCGGCTTGACGTCGCGGTGCACGATGCCCGCCTTGTGGGCGGCGGCGAGGCCGTCGGCCACGTCGGCGACGATGGCGACGGCGGCCTCGGGGGCGAGCCGGCGCTCCCGCTCCAGGCGGGTGCGCAGGTCCGTGCCCCGTACGAGGTCCATGACCAGGGCGAGGTCGTTGCCGTCGACCACCAGGTCGCGCACGGCGACGACGTGCGGGTGCTCCAGGCCGAGCAGCGCCGCCCGCTCCTGCACGAAGCGGCCGACCAGCTCCTGGTCGGCGGCGAGGTCCTCGCGCAGCAGCTTGATGGCGACGGGCCCCTCGGGTCCGTCGCCGAGCCATACCGTGCCGGCGCTGCCGCGACCAAGGATCTGGTGGGTGGTGTACCGGCTGCCGATCTTCCGTGCCAAGACTGCTCCGACGTGTCGGGCCCGCTGAGCGTCCTCAGGGGGCTGAAGGTGGCGTCAAAGCTACGCGGGTCGCAGGGGGTTGCGTGCCCAGGATCGCCCGGGGCATCACTTCTGTGGGGGAAATCGCCCTTTGGAAGTCGACAAATCTCCTTGGTCGCGTGCCGCGCGCGGGCCGGCCGCCATCCGGGCGCGCGCCGGATCCGCCCGTACGGCCCGGCGCGCAGCCGTCACTTGAACCAGTTGCCGATGTCCCTGACGAAGTCCCGGACGCCGCCGATGACGTCGCCGATCTGTTCGAAGTACCCCTTGGTGGTACCGATCCACTCCTGGAGCGGGGAGAACTCCCAGACCGCCCAGCCGCCGACGAACAGGATCACCAGCACGAACAGACAGCCCTTGAGGCAGCCCAGACCCGGGATGCGCATCGGGTTGGCGCTGCGCTGCCGTGGCTCGCGGCGCGGGCGGGGCTCCCGCTCGCGGGGCGGCTCGGGCTCGTAGTGCCGGGGCGGCGGCTGCTGGCGGCGCGGCGCCTGCTGCGGCTGGTGCTGCGGGGGCTGGTAGGGCGCCGGGGCCTGCTGCTGGTACGGCGCGGGGGCCTGCTGCTGGTACGGCTCCTGGTAGCGCGGCGGCTGCTGCTGGGGGCGCTGCGGCGGCTGCGCGGGCTGCCGCTGCGGGCGGCGGCGCAGCGGGTCCTCGCCCGGGTCCAGGTACTGCGTCTGCTCGTTGCGGTCCCGGGCGGCCCGCATCTGGGACTCCCAGGGGTGCGGCCCGTCGGGTTGGCCACCGGGCGGGCCGGGCGGTACGGGAGGCATCGCGCGGGTCGGGTCGGCGCCGCCCTGGCCGTTGCCGAAGCCCTGGCCCTGGCCGCCGGGGCCCGAGGCGAACACCTGGGTCGGGTCGGCGTCGGGGCCGCCGCCCTGGCCGCCGGTGGACGGCAGTACGGCGGTCGCCGCGGCCGGGTCGTACGCGCCCGCGCCGCCGGTGGACGGCAGCACCTGGGTGGGATCGGCGTCGCCGGAGCCGTCCGCGCCGGTGCCGGGCACCGTGGCGGGGGACGGGTCGGGCGCGAGCAGGGCGGCGACGCCGAGCGCGGCCTCGGCCTGGGCGGCGGTGGCGTGCACGCCCACGCCCGCGGCGACCGTGCGCAGCGCGCGGGCCAGGTTCTCGGCGCTGGGGCGCTCGCCCGGCTCCTTGCGCAGGCAGTGCTCGATGACCGTCCACAGCGGCTCGGGGACGGTGGACGGGCGGCGCGGCTCCTCGCTGAGGTGGCGGTGCAGGACTTCGAGCGCGCTGGCGCCGCCGAACGGCGGGCGGCCGGTGACCAGCTCGTACAGCAGGATGCCGGCGCCGTAGATGTCCACGGCGGAGGTCTGCGGGCGGCCCTCGGCGGACTCGGGCGCCACGTAGGCGGGGGTGCCGACGAACTCGTGGGTGCGGGTCAGTCCGGGCGAGTCCGCGAGGCGGGCGATGCCGAAGTCGGTGAGCATCGGGTGCAGCTCGGCGGTGTCGCCCTCGCCGGTGCCCTTGAGCAGGACGTTGGCGGGCTTCAGGTCGCGGTGCACCACACCGTCGGCGTGGCTGGCGGCCAGCGCGTCGGCGATCTGGGCGGTCAGCAGGGACGCGGCGACGGGGCTGAAGGGGCCGTTGTCGCGGAGGTGGCGGTGCAGGTCGGGGCCGTCGATCAGGTCCATGACCAGCGCCAGCAGATCGCCCTCGACGACCAGGTCGCGGGTGCGCACGATGTTCGGGTGGGTCAGCCGCAGCAGGACCGAGCGCTCCCGCAGGAAGCGCATGACCACGTCCGCGTCGTGCGCCAGCTCCTCCTTGAGGACCTTGATCGCGACCGTCTCGCCCGGCTCGCCGGCCACCGCGGCCTCGGCGCCCGCCGTCTCTCTCTGCCGGGCACGCCAGACAGTGCCCGTGGCACCGCGTCCCAGCGGCTCCTCAAGCAGGTACTTGCTGCCTACCGGCCGCACGTGCGCTCCCTGGTCGTGGTCGATCCTTGCCGGGCCCGGTGGGTCGCCGCGGCCCGTCGCCCCACTGTAGTGCCGCCGTACCGGCCGTACGCCGGGACGATCGGGCGGGGCTTGCAGGAAAGACGCGCATTCAGGACAGATGGTTGCCGCCGCTTCCGGATCGATGTCCACGTCAGGCCGAACAGCGAACGCCGATGATCGAAAATTGGACTTTCGCAGGGCACGATCAGGCGGTTTTGCGTCCGGTGCCGACCAATCAAGATCACTGAGTGATGGTCGGCGGGCGTGTTGTCAGTGGCAGGTGCGAGGATGCACCCAGCACGGGAGCGGTGGGGGTGCGGGGCCCCCGTCGCGCGCGTGCGGCGCGGGAGCCCGGTGCTCCCCGCGTCGGGACTTGTACGTGCCGAAGTGCCCGGGTGCGGTGGGGGAGGTCACGGGGCCCCCGCCGAACGGTCCGGGCGGAAGGGACCGTTGACGGCGATGCAGATCCGGCTGACCGTCCTCGCGCCGCGCAGCGGCCACCCCACGCGGGCCTGTGACGTCCTCGTCACGGCCCCCGCCGGGACGGCGCTCGCCACGGTCGCGAGCGGCCTCGCGGCGGCCGTCGCCGGGTCCGGCGCGGACATCGGCGCCTCCGGCAGCGGCAGCAGCGGCAAGGCCGGCGGCGCCGCGGGCGCCGCGGGCGGCCCCGTCGTGCTGTACGCCGGCACCGACCGCCTGGACCCGCAGCGCGCCGCGGTCGGCGAACCCCCGCTCATAGACGGCGCGGTGCTCTCGCTCGGCGCCCCCGGCCCCGCCCCCGCGCACGGCCTGCCGCACGGCGCCCCCCGGCTGCGGGTCGTCTCCGGGCCCGACGCCGGCGGCGTCCACCTCCTGCACGGCCAGGGCGGCGCGATCCGCGTCGGCCGCTCGGCGCAGGCCGACGTGCCCCTCGACGACCCGGACGTCTCCCGGCTGCACTGCGCGGTGACGGTCGAGCCGGACGGCTCGGTGCTGGTCGCCGACCTCCGGTCGACCAACGGCACGGCCGTCGGCGGCGCCGAGGTCGGCGAGCACCCGGTGCCGCTGCCGCCCGGCGCGCTGCTGCGCATCGGCGAGTCCGCGCTGCGCCTGACGCCCGCCCCGGCCGAGCCCGACCCGGCCCTGGTGTGCGCGCCCGACGGCGAGGGCCGGCTGCGCGTCTCCCAGCCGGAGGCGGACGCCCCGGGGGCCGACGGCGGCCCCCTCCGCCCCGGTGTCCCCGCCGCCCGGTCCGGCGCCCCGCGCCCCGGGACACCGGACCACCGCTCCCCCGCCGCACCCCCGGCCGCCCCGGAGGCCACGGGCCCCTATGCCGCCCCGTACGGCGCCGGGCATCCGCGGGAGGAACTGCCCGCTGCGTACGACAGCCCGGGCCGCCGGGGCACCCCCCTGCGCGGCACCCCGTATCCCGGCAGCCCCCAGGAGCGGTACGAGCCGTACGGTGACGGGCAGACCCATGGCGGCCGGCAGGGCTTCGCCCCCGCCGACCTGCGCGAAGGCCCACACGGAAGCTCACAAGGAGGCCCGGACGGCGGCCCCCTCGAAGACCCCCACGACGATCCGCGCGAAGACCCGCGCAAGGCCGCGCGCCGGGGCGGACTCGGCGCCTGGGCCCGCCGGCTGACCGGCGCCCGGCCCGCCGCCGAGCGCCCCGGGCAGGCGCCCGCCCCCGCGCCGACGGTCTGGGAGGAACAGCAGCGGCAGTCCCGGGAGGCCGCCGGGGCCCCGGCCGACGAGGCGTACCGGCCCGCGGCCGAGCGGCTGAGCCCGGAGGCCGCGGACGAACGCTGGCCCGACCCGGCGACGATCCTGCTGACCGCGCTCGGCCCGGGCCCCCGCCTGTGGGAGCGCGGCCCGGACCACCCCGACGCGCTCACCGTCCGGCTCGGCACGGCCCCGCAGGACGGCGGCCGGTCCGCGGCGCCCGTGACGGTCGAGCTGCGCAAGGCGGGCGCCCTCGGACTGGCCGGGCCGCGTACCCGGCTCGGCGGCCTGGCCCGCGCCGCCGTGGCCCAGCTCGCCGCGCTGCATTCCCCCGCCACCCTCGAAATCGTGCTCCTGAGCACCGACCGCGCCCGCTCCCTCGAAGACCGGCTGGCCGACTGGTCCTGGCTGGGCTGGCTCCCCCAGGTGCGCCCGGCCCACTCCCAGGACTGCCGGCTGCTGCTCGCGTACGACAAGGAGCAGGCCGCCGCGCGTACGGCCGAGCTGGCGCGCCGCCTCGACGACGGCCCGCTGGGCCCGCAGTGGGCCGCCGCCGAGCGGTCCGCCGTGGCCTCCGCCGCCGCCCGCTACAACGGCCCGTACACCCTCCTGATCGTGGACGGCGACCCCGGTTCCCCGGCGCTGCGCGAGACGACCGCCCGGCTCGCGGCGAGCGGCCCGGCGGCCGGCATCCATGTGCTGTGCCTGGCCGAGACCCCGGCCGCCACCCCCGCCTTCCCGCTCGCCTCGACGTACGAGGCGGCCCGCGCGGCGTCGCCCGCCTTCGGCGAGTGCGGCGCGGTCGCGGTGCTCAGCGGCGACGTGGCCACGGCGCTGCGCGTCGTCCAGCCCGGCACGGGCCCGAACGGCACCGTCGCCGCGGTCGACGCGGTCTCCGGTGCCTGGGCCGAGCGGTTCGCGCGCGCCCTGGCACCGCTGCGCGAGGCCGACACGGGCACCGGCCTCGGCGGGCGCCCGGCGCGCAGCGCGGCCGTCCCCCTGCCGGACGCCTCCCGGCTGCTGGACGAACTGGGCCTGGCGCGGGCCACCCCGGCCTCGCTGATGGCCCGCTGGGCCGCCGCCTCCGACACCGGCCGGTCGGGCGCCGCTTCGGACACCGGCCTGCCGGGGGCCGCCGCCGTGCTCGGCGCGGGCCCGCACGGCCCGGTCTGCGCCGATCTCGCCGCCGACGCCTGCCATCTGCTGGTGACCGGCGGCCCGGGCAGCGGCAAGACGGAACTGCTGCGCTCGCTGGCCGCCTCGCTCGCCGCCGCCGACCGCCCGGACCTGCTCTCCCTGGTCCTGGTGGACGGCGCGGGCCCGGAGCGCGGCGAAGGTCTGCGGCTGTGCACGGACCTGCCGCATGTGACCACCCATCTGACGGCCTCCGATCCGGTGCGTATGCGGCAGTTCGCGCAGGCGCTCAGCTCCGAGCTCAAGCGCCGCGCCGAGACCCTGGCCGGCACGGACTTCGCCGAGTGGCGCGCCGCCCACCTGCCGGCGCCGCGCACCCCGGCCCCCCGCCGCTCGCCCGAGGCCGCGTCCGGCTCCTCACTGGCCGAGCGGGACGGCTCGTCCACCGGCACGCTGCGGCTGCGCGCGCGCAGTGTCCCCGGGCCCGGCGGCGAGGCGCAGGCGGTGCAGTCGGCGCCGATGCCCCGGCTGTTCGTGCTGGTCGACGACTTCGACGCGCTGGTCGCCCCGGCCCTCGGCAGTACGGGCCGCCCCGCGGCCGGTTCGGTGGTGCGCGCCCTGGAGGCGGTGGCCCGGGAGGGCGCGGCGCTCGGCATGCACCTGATAGCGGCCACCGGCCACCCGGACCGTACGAGCGACACGGCCACGGACCGGGCGGCCGGACTGCGGGTGGAGCTGGGCCCGGCGGCGGACGCGGCCGAGCCGGTGCCGCCGGGGCGCGGGCGCCTGCACCGCGCGGCGGACTCCTCCGTCACCCCGTTCCAGGCCGGCCGAGTGACCGGGCGCATACCCCGCACGTCCACGCTCCGCCCCACGGTCGTACCGCTGGAGTGGGAGCGGATGGGCGATCCGCCGGCCCGCCGCCCGCTGCGCGAGCTGGGCAACGGCCCCACCGATCTGGCGCTGCTGGCCAGCGCCCTGCAGCGGGCCGCCCAGTCCTGCGGCGCGCCCGCCGTACCGCCGCTGCTCTGACCGGGCCGCCCCGGCCGCCGTACGAACCGGTCCGGGCCGCCCGCCCGCGGCGCGCCCGCGAGGTGTACGCGAGGGGTAACGGGCCGGTCACGAAAGGCCAGTTGGGGCGGGAGGCGGTATTGCGGGGCCGGTGATCCGGGCGTAGACCTGAGCGCGGCGGGCCGCGCCGCGCGTGCGGGGGGCCGCCATTCGGCGCTCAAGTGCACCGCACGGGAGGGGCTTACGGGGATGGGCACTTCACGCATACGGCGCGCGGCCGCGCGCACCGCGACACCCGGCAGCACGACCGGCGGCACGCCTGCCGCCCGCACCCGCACCGCGGCGACCACCCGCGCCGCCCTGGCACTCGCCGCCGCGGGCGCGCTGACGCTGTCGGCGTGCAGCGGCAACGGCGGCGACGGCGGCAAGAGCGAGGGCAGCAGCACGTCCAGCGGCGCGACCTCCGTCCAGCTCCCCAAGCTGGACGGCCAGAAGTTGCAGGTCGCGGCGGTGTGGACGGGTCCGGAGCGGGCGAGCTTCCTGAAGGTGCTCGACGAGTTCGAAAAGCGCACCGGCGCCACCGTCAGCTACGTTCCCACCGGCGACGACATGGCCGGTTTCATCGGCTCGAAGGTGGCCGGCGGCGGCCCGCCGGACGTCGCGTTCCCGCCGCAGGTCGGCGTGTTGCGGGAGTTCGCCCGCAAGGGCTGGCTCAAGCCCCTGGGGCCCGCCGCCAAGGAGCAGCTCGCCAAGAACTTTTCCCCGGGCTGGCGGGAGCTGGGCTCGTACAAGGGCACCGAGTACGGCGTGTATTACAAGGCCAGCAACAAGTCGCTGGTCTGGTACAACACCAAGGCGTTCGAGAACGCGGGGGTGGCCGAGCCGAAGGACTGGGCCGAGTTCCTCAAGACGGCGCAGACCATCGCGGACTCCGGGGTGGCGCCGGTGTCGGTGGGCGGCGCGGACGGGTGGACGCTGACCGACTGGTTCGAGAACGTCTATCTCTCCCAGGCGGGTCCGGAGAAGTACGACCTGCTGGCCCAGCACAAGATCAAGTGGACCGACCCGTCCGTCACCAAGGCACTGACCGCGCTCGCCCAGCTCTACGGCAAGCCCGGCCTGCTGACCGGCGGCAACAGCGGCGCGCTGCAGACGCAGTTCCCCACCTCGGTCACCCAGGTCTTCAGCGGCGGCGACCAGCCGAAGAGCGCCATGGTCTCCGCCGGGGACTTCGCCGCCACCAACATCCAGCAGACCAAGGCCAAGATCGGCGAGGACGCCAAGGTCTTCCCGTTCCCCGCGGTGGGCTCCCGGTCGCCGGTGGTGACCGGCGGCGACGCGGCGGTGGCCCTGAAGGACACCAAGGGCGCGCAGGCGCTGCTCACCTTCCTCGCGTCCACGGACGCCGCGAAGATCTGGGCGCAGGCCGGCGGGTACATCTCCCCCAACAAGGAGCTGGACAAGGCCGCGTACGTGAACGACACGATGCGCAAGATCGCCGAGGCGCTGCTCAAGGCGGGCGACGACTTCCGCTTCGACATGTCCGACCAGGCGCCGGCGAGCTTCGGCGGCAAGCCGGGACAGGGCGAGTGGAAGGACCTCCAGGACTTCCTGAAGAACCCGAAGGACATCGCGGGCACCCAGAAGAAGCTGGAGCAGGACGCCGCCAAGGCGTACGGCAGCTGACCCGGCGCCCTTCGTACGGCCGCGGGCCCCGCCGGCCCGCGGCCGCGCACCGCACGCGGCGGTGCGCACCGCCGCCCACCGCACCGACCGGGGGACCGACATGAACGCTGCGACCGCGGGCGGGCCGGCCGGCCCCGTCCGCCCGGGCACCGGCACGCTGCGCCGGGTCAAGAGTGTGGCGGGCACCCGCCCGTGGGTCGCCGCCGCCTTCCTGCTGCCCGCCCTGGTCCTGCTCGGGGCGCTGGTGGTCTACCCCATCGGCTTCTCGGTCTACCGGAGCCTGTTCGACGCCTCCGGCAACGGCTTCGTGGGGCTGGACAACTACGGCGAGCTGTTCACCGACGAGCGCATCCGGATCGCCCTGAAGAACAACGTCATCTGGGTCGTGGTGGCGCCCACCGTCGCCACCGCGCTGGGCCTGATCTTCGCAGTGCTCACCGAGCGGGTCCGCTGGGGCACCGCCTTCAAGCTGGTCGTCTTCATGCCGATGGCGATCTCCATGCTGGCCGCGGGCATCATCTTCCGGCTGGTGTACGACCAGGACCCGGAGCGCGGTGTGGCCAACGCCGTATGGGTCTCGATCCACGACACCTTCGCGGAGCCCGCGCCGTATCCGGGCGCCAAGCCGCGGCCCAACGCCGGGCTGACGGCGTCCGGCGGCGCGTACACCACCGGGAAGCCGGTGCGCGCGGGTGATCCGGCGAATCTGCCGCTGGTGGCCGTGCAGCCCGGTGACCTGGGCAAGGCGCGCCCGGCGACCGCCGCGCGCCCGGAGCCGGGCAAGGTCACCGGGACCGCCTGGCTGGACTTCACCCGCGGTGGCGGCGGCCACCCGAACATCATCGACCGCACCGAGAAGGGCCTGCCGGGCCTGACGGTCGAGGCGGTCAAGGACGGCCGGACCGTGGCGAGTACGACCACCGGGCCGGACGGGCGGTTCGCGCTGCCCGCCGCGGCGGACGGCGCGAAGCTGCGGCTGCCGGCCTCGAACTTCGCCGCCGCGTACAACGGCGTGAACTGGCTCGGCCCGGCCCTGGTGACCCCGTCCATCATCGGCTCGTACATCTGGATGTGGGCGGGCTTCGCGATGGTGCTGATCGCGGCGGGCCTGGCGAGCGTGCCGCGGGAGCTGCTGGAGGCGGCGCGGGTGGACGGCGCCAACGAGTGGCAGGTCTTCCGCCGGGTGACGGTGCCGCTGCTGGCGCCCGTCCTGGTCGTCGTCCTGGTCACGCTGATGATCAACGTGCTGAAGATCTTCGACCTCGTCTACATCATCGCGCCGGGGTCCAGTCTCAAGGACGCCAACGTGCTCGCGCTCCAGCTCTTCCAGTCGTCCTTCGGCACGGACGTGGACCAGGGCCTCGGCAGTGCCATCGCGGTGTTCCTGCTGCTGCTCGTGCTGCCGGTGATGTACGTCAATCTCCGGCGCCTACGGAAGGAGCGGAGCCGATGACGACCGCCGAGGGCGTCGTACGGGCCAGGCAGTCGCTGCCCGCGCGGATCGCGGCCCGCACCGGCGGCGGCGTGCTGCGCGTCGCGCTGGTCCTGATCGGGCTGTTCTGGCTGACGCCGACCATCGGGCTGCTGCTGTCCTCGCTGCGCTCGCCGCAGGACATCGCCGAGTCCGGCTGGTGGACGGTGTTCACCGAACCCGCCCAGCTCACCTGGGCGAGTTACAGCGCGCTGCTGGACAACGCCAAGGTGATGGACTCGCTGCTGACCACCGCGCTGATCACCGTCCCGGCGACGGTGCTGGTGGTCGTCATCGGGGCGCTGGCCGGGTACGCGTTCGCCTGGATGGACTTCCCCGGCCGCGACGGTTGGTTCATGGTCGTCGTCGGACTGCTGGTGGTGCCCGTACAGGTCGCGCTGATCCCCGTGGCGAAGCTGTTCGGCGCGATCGGCCTGTTCGAGACGACGCCCGGGGTGATCCTCTTCCACACCGCCTTCGGGCTGCCCTTCGCGGTGTTCCTGCTGCGCAACTTCTTCGCCGAGATTCCGCGCGAACTGCTGGAGGCGGCCCGGCTGGACGGCGCGAACGAGCTGCGGCTGTTCACCCGGGTGGTGCTGCCGCTGGGCGGTCCCGCCATCGCGTCGCTGGGCATCTTCCAGTTCCTGTGGGTGTGGAACGATCTGCTGGTGGCGCTGATCTTCGCGGACAGCGGCAAGCCGCCGATCACGGTCGCGCTCCAGCAGGAGGTACGGCAGTTCGGCAACAACATCGACGTGCTGGCGCCCGGCGCGTTCCTGTCGATGGTGATCCCGCTGGTGGTCTTCTTCGCCTTCCAGCGGCAGTTCGTCTCCGGGGTGATGGCGGGCGCGGTGAAGTGAGGGCCGCCCCGCGGAAGGGAAACGGCGTACGGCAACCGGCGCGGTGACGTAAGGGAACGCTGTGCCGTACGCCACTTTCCGTTCACGTTGCTGCTCCACGCTGGCGGCCACGCCGACGACGCCCCTCGACCGTCTGGAGACGGACCGCACATGCCTGCCCGTACCGCAGACCTCAGTGACGGAGAACTCCCGCGCCCCGAGCGGCTGTCCGACGTCAAGGGCTGGTTCTTCACCGCCGACCAGCTGCTGTTCGACTGGTTCCTGGCCCGCCAGGAGGAGCGGGCCGAGCCGGGTGACCTGCTCGAACTGGGCGCCTACATGGGCAAGAGCGCCATCTTCATGGGCGCGCGGCTGCGCCCCGGCGACCGCTTCACGGTCTGCGACCTGTTCGACTCGCCCGCCGAGGACGCGTCCAACTCCAAGGAGATGGCGAAGTCCTACTCCACGCTGACGCGGCGCGCCTTCGAGGCGAACTACCTGTCCTTCCACGAGGAGCTGCCCGAGATCGTGCAGGGGCTCAGTTCCAGCGTGGCGGACCATGTGAAGCCGGGCAGCTGCCGCTTCGCGCACATCGACGCCTCGCATCTGTACGAGCATGTGCACGGCGACATCGTCACGGTGCGCGAGCTGCTCACGCCGCAGGGCATCGTCGTCCTCGACGACTTCCGCGCCGAGCACTGCCCGGGGGTGGCCGCCGCGACCTGGCAGGCCGTCACCGGGCAGGCGCTGCGCCCGGTGTGCATCACCCCGACCAAGTTCTACGGCACATGGGGCGACCCGGCGCCCGTGCAGGCCGCGCTGCTGGCCTGGCTGACCGGCCGGGAGGGGATGTGGCACGAGGTGCAGGAGGTGAACGGCGCGCCGCTGATCCGGCTGAGCGCCAAGGGCGCCAAGGAGCCCGCGCACCCGGTCTCCCGCCACCGTCCGGCGGCCCGGCGCGGCGCGCCCCCGGCGGCCTCCGCCGCCCCGTCCTCCGCCCCGCGGGCCGCCCGCTCCGCCGCGACCCGCCCGGCAGGCCGCCCCCGCCGCAGCCCGGCCCGCCGCCTCGCGGTGAACGTCCTGCCGCCCTTCATCACCAAGGCCGTCGTCGCCGCCCGCCGCCGCTCCGCGGCCCGCTGAGCGGGCCGCTCAGCCGACGACGGCGCCGGGCCCCGTGAGGGTACGGGTCGCGCCGCACTCCTGGGCCAGGACCCGTTCGGCGGCGCGGGGCGACGGCGCGGTCCGGCGCTCTCCGGGCGGCAGCTGCGGCAGCAGGTCGTCCTCGCCGAGCAGGACCCGGCGCACCACCCGCTCAGCGGCCAGCCCGTCGTCGTACCGGCAGAAACGCTCGCGGAAGGCGGCCCGCAGCGAGGCCGCCGGCGGGCCGTCCCAGCGCCCGGAGTGGAAGGCCCCGGCGACGGCCGCCTCGTCCCGCGCGAGCACGCCCGGGGTGTCGCCGGGCTCGCCGGACAGCAGGTCCACGTAGGCGCCGCGGGTGAACCGGAAGGCGTCCCAGCCGGCGGTGTGCACGACGATCGGCCGGTCCAGGTTGGCGTAGTCGAACAGGACCGGGGAGAAGTCGCTCAGCAGCGCGTCGGCGGCCAGGCACAGATCCTCGATGTGCGGGTGCCCGGACACGTCCAGGACCGTGCCCGCTTTCACGAGGGCGGGCGGCCAGGGGTCGTGCGGGCGGGCGCGGACCAGGAGCTGGAAGCGCGGGCCGAGGGCCGCGGCGAGGCGGACCACGTCCAGGAGTGGGGCGGCATCGCCGGGCAGGTCGTGCCGGGCGGGCGCGTACAGGACCGCGGTCGCGCCGGGCCGGACGCCGAGCGCGGCCCGCACCGCGCGCACGTCGGCGGCGCTGGCGGTGGCGAACCGGTCGTTGCGCGGGAAGCCGCTGGCCAGCGTCTCGTACCCGCTGGGATGGGCGCGTTCCCAGATCTCCCCGGCGTACTGGTTGGCGGTCAGGCAGAAGTCCCACCGGTCGGCGTGCTCCAGGACGCGGCCGGGTCCCGGTCCGGCGGCCGGGAGGCGGTGGGTGTCCAGACCGGTGGCCGCCAGCGGTGTGCCGCGGTGCGTCTGGAGGAACAGCTGTCCGGGGCGCCGGGCCGCGCCGGGGAAGTCCCCGTCGGTGACCAGGTAGGTGGCGCGGGCCAGCAGCTCCCAGTAGCGGCGGGAGCCGACCGTGACGTGGTCCGCGCCCGCCGGGACGGCGTCCCGGGCGTCCTCGTGGACGGCCCAGACGCCGCGCAGCTGCGGCGCGATCTCCTGGGCCTTGCGGTGGACCGCGTACGGGTTGCCGGACACCGCGCGGTTGCCGTCCGCGCCGTACAGCACCAGGTCGGGGTCGAGGGAGGCGTGCCGCCGCAGGCCGTAGTAGCGCCGGCCGGCCGTGCGGGCGGCGGCCCCGCCGCGGTCCCGCAGTTCCTTGGCCAGCTCCCGCCGCAGGTCCCGGGCGCCGTGCAGCGACCGGTACGCGCGATACGAGCGCAGCCCGGCCGGGAGCGGCACCCCGGCCGGGCGGTGGCGCCGGATGCAGCGGCTCGCGGCGCGGAAGAAGGCGGCGCGGTCGGCGGGCAGGATGCGGTCGGGGTCGTCGAGCACGGCCAGCAGCCGTTCGGTCATACGGGCGTGCAACACGGTCAGCAGCGGCAGTCGGCCGTCCTCCTCCCCCGCCGCCCGCTCCTCGCCTTCGCCGTCGCCCGCCTCCGTCAGCAGCCCGTCCAGCCGGTCGAACAGCTCCTCGTAGCGCTCGACGGCGACCAGATGGTGGGGCCCCGGGGTGGTGGCGGCGCTGCCCCGCCGCCGCTCGCGCCAGGTGACGCAGACGCGGTCCAGCACCGCGACGCGCCGGGCGGTGAGCAGGCTCTCGTACGCGTACGGGATGTCCTCGTACGGTCCGTCGGCGAAGGCGAGGCCGCGGCCGGTCCAGTGGTCGCGGCGCACCGCGCGGTTCCACGCCGCGGGCTCCACGCCGAGCACGGCGGGCTGCCGCGCGACGTCGAAGACCGCGTCGCCCGCGGCCCGCAGGAGATCGCCGTCGCCACTGGGCCGCCGCCGCTCCCACACGTCCGTCCGCTCGTGGTCCCACAGCAGGACGTCCGGATCGCCGCACGCCCGCAGCCGGGCGTCGACGGCGGCCAGCGCGCCGGGGGCCAGCGTGTCGTCGCCGTCGAGGAAGAGCAGGTAGTCGCCGCGGGCGAGCGCGGCGCCGGCGTTGCGGGACGGGCCGGCGCCGCTCGGGCGGCGCAGGTGCAGGGCGGCCGGCCGCGGGTCGCGGCGGGCGTACTCGTCGATGATCGCGCCGGTGGCGTCCGCCGAGCAGTCGTCGACGGCGATCAGTTCCAGCAGGTCCCCGTCCTGGCGGTCCTGCTCCAGTACGGAGTCCAGGCAGGCACGCAGATATCCCTGGACGCCGCGGGCGGGAACGATGACGCTGAACCGGGGCATGGCTCTCCCAAGGTCGGGGCGCGCGGACCGACGTACGCGACGGCCGAACACAGAGCGTAATCAGAGCACTACTTACTGTCGAACCGGCCTGTCACCCGTTCAGCGCACCGCCGTGTCCCCCGGGTGCCCGGCGAGTTGAGCCGGGGCCCGTACCTGCGGGGAAGCCGGTAGCGGGGGCCCGCGCCCGGCCGCCGGGCGCGGGACGGCAAGATGGCCCGCAGCAGGGGCGCGCATGCAACCGTTCGGCCGACTTCCGGACTCCTTACCGGCGGGGCGGAGGCCACAGGCGTCCGCCGTCGATCACCACCGACACGAAATATGGATGTAGTGACTGTCAAGGAAGCAGACGAGCCGCGGCCGGTGCCTGCCGTCACACCGTCCGCGCAGGTCAGCGTCATCGTCATCGCCTACAACGACGCCGCGCTGGTCGGCGAGGCGGTGCGCTCGGCCCTCGCGCAGGGGGACGCGGTCGCCGAGGTGATCGCGGTCGACGACGCCTCCACCGACCGTACGGGGCCGGTCCTGGACGACCTCGCGCGCGAGCACGGGCGGCTGCGGGTGATCCACCGCGCGGACAACAGCGGCGGCTGCGGCACGCCCCGCAACGACGGACTGCGGGCCGCCACCGGCCGTTTCGTGATGTTCCTGGACAGCGACGACATCCTGCCCGACGGCGCGGTCGACGCGCTGCTGGGCGCCGCGCTGCGCCACGGCACCCCGGTGACGGCCGGCCTGTGCGTACGCCGTGAGCTGCCGGGACCGCGCGAGGTGCCCTGGCAGCCGGACCTCTACCGCGAGGCCGCCGTGCACACGCCGCTCGCCGCGCACCCGGAGCTGGTCGGCGACACCCTGTGCGTCAACAAGCTCTACGACCGTGCGTTCCTGCTCGACCACGGCATCCTCTTCCCCGACGGCCGCTTCACCTACGAGGACTTCGTCTTCACCTCCCGGGTGCTGGCCGCCGCGCCGAGCCTCGCGGTCGTCCCCGAACAGGTCTACATCTGGCACGTACGGCGCTCCGCCGCCAAGCAGTCGATCTCGCTGGACCGCCGCGACGTGGCCAACTGGGAGGCCCGTATCGAGGCGCACCGCACCAGCGTGCGCATCCTCGCCGACGCCGGGCACAAGCGGCTCGCGCACGCGGCGCGCACCAAGTTCCTCGACCACGACCTGCGGATGTACGTCCGCGAGCTGCACACCCGGAGCGCGGACTACCGGCAGGAGTGGTGGCGGCTGACCCGCTCGTACCTGGCGGGCTTCGAGGAGAGCGAACTGCTCGCCGCCACCGCGCCCGCCCGCTGGCTGGCGCGGGTGCTGCTGGCGAGCGAGGCGCCGGTGGACCCGGACCGGCTGACCCAGCTCGCCGCCCGCCCCGGCCGTCTGCTGCCGCCGTACGTACGCGACGGCGGGCGGCCCGTGTGGTCGCGCGAGCTGCCCGGGGTCGAGCTGGACGGCCTGGACACGCTGCCCGCCGCCGAGCTGCCGGTGACCATCGACGCCGAGCCGGTCCTCGGCACCCGCTGCGTGCTGCGGCTGCGCGTGCACGACCTGTACGGACGCGTGAAGGCCGCCGGGCCGACCGCCATCGAGGTGGAGCTGCGCCGCCGGGCGGACGGCCGGCCGGGCCCCGTACACACCGCCACGCTCACGCCCGGCCCCTCCGGGACGGTCTGGACGGCCGAGACGGCCCTCGACCTCGGCGCCCTGCTCGGACGCGGCGGCAAGGACGCCGCGACGCCCGTCCCGTGGGACCTGACCGCCCGTGTGCGCTGCGCGGACGGCTCCGTCCTGGAGGGCGGGCTGCGCGCCGTCGGCTCCGGGCTGCGCAGACACGCGCTGCCCAGTGGCCGGCACGGGCTGCTCCTGGTGCAGCCGTACGCGACGACCGGCGGCGCGCTGGCCCTGCGTATGGCGTCCGGCGTGCGTGCGGCCTGGCACATCGCGGCCCGCAAGCTCGGCCGTTAGTCGCATCACAGCGGCGCGGCCGACGGCGGCGGGCCCGGTCCCGGCGGCAGCACCGGGACTGCCCCGGTCAGCGCGCCGGTGGCCGCCGTACGGCCCCCGGGGCGGCGCCCTGCGGCGTCCGTCCCTGTTCCACCCGACGCAGAACGACCACCTTAGGATGGCGAGATGTCTTACTTGATCACGGGCGGCGCCGGCTACATCGGCGCCCACGTCGTACGGGCCATGACGCAGGCGGGCGAGCGGGTCGTGGTGCTCGACGACCTCTCCACGGGCGTGGCCGCCCGGGTCCCCGAGGGCGTCCCGCTGGTGGAGGGCTCCACCCTGGACCGCGCGCTGCTGGACCGCACGATCTCCGAGCACGGCGTCACCGGCGTGGTGCACCTGGCCGCGAAGAAGCAGGTCGGCGAGTCCGTCGAGATGCCGCTGCACTACTACCGCGAGAACGTGCACGGCCTGCAGACGCTGCTGGAGGCCATGGCGGCGGGGCGGGCGGCGTCGGCCGGTTCGTCTTCTCGTCCTCCGCGGCCGTCTACGGCATGCCGGACGTGGACCTGGTCACCGAGGACACCCCCTGCTCGCCGATCAACCCGTACGGCGAGACCAAGCTGGTCGGCGAGTGGATGGCGCGCGCCGCCGGCAAGGCGCACGGCATCAACACCGCGTGCCTGCGCTACTTCAACGTGGCCGGTACCGCGACCCCCGAACTGGCCGACATCGGCGTCTTCAACATCGTGCCGATGGTCTTCGAGAAGCTCACCGAGGGCGCGGCGCCGCGGATCTTCGGTGACGACTACCCGACCCCGGACGGCACCTGCATCCGCGACTACATCCACGTCGCGGACCTCGCGGACGCCCACCTGGCCGCCGCCCGCAAGCTGGCCGAGCCCGGCCCGGTGCGCGACCTGACGCTGAACATCGGCCGCGGCGAGGGTGTCTCCGTCAAGGAGATGATCGACCTGATCAACGAGATCACCGGTCACCCGGACGCCACCCCGGAGGTCACCCCGCGCCGCGCCGGCGACCCGGCCCGGGTGGTCGCGGCCGCCGACCGGATCGCCGACGAGCTGGGCTGGAAGGCGCGCTACAACGTGCGCGACATGATCACCTCGGCCTGGCAGGGCTGGCAGCACCACCGCCCGAGCGCCTGATCCGAGAACGCTCCCCGCACGCCCCCGGTCCGCCGGGGGCGTGCGGTGTTTCAGGCGCGGCCGTCCGCACCGTCCGGCGGCGGGCCCGGATCGCCCTCGGTTTCCGCCCGTACGGTCCCGGTCGGCCCGCCCTCGATGTCCGCCCGTACGACCTCGGTCAGCTCATCCACCGCGCCCCTTTGCAGACACTGCGCGCGCAGCCGCAGGCGGGGCGGCAGGGCGGCCAGCACACGGTCGGTGAGGTAGGCGTCGACCAGAGGGCGGGCGGCCTTGGCCATGGCGCGGCGGCCCTCGGCGTCGCGGGCGAGGTAGGGCTCGGCGAACTGGGCGAGGATCTCGCCGTGGAAGTGGCGGACCATGAGCGTGTCGCGGTCCGGGCCCGGCGGCACCAGGTCGGCGACCTCTTCCAGCACGGTGCCGATGTAGCCGAGGTGCTCGACCCAGTCGAGGTCCTGGCGGCTGGCGTTGCTGTCGTCGTCGCGGCCCTGGAGGTAGTAGCAGTCGTAGTCGCCCAGGACCGAGACGGTCCCGGCGCCGAGCAGGGCCCGGATGCCGAAGGGCAGGTCCTCGGCCCGCAGCCGCCCCTCGACGAAGCGCAGCCCGCGCTCCTGGACGTAGGCGCGGCGGAAGAGCTTGTAGGCGGCCAGCGTCCAGTAGACGGGCGAGTCGAAGGGTGTGACGCGCGGGCTGGTGGTGTGCAGGTCGACGGGGGCGCCGCGTCCGCCCGCGCCGACTATGCGCCCGTAGACGATGTCCGAGCCGTAGGTGTCGGCCAGCGCGGTGAGCCGTTCCAGCGCCTCGGTGCCGAGGTGGTCGTCGGAGTCGAGGAAGAAGAGATAGCGGCCGCGGGCGCGGTCCATGCCGACGTTGCGGGGCCGGCCGGGGCCGCCGGAGGGCGGCTGGTGGACCACCGTGAGGTTCGGGTGCGTACGGGCCGCCTCGTCCAGCCAGGCGCCGCTGCCGTCGTCGGACCCGTCGTCCACGGCGATCACCTCGACCGCGTCCGGGCCGAGACTCTGGGCGAAGACGGAGCCCAGGCTGCGTTCCAGGTAGCGGCGGGTGTTGTGCACCGGCACGACGACCGAGACGGCCGGGCCGGTCCCCTGGCCGTCGGAGGCGGGCGGACGGTCTGCTGCCACGGTGTGCCTCTTCCGTCGTCCGGTACGGACCGGCCCCGCGCGCGGGGCCGGTCCGGCGGGCCTCAGCGCTCCAGCAGAGCGAAGAGGTCCTCCCAGCGCTTGACGATGCGGTCGGTGGAGTACCGCTGTACGTTCTCCCGCGCCGCCGTGCCGAGCCGGTCGCGCAGCTCCTTGTCGGAGATCAGCGCGTCGATGTGCCGGGCCAGTTCGGCGGTGTTCCCGACCACGGCCAGCAGGCCGTCCTCGCCGTCCCGGATGATCTCGTGGACACCGGGCGCGCAGTCGAACGCCGCGCACGGCACGCCGCTGGCCATCGCCTCCATGAGCGAGAGCGGGAAGCCCTCGGCCCGGGAGGACTGGGCGAAGACGGAGGCGCCGCGCAGCGCGCCCGCCACGTCGTCGGTGCGGCCCATGAACTCCACGGAGTCCGCGAGCCCCAGCGTGTCGGCCTGCTTCTTCAGGATCTCCTCGTCCTCGCCGGAGCCGTAGATCTTCAGCGTCCAGTCGGGGTGGCCCGGCGCGACCGTCGCCCAGGTGTCCAGGAGCAGGTCGACGCCCTTCTCGTCGGAGAGCCGGCCGATGCTGGCGACGACCTTGGCGGTGCGGTCGGAGGGCACCTCGGGCGTCACCGGCAGCGGGTTGGGCATGAAGTCCGCGTTGTCCATGCCCTGCCGGATCCACAGGTCGGCGTCCTCACGGGTGAGGGCGAGCAACCGGTCCACGTCCTTGTAGTACTTCTTGACCCGGTTGAAGCGCGAGGACTTGCGGCACGCGTCGAAGGACTCGTGGGTCATGCCGACCACCGGCAGCCCCGCGGTGTCCGCGAGCGCCACCCACTCCATGGCCCACACCTGCGTGACGATGACCATGCCGCCCGGCCGCGCGGCCCGGAACAGCGCGCTGAGCTTGGCGGCCTGCTCCTCCATGCCGGCCTGGCGGGCGGCCCGGCGGCGCTGCTCGGCGATGTTCAGGCGCCCCTTGATGCCGCGGGCGGCCGGTACGGCCTTGGGCGGGTGCTCGTCGTACAGGGTCGTCGTCTTGTACGGCAGGTCGGCGCCGAGGTCGGCGCGCAGCTCCTCAGGGGCCGGTACGACGCCGATGACGTGCACGCGGTGGCCGCGCTCGGCGAAGAGCCGGGCCATCTGGTGCGACCAGGTGGTCACCCCGCCCATCTCGTCGACGTTGTTGGAGACGAAGAAGATGTCACGCCCGGTCATCGGGCCTCCCCCTTCACGGAAGCGCCGCTCGGCGCGGAGCCGGTGATGACGGTGGGGCCGGGCAGGGCGCCGCCCCGCACCGTGCCGCGGTCCGCGCCCGCGGGCGCGCCGCCGAAGAACCGCTCGACGATCATGCGGGCCGCGTCGCCCTGGTCGTACTCGCCGAACTCGGCGGTGAAGCGGCGCCGGGCCTCGCGGTGCCCGTCGTCCGCCGCCTTCAGGTTCTCGATCGCCTCGAACAGCTCCTCGGCGGTGCCCAGCACCGGGCCCGGCGCCTTCTCCTTGAGGTCGAAGTAGGTGCCGCGGGCCTCGTTGGCGTACTCGTCGTAGTCGTACGCGAAGAACAGCATCGGCCGGTCGAGCAGGGCGTAGTCGAACATCACGGAGGAGTAGTCCGTGATCATCGCGTCGGCCAGCTGGAGCAGCGGGGTGATGTCGTGCTGCCCGGTGACGTCGATGACCTTGCCGCGTACGGACGGCGGCAGCACCACGTTGTTCAGGTAGTGCGAGCGCATCAGCAGCACGAAGCGGTCGCCGAAGCGCTCGGCGAACTCGTCCACGTCGAAGGGCGGCTCGAAGCCGCGGACCGAGCCGTTGGGGTTGGCGCGGAAGGTCGGCGCGTACAGCAGCACCGTCTTGTCGGCGCCGATGCCCAGCTCCTCGGCCAGCGGGCCGCGCTCGCGCACACCGCTCGTCTCCTCGGCGACCCGCGCGGCGACCAGCGCGTCGTTGCGCGGGTAGCCGCTGCGCAGCAGCACCTCGTCGCGCAGGCGGAAGGCGCGGGCCAGGGTCCGTACGTCGTGCTCGGAGCGGACCAGGAAGTGGTCGAAGCGGTCCAGGACCTTCTGGAACTCCTCCTTGGCGGCCCGCGTCTTGAGCTTCATGCGCGGCTCGTCGAAGCCCATGCGCTTGAGCGCGGAGCCGTGCCAGGTCTGGATGTAGGTGGTCTCCGGGCGCTTGTTCAGGCGCAGCGGGAAGCCCTGGTTGTCGATCCAGAACTCGGCCTGGGCGAGGGCGCGCAGATACGGCCAGCTCCAGCGCTTGACGAGGGTGGCGTCCTTGGGGAAGCCGTCCGGCTTCTTGCCGTCGTAGGCCCACACCGCCTCGAAGTCGACGCCCTGGCGGCGCATCTCCTCGTAGATGGCGCGGGGGCTGTCGCTGTACTGCTTGCCGAGGTGGCTCTCGAAGACGACCAGTCCCTTGTGGACGGGCAGCTTGCTGAAGACCTCGTTGTAGACGCGCAGCTTGGTCTCGCCGGAGTTCAGGTCGCGCTTGGCCTTGCGGGCCTTGCGCACGCTGCTCTTGGCGAGGTCGGCGGCGGGGCTGCGCAGCGCCTGCCGCAGCACCTGGTTGGTGCGCTTGGCCGCCTTGCCCTGGGCGTCCAGGACGAAGGTGAGGTGGCCGCGCTTGGAGGTGGCGGGCTCGACGCGGTCGGAGACCAGCCGGGTGAGGCGGGGGCGGACCCGCAGCGCGTGGGCGCTGTCCAGGTCGACGCCGCCGACGGTCAGGCGGGTACGGGTGGTGACGCCGTCCACGTCCAGGATCAGCCGGACGTCCCAGACGGCGTCGATGACGCCGAGCGGGCGCAGCCGGCGGGCCAGGTCCAGTTCGGCGTCCCAGTGCAGGCCGTCGTCCGCGATGCGCAGCGAGGTCAGCGGGAAGGAGAACGCCTGGAGGCTCTTGCGGCGGGCCTTGAGCTCCAGCCGGCCGCGCAGCGGGGTGCCGGGGGTGACCTTGCCGAGCGGGTTGACGACCGTGCCGGCCAGCCGGACCGTGCCGCGCCCGTCGTCCTCGTAGGAGGTGAGCTGGTTGCGCAGGAACAGCTTGCCGACCGAGCGGGTGTGGTAGCCGGCGTCGGTGACGTCCAGGACGCGGCGGCCCTCGGGGTCGTCGAGGTGTTCGGCGCACCAGTAGATGCGGCCGTCGCGCTCGGCGAGCGGGGAGGAGAGCTTGTCGCGGTTGATCAGGGTGTCCACCGCGGGCATCAGGTTGTGCCAGTCCTCCTGGGCAAGGAGGTAGGCGCAGATGGCCTGGATGGGCTGGACCCGCTCGTACGCCTCCGGGGAGATGCCGGCGAGGTAGCCGTTGGCCATCGCCGCGAACTCGCGGCGGTAGTCCTCGTCCAGCAGAGGAAGATCACGCAGATGCAGCACGAGGTCGTGCTTGAGGAACTTGACGTCCTTGTGGAACTTCAGCTCGGCCAGGCCCTCGCGCTCCAGCAGTTCGTCCACCCGGCGGTGGATCTCCATGCGGTGCGCGAAGTTGGCGATCTCGTGGCGCCGGTTGCTGATCGACTTCGTGGCCGCCTTCTCGAAGACGTTCCAGAAGTAGACGTGGTTGGGGATCAGCGTGATGCGCTTGGCGGCCACGTACGCCTGCGCGGAGAAGAGCAGGTCCTCGTAGTGGATGCCGACCGGGAAGACCAGTCCGGACTCCAGCAGGAACTCGCGCCGGTAGCACTTGTTCGTCGAGAGCGTGTCGAAGACCAGCAGGTCGGGCAGCTCGGAGATGGACTCGATGGTGCGGGTGCGGGAGTAGATCCAGGGGTACCACTCGGTCTGCTTCTGGTTGCGCGAGTCGACGTTGACCCGTACGCACATACCGGAGACCAGGTCGGCGCCGGTCCGCTCGGCCGCCTCCAGCATGTTGCGGCAGGCGTTCGGCTCCAGGACGTCGTCGCTGTCCAGGAACATCACGTACGAGCCGGCCGCGTGCTGGACGCCGTGGTTGCGGGGGGCGCCGCAGCCGCCGCTGTTCTCGGGCAGCTGGAGCGCCCGGATCCGGTCCGGGTGGGCGGCGGCGAGCTGCTGGGCCACCTCGAAGGATCTGTCCGTGCTGCAGTCGTCGACGATCAGAACTTCGACTCCGTGGAGCGTCTGGTCCAGTACGGACCGGACGGCCGTCGGTAGCCGGTCGGCGTCGTTGTAGACGATCACGACTACGGAGACGTCAGGCACGGGCACCCCAATCCTCTTTTCATAGCGCTGCGAGAACCCAAAGCTACCTTGGTCCGCGACCGGCCCGGCACGCCGCCGACCGGCGCACGAGCGCACGTTCGCCGCCGAGCCTTCCTCTTGTCAAACCGCATTATTGCGGACATTTGGCTTACCGTAGGACTCTCGACCCGGGGACGATCACCCGCATCGGGAACCGGGTTACGGCATTTCCGACATAGGGAACCCATCGCCTGAAAGCGGCATCTACTCGTTCATGACGCAGGTGAGCAGGGAAGCGCGGCGCCCCGTGAATGTGACCATCAAGACGCTGACCGCACCCCGGTTCGCGCCGCCTTTCGCGGCATTGCTGGCCATGGGCGCCTATTGCCTCGGTATGACGATGCTGGGCAGCTATCCGTTCGGTACCCGTTCCCGTGCCGTCAATGACCTCGGAAACCAGTTCGTCCCCTTCCACGTCCATCTGTGGGACCTGATGCACGGCACCTCCACCGGTGACCTGGCCTTCAACTGGAACAGCGGCTACGGCGTCCCCTTCCTGGCCGATTTCCTCACCTATCTGATGAATCCCTTCTCCTGGCTCGTCGGGCTGTTCCCGCGCGAGCTGGCCGAGCTGCCGGTGTTTCTGGTCACGCTCGGCTGCATCGGGCTCGGCACGGCGCTGATGACGGTCTTCCTCGGGCGGCTGCACCCCGGCTCCGCCTGGCTGCGCGCGCTGCTCGCGGTGGGGTACGGCACCTGCGCCTGGGTGGTGAGCGACGGCGCCGCCGACCCCATGTGGATGTGGGGCCTGGTCTCCCTGCCGCTGATCGGCATCGCCGCCGACTGGTGCCTGCACCGGCGCCGCTGGGTGGCGGGCACTTTGCTGGTCGGCGTGGCCTGGGCCGGGAACTTCTACACCGCGGCGATGGCCACCCTCGCCATGGCGCTGGTGCTCGCCGTACGCCTGCTGCTCGCCACGGACCTCCCCGTACGGCACCGGCTGCGCGCCCTGGCCCGGGCCGCCACCATGGCGCTGACCGGCGTCCTCCTGGCGGCGCCCGCCGTCACCGTCACCCTCCGGGCCAGCAAGGCGTCCCGGCCCGCCCCGGAGGCCGTCTACCGGGGCCGCCCGCCGACGCTGGACGTCCTCGCGGAGCTGCTGCCCGGCGGGCGCGGCTCGGTGCCCGCGCCGCACCTGTTCATCGGGATGCTGGGCCTGCTGCTGGTGGCGGCCTTCCCGTTCGTCCGCGCCATTCCGGTACGCGTCCGCGTCGCCTGGTACGCGCTGGCCGCCTGCGTCGCGGTCTCCTTCGTGTGGAAGCCGACGCTGCTGCTCTGGCACGGGCTGGCGGTCCCCAACGGGAGCCCGTACCGGGCCTCCTTCGTACTCAGCGCACTGCTCGTGATCATCTCCTGGCTGGCGCTGGCGCACCGGCCGCGGCCGCGTGAGCTGGCGGCCGGCGCGGTGCTGGTGGCCCTGCTCGCCGCGCTGTGCCACGGGCGCAGCGCGGTCGGCCCGGCCACCTGGGTCCTGGTGCCGGGGTGCGGCGCGGTGGTGCTGGCCGCGCTGCTGGTGCTGGCGCGGCACCGGGCTCGCCGCGCCGCACGGATCGTCGTCGCCGCCGCGCTGACCTGCGCGGTCTTCCTCGGCTCCGCGTATGCGGCGTTCTCCGTGACGGCCGCCCGGGACAAGATCGAATGGTGGGGGCCGAAGATCACGCTGAACGAGCGGGCCCTGGCCGCACACCGGGGCATCCAGCAGCGCGCGGACTGGCCGCGCTCCCGCACCGACCCCGGACCACACGAGTTCGCCAACAACGACCCGCTGCTGCTGGGCGGCGAGGGCGGCGCGTACTACAGCAGCTACCTGCCGGAGCAGACCGCGCGCACGCTGCGCGAGCTGGGCGGCGGCTGGTACATCCAGGGACGCCACACGCGCAGCCTGGAGGCCCCCGTAAGCCGCGCGATCATGGGCGTGAGCAGCTTCCAGACCGGCCCGCAGGCCGGCCCCGTCGACGTGGGCCGGGCCGCCGCCGCGCCGCTGCTGACCGTACGTCCCGGCCTGAAGGCGGACGACCTCGACCAGCGGCGGCGCGGGGCCGCCGCGCGGGGCATCGACGTGCGCGACGATCCGCGGGTCGGCGGCGGCACGGTCTTCGCCCGCCAGGAACGGCTGCTGGGCGCGCGCGTGTACGAGGTACCGACGCTGCGCCTGACGGGTGACGGGGGCGGCGGCTCGGGAGGCGGTCCGGCGGCGGGAGGGCATTCGGTGTCGGGGCCGGGGGGCCCTCAGGGGGGCTGGCCCGCGGCGCCGGGGGCTGCCGTGCCCGGCCCTGTCGGTAGCGCTCCCGGTCCCGCCCTTCCCGGTCCTTTCGCTCCCGGACCTACCGTTCCCGGACCCACCGTTCCCGGACCCACCGCCGTGTCCGTGCGGCCGGTGCCGCGCCTGGTGGACGGGGAGTGGCGGCTGCCGGCCACCCGCAGGGGCGGGGCCGCCGTCTTCACGGTCCAGTGCGCGCCCGGGTCGGACGTCTTCTGGTACGCGCCCTGGTACCACGGCAAGGTGCGGGCGGTCGGCCATACCTCCCCCGGGTTCGGCAGCCGGGAGACGACCGCCAATCCGATCCGGGGGCTGGGCAGGGTCCCCGCCGACGGGCGGCTGACGGTCTCCTTCAGCAACCCGAAGGCCCAGCGCATCCCGGAACACCCGCTCGGCTGCCTGGCCCCGGAGAAGCTCGCCGCCGCCGTGGCGAAGCTGCGAGCGCAGGCCCCGGTGCGGCTCTCGGCGAGCGGGCACGGGCTGTCCGCCGAGCTGCCCGCGCACAGCACCGGTACCGCCGTCCTGGCCGTACCTGCCGTCACCGGCTGGAGCTGCCGGGTGGACGGCGGCCCGTCCCGCGCCCCGCGCACGTTCGGCGGCCTGATCGCCGTACCGCTGGGGTCGGGCGCCTCGCGGCTGGACTGCTCGTACCGCCCGCCGGGGCTGCTGCCGGGCCTGGCGGCGAGCGGTGGCGCCGTGCTGGCACTGGCCGCCGTGGCTGTCACGTGTGGCGTACGGGGGCGGCGGGGCCGGGGTCAGGGCCGGAGCCGGGATCGGTACCGGAACTGGGACCGGGCGCCGCGGTGGGGCGGGGACTGAGCGTGCCGCCGGGCCGGGCATCCCGCCCGACCCGTTCGCCCAAATCGTGACATCTCATCTCATTAGTAGAATTGCTGCTTGGGGCGTGGTGGTCTCACCGTGCCGCGCTCCGCCCCGGCGAAAGGGCCCCTTCATGAAGCTCTCGGTCGTCGTCCCCTGTTACAACGAAGAGGAAGTCATCGGCCGCTTCGACGAGGAGATCCGCCAGGTGCTCGGAGAACTCGCCGTCGAGTACGAGCTGTGCTACGTGGACGACGGCAGCTCGGACGGCACGCTGCACCGGATACGCACCCTCGCCCAGCGCTACCGGCCGACCACCCGCTACCTCTCCTTCAGCCGGAACTTCGGCAAGGAGTCCGCCATGCTCGCGGGCCTGAAGGAGGCCACCGGCGACGCCGTCATCCTCATGGACGCCGACCTCCAGCACCCGCCCCGGCTGATCGAGAAGATGCTCGACCTCTACCAGCTCGGCCACGACCAGGTCATCGCCAAGCGCAGCCGGGACGGCGACGCGCCGCTGCGCAGCGTGTGCAGCAGGCTGTACTACCGGGCGATCAACAAGTGGGTGGACGTGGAACTGACCGACGGCGTCGGCGACTTCCGGCTGCTGTCGCGCACCGCCGTGGACGCGCTGGTCTCGCTGCCCGAGTACAACCGCTTCTCCAAGGGGCTGTTCTCCTGGATAGGCTTCGACACCGTCACCTTCGACTACCGCAACGCCCGGCGCGAGGGCGGCGAGACCAAGTGGCGCTTCGGCTCCCTGGTCAACTACGGCATCGACGGCATGATCTCGTTCAACAGCCGCCCGCTGCGGGTGGCGATCTACACGGGCCTGAGCCTGGCCGCGCTGGCCGCCGCGTACGCCCTGTGGATCATCGGCGCGGCGGTCGTCGGCGGGATCACAGCGCCCGGCTATGTCACCCTCGTGGCGATCATCGTGGGCCTGGGCGGCCTCCAGATGGTGATGCTCGGCCTGATCGGCGAGTACATCGGCCGCATCTACTACGAGACGAAGCGGCGCCCGCACTTCCTGGTCAAGGAGACCAACGGGACCACCCCCGCCCACACCCCGACGGCCCGGGTCGCGGGCCGGGCCCGCCGATGAGCCGGCTCACCCGGCCGGCCCGGCTGGCCCGGCTGCTGCGCTTCGCCGTCGTCGGCGGCGTCAACACCCTCACGTTCTACGCGTGCTACCTGGCCCTCCACCCCTGGCTGCCGTACTTCGCCGCCTACACGATCGCGTTCCTCTTCAGCATGGTGGGCTCGTTCTTCCTGAACACCTACTTCACCTACCGCACCCGCCCCAGCTGGAAGAAGTTCCTCCTCTTCCCGCTGACCCAGGTCACCAACTACGTGGTGCAGAGCGCGGGCCTGGTGGTGCTGGTGAACTGGTGCGGCCTGGACACCCGCATCGCGCCGCTGCTCGCGGCGGTACTGGCGATCCCGTTCACCTATGTGGTGTCGACGCGCATTTTGGTGCCGGGGGGCGGGGTTTCCACGGCTGTGGGGGGTGTGGAAGGGGGGACGGGGGGCGGCCGTACGGGTGACGACGGCCGTGCAGGTGATGCCTCCCGTCGGACCGGTGAGGACGGGGGCCATACGGGTGACGACGGCCATACGGGCGATGACGGCCGTACGGGTGACGAGACTCAGCCGGTGCGGTCCGGCGGGCCGGTCTGACCCCGCCTCGGCTTCTGGACCGTCCACTCCTGGAACGGGCCGTCCGTGCCGGTGTCCCGCTGCCGCACCGCGTGCAGCCGCGCGTCGTTGCCGAGGACGGCCAGGACGGCGCGCCCGTCGGGGTCCTGTCCGATGGCCGCCGCACCCGAATGCGGCACCTTTCCGGTCTGCCAGCGCCCCGCCCCGTCCTGGTCCGCGTCGTTGAGCACGTACCGCAGCTCCCCCGCCCCGTCCCGGACCGCGAGCACGACCGTACGGGCAGGCTTGCCGACGGCCGCCGCCGCCACCCGCCCGTACCCGCCGACCGGCTCGTACCGGGCCGCGAGCCGCCAGGACGCGGCCCCCTGCCGCTCGGCGAGCAGGACCCGCGCGGTGGCGCTCTGCCGGTAGGCCAGGCGCACCGCGCCGTCGCCCAGCGGGACCAGGCTCAGCGGCCCGGCAGGCTCGGGCAGGCTCGTACCGCCGGTCGGCTCGGGCAGCTCCCCCGGCTCCTTCGAGACCCAGTGGTGCACCTCCTTGTCGCCCGGCGCCACGACGTGCACCAGCCCCTCGGAGTCCACGCACGCGTCCAGCCCGTCGACGACGCCCGGCACCCGGCCCGCCGGGCCGCCGGAGGCCGTCGGCGGTGCCAGCCGCCGCCACAGGGACCAGTCCGTGCCACGTGCGCCGCTGCGGTAGCCGATGCCGCCCTGCCAGTCGCGGGCGAAGACGTGCACCGTGCCCTCCTGGTCGACGGTGGCGGCCGGGAAGCCCGTCTCCAGCGACCTGACCGGCGCGGCGTCCGGGACGCTCAGCGACTCCCACGCGCCGAAGGTCGGCACGCCGTCGCGGGCGGTGCCGTTCTGGAGAGCGGTCAGCAGCTCGCGGCGGTGCGCCTGATGACGGGTCGGCAGGACCGTACGGGAAGCGAAGAGCTGGAGGGCGCCGCCGGGGTGGCTGACGGCGTGGATCTGGCCCTGGAACATCCGGCCGCCGAGCAGGTGCGGGCCGCTGAACGTACCGTTGCCCGGCGCGGTCTCGGCCCAGCACACCGCGGCGCCGTCCAGGACGGCGAAGGCCGCGAGCCGGCCGTCCTTCAGGGGGCGCAGCCAGCTGTTGGAGCCGGGGGCGCGCAGCCGGGTGCTGCGCGTCCAGTTACGGGACCAGCCGTCCAGCGCCGAACCGCCCACCTTGCGGTCGCCGCAGCCCGCCCGGTCGCCGCAGTCACGGCCGTCGGCCCAGCCGTAGACGGACAGCAGGCGGGCCTTGCGCCGGGCTGTCGGCAGGTCGAGGTTGTTGGGCAGCACGTCCGTCTCGTACCCGAGGTAGCTCTCCACGACGGTGGGACGGTTGTGCTCGCGCCCCCAGTAGCCCGCGAGCGCCGCCTGCGCGAAGTACGCCGAGGCCGTGTGGTCCTGGTGGTCGTAGTAGAAGAGGCCGCGCAGTCTGGGGTCGTCGGTGCGCGGCGCCGGGTGCGGGGCGTGCACCGCGTTCGGGTCGAGGGTGCGGACCACGGTCGGTCGGACCCGCTCCAGGAGCGCGATCAGCGAGTCGACGACCTGGTCGCGGGTGTACTCGAAGGTGCGCTGTACGGGGGTGGCCTCGGGGCGCAGCGTGGACAGCGTGCCGGTGGCGCCCAGCCACAGGCCGCGCAGGCTGTGCGCGCGGGGCTCGGAGACGGTACGCGCCTCGACCAGCTCCATGAAGACCAACTGGTTGTGCGGCGCGGCCCGCAGGGTCTGCACCTCGACCTGGAAGCCGGGCAGCAGCGAGATGGCCTCCACGTCCCAGGGGCTGAGCGGGTCGCCGGTGGCCATCACCGCGTGCGCGGCCCGCAGCCCGTTGGTGCGGGCCCGTGCGAAGGCGGCGCGGTCGCGCGGCGGCAGCCGGTCCCCGCGCCCGTGCTCGGCGGTGTTCCGGCCGTCCGACTCACCACCGGTCAGACACACCGTCACCGAACGGGCGCCGCTGCGCACCGACTGCTCCAGGGCCGGGTTCATGAAGTACAGGGAGTCGTCGGCGTGCGCGATGACGTGCAGGAACGCCTGCTCCGCACCGGACGCGGCAGCCTCCCGCTCCAGCGCCGGTGCGGCGACCTGCGACAACGGCGCCCGAGGTCCGACCCAGGCCCACACCCCGGCCCCCGCCGTAACCGCGACCGCTCCCCCACCGGTCACCTGAAGCAGACGCCGACGAGACATACGAGGCGAATGCGTCGGCACAGCGCTACTCCTCCATGACACCCAAGACCCACCAAACCCACCCATAACAGGATGCGACACCCTGTTAGATGGACCCCCTCAGTATTCGGTTGCGGGGGTGGTGGGGGTGTGTGTGGCGGGGGCGTGTTGGGGTGGGGGTGGGCGGGGCTCACGTGGCTGGTGAGCGCATGGGTGGGCTGAGGGTCTGCCGTAGGGCGAGCTGGGTGCGGGCCCTGGTGGGGTGGGGACGGTCTGCGGAGGGTGGGGGTGGCCGGACGGGGTCCGCCGCGCTGGCGGGGCGCCCGTTCCCTGGCTGGCTGGGGCGCGCTCTGCAGCGGGCGGGGCAACCATCCTCCAGCTGGCCGGGGCGCGCCCCTACGAGGGACGCGACCCGTATCCCGCGAGCGACCGGGGCCCGCTCTGCGGCGGGTAAAGCCCCGTCCCCGACCGACCGGGCCACGCCCCATGGGCACGGGACCTACATACCCCGATCGGCCGAGTCCAGCTCCACAGCGGGCGCCCCATCCCCCGACTGGCCGCGCCCCACCCTCACGCCTCCAAGGCCGACGCCACCGCCAGGGCCAGCTCGTCCAGGTAGCCCTTCGGGAGTTCGTCGCGTACGACCAGCAGGCGCCAGTACAGCGGGCCGGTCATCAGGTCCAGGGCCAGGCGCGCATCTACGCCGGGCCGCAGTTCGCCGCGTTCCACCGCGCGCGCCACCATCGCCGCCGCGACGCCCTGCTGACTGTCGAGCAGGGCGGTCCGCAGCGCCTCGGCGATCTCCGGGCTGCGCGCCGCCTCGGCCAGCAGGTCCGGAATGATCTGCGCGGCCATCGGGTGCCGCAGCGCGCGGGCCGCGACCTCCAGCAGCATGCGGATGTCGCCGCGCAGCGAACCGGTGTCCGGCGACGGCAAGCCCTCGGCGGCCACTGCCGAGACGACGTCCAGCACCAGGTGCAGCTTCGAGCGCCACCGCCGGTAGACGGCGGTTTTGCCGACGCCGGCCCGCTTGGCGATGCCCTCGATGGACATCCGCGCGAACCCCACCGCCGCCAGCTCCTCGAAGACCGCGGCGCGGATCGCCTCGGTCTTCTCCTCGCGCAGCACGGCGGCCCCGGCCGGCGCCCGCCGCCCGCCCGTCGCCCTGGTCACTTCACTCCCGTCCTTTGCCATGCCTTGATCCTAACGTCGCGACGCAACGGTTGCGTTTCGACGTCGGGCGGTCGTAGGCTCGGCAGCGTCACGACGAAACGGTACCGTTCCATCGTTGGGTTGGGCGGTACACGTAGCGACGCAACGGGCCCGTTCCGCCGTGAGTCGGCCCCCGAACCAGACGGGCGCGTAACGACGCGACGGGCCCGTTCCGACGCCCTGCGCCTCCAGTACGAAGGCCAAGCACTCGGCACGTCGCACCCCGAAGCCCCCGACCACCTCCCCAGCCCCTCCCTCCCCCCTCACCCCGCCTCCCGCCTCCCGGAAGCGACCAACCCCCATGCCCCAAACCCTCGCCCCACCGCCCCCGCCCTCAACGGCACCGTCCGTGATCCCGACCGCCCTCTCGCCCGACCCCCACCTACGCGCACTGGCCGAGCGCCACGGGCTGACCGTCAGCGGCGCGCGGCCACCGCTGCGGGAGTACACCCGCCGTCTGTGGGCGCGTCGGCACTTCATCGCGGCCTTCGCCACGGCGCGGCTGACCGCCACGTACACCACGGCGCGCCTGGGGCAGCTCTGGCAGGTGGTGACCCCGCTGCTCAACGCGGGCGTCTACTACTTGATCTTCGGCGTGCTGCTGCACACCAGCCGCGGCATTCCGAACTTCATCCCGTTCCTGTGCACCGGCATCTTCGTCTTCACCTTCACCCAGTCCACGGTCCTGGCCGGCACCCGTGCCGTCTCCGGCAGTCTCGGCCTGGTCCGTGCCCTGCACTTCCCGCGGGCCGCGCTGCCGATCGCGTACACCCTCGTCCAGCTCCAGCAACTCCTGTTCTCGATGGGGGTGCTGGCGGCCATCGTGCTGATCTGCGGCGTGCCGCTGACGTGGCACTGGCTGCTGATGGTCCCCGCGCTGCTGCTCCAGTCGGTCTTCAACACCGGGCTGTCCCTGGTCATGGCCCGGATCGGCGCGAAGACCACGGACACCGCACAGCTGATGCCGTTCGTGCTGCGTACCTGGATGTACGTCTCCGGCGTCTTCTACAACCTCTCCACGTTCACCAGTAGCGCGCCGCACATCGTCTCGGTCGCCCTGAACTGCAATCCCGCCCTGATCTACATCGACCTGATGCGCTACGCCCTGATCGACACGGTGCGCGCGCAGGACCTGCCGCCGCACGTGTGGCCGCTGGCCCTGGGCTGGGCCCTGCTGGCGGGCGTCGCCGGTTACGTCTTCTTCTGGAAGGCGGAGGAGGAATACGGCCGTGGCTGAGACCACCGTGAAGCACCCGCCCGCCCCCGCGTCCGAACCCGCGCCTTCCCCCGTACCCGAATACGGCACCGCCGACGACCGCACCCCCACCGTCATCTGCGACAACGTCCACATCGTCTACAAGGTGCACGGCGGCGGCAGCGGCAAGGGCGGCGCCACCGCGGCCCTGCAGCGCATCGTCCGCCGCAAGCCCTCCGCCGGGGTGCGCGAGGTGCACGCCGTCAAAGGCGTCACCTTCGTCGCCCACAAGGGGGAGGCGATCGGCCTGATCGGTTCCAACGGCTCCGGAAAGTCCACGCTGCTGCGCGCCGTGGCCGGGCTGCTCCCGCCCGCCGCGGGCCGGGTCTACACCCACGGCCAGCCGTCCCTGCTGGGCGTGAACGCCGCCCTGATGAACGACCTGACCGGCGAGCGCAACGTCGTCCTCGGCGGGCTCGCCATGGGCATGTCCCGCCAGGAGGTCCGCGACCGCTACCCGGGCATCGTCGAGTTCTCCGGCATCAACGAGAAGGGCGATTTCGTCTCGTTGCCGATGCGTACGTACTCCTCCGGCATGGCGGCCCGGCTGCGCTTCTCCATCGCCGCGGCGAAGAGCCACGACGTGCTGATGATCGACGAGGCGCTGGCGACGGGCGACCGCGCCTTCCAGAAGCGTTCCGAGGCCCGTATCCGCGAACTCCGCGCGGAAGCCGGCACGGTCTTCCTGGTCAGCCACAACAACACGGCGATCCGCGACACCTGCGACCGGGTGCTGTGGCTGGAGAAGGGCGAACTGGTCATGGACGGCCCGACGGACGAGGTCGTCACGGCGTACGAGAAGTCCGCCAAGTAGGGCGCCGGGAGCGGCCCGGCGCACCAACCGGGGAAACGACGGCGGCGCGGCCCGGCGGAAACCGGGCCGCGCCGCCGTCACGGCATGGTGCGCGTCAGCTGTGCGTACGCAGCAGTGTCCGCATCGTCCGCATGGCGACCGAGAGGTTCGCCAGGTCGAAGCCCTCCGACCCGTGGATCTCCTCCAGTGTCGTGCGCGCGCGTCCGAGGATGGCCGCGTTCTTCTCCTCCCACGCCTTGAACCGTTCCTCCGGCGTGGCGGAGTCGCTGCCCACCGACAGGACGTCGCTGGTCAGCGCCGCGTGCGCGGCGAAGAGGTCCTCGCGGATGGAGGCGCGGGCCATCGACTGCCAGCGGTCGTTGCGCGGCAGCTCCAGGATGCGGTCCAGGAGCTGGTTGATGCGCAGCCGGTCACCGAGGTCGTAGTAGACCTCGGCGACGGCCAGCGGCTCCTTGCCCGTACGGTCCGCGATGGCCACGATGTCCAGCGCCGGGAAGACCGACGAGAACCCGGCGACCCGGGTGGCCAGCTCCATCGGCACGCCGGCCTCGGTCAGCTCGTCCAGGATGCGCTGGTGCCACTCCAGGTCGCCGCCGCGCAGCAGCTTCGGCAGTTCGGCCCAGACGTCGGCCACCCGGTCCGCGAAGAAGTCGATGGTCTCGGACAGCTCCAGCGGCTGCGGGCGGTTGTTGAGCAGCCAGCGGGTGCCGCGCTCCACCAGCCGCCGCGAGTGCAGACGGATACGGGTCTGCACGTCGGCGGCGACGATGTTGTCCAGCGCCTCGACGTCGTCCCAGACCTTCCCGAGCCCGAAGATCGCGCGGGCCGCGGTGTGTGCCCGTACGACCTCTTCGAGCGAGGCGCCGGTCTCTTCCCGCATGCGGTGCAGGAAGCTCGTGCCGCCGGAGTTGACGGTGTCGTTGACCAGCACCGTCGTGACGATCTCGCGGCGCAGCGCGTGGGCGTCGATCTGCTCGGCGAACTTCTCGCGCAGGGCGCTGGGGAAGTAGGCGTGCAGCAGGTGCTGGAGGTACGGGTCGTCCGGCAGCCCGGTCTGGATCAGCGCGTCGGAAACCGTGATCTTCGTGTACGCGAGGAGTACGGCGGTCTCGGGCTGGGTCAGGCCCCGCCCGGCGTTCAGCCGCTCCTTGATCTGCTGGTTGCTGGGCAGGAACTCCAGCGCCCGGTCCAGGTGCCCGTCGCGCTCCAGGCGGCGGATGAAGCGCGCCTGGGCGGGGAGCATGCTGGCGCACTGCGCCTGGGCGAGCGCGAGGGCGGTGTTCTGCGCGTAGTTGTTGCGCAGCACCAGCGAGCCGACCTCGTCGGTCATGTCGGCCAGCAGCTTGTTGCGCTGCTTGACCGTCAGGTCACCGTCGGTGACGACCGAGTTGAGCAGGATCTTGATGTTCACCTCGTGGTCGGAGGTGTCCACACCGGCGCTGTTGTCGATCGCGTCGGTATTGATCTTGCCGCCGTTGCGGTCGAACTCGATCCGGCCGAGCTGGGTCAGCCCCAGGTTGCCGCCCTCGCCGACGACCTTCACCCGCAGGTCCTCGCCGTTGACGCGGATGGCGTCGTTGGACTTGTCGCCCACGTCCGCGTGCGACTCGGCCGACGACTTCACGTACGTACCGATGCCGCCGTTCCACAGCAGGTCCACCGGCGCCTGGAGGATGGCGCGCATCAGGTCGGCGGGAGTCATCTTCTTGACACCCGCCTCCAGGTCGAGGGCGGCCCGGACCTGCGCGTTGATCGGGATGGACTTGGCGGTACGGGGGTGGACGCCGCCGCCCTGCGACAGCAGGCTCGTGTCGTAGTCCGCCCACGAGGAGCGCGGCAGCTCGAACAGCCGGCGGCGCTCGGCGTACGAGGTGGCCGCGTCCGGGTTCGGGTCCAGGAAGATGTGCCGGTGGTCGAACGCGGCGACCAGCCGGATGTGCTCGCTGAGCAGCATGCCGTTGCCGAACACGTCACCGGACATGTCGCCGACACCCACGACGGTGAAGTCCTCGGTCTGGGTGTTGACGCCCAGCTCGCGGAAGTGCCGCTTGACCGACTCCCAGGCGCCGCGGGCGGTGATGCCCATGCCCTTGTGGTCGTAGCCGGCGCTGCCGCCGGACGCGAACGCGTCGCCGAGCCAGAAGCCGTACGACTCGGCCACCTCGTTGGCGATGTCGGAGAACGTCGCGGTGCCCTTGTCGGCCGCGACGACGAGGTACGTGTCGTCCTCGTCGTGCCGTACGACGTCCGCCGGGTGCACGACCTCGCCGCCGACCAGGTTGTCGGTGATGTCCAGCAGACCGGAGATGAACGTCTTGTAGCAGGCGATGCCCTCGGCCAGCCACGCGTCGCGGTCCACCGACGGGTCCGGCAGCCGCTTGCCGACGAAGCCGCCCTTGGCGCCCACCGGCACGATGACGGTGTTCTTGACCATCTGCGCCTTGACCAGGCCGAGCACCTCCGTACGGAAGTCCTCCCGCCGGTCCGACCAGCGCAGACCACCGCGCGCGACCTTGCCGAAGCGCAGGTGGACACCCTCGTCGCGCGGCGAGTACACCCAGATCTCGTACGCCGGGCGCGGCGCCGGCAGGTCCGGGATGGCCTGCGGGTCGAGCTTGATCGACAGGTAGGTGTGCGGCTCGCCGTCGCTGTTCTTCTGGTAGTGGTTCGTGCGCAGCGTCGCCTTGATGACGGTCAGGAACGAGCGCAGGATGCGGTCCTCGTCCAGGCTCGCGACCTGGTCCAGCGCGCCGTCCAGCTCCTCCAGCAGCCCGTCGGTCAGCTCGGTGCCGGCCCGCTGCCGCTCCGGCGACATCCGCGCCTCGAAGAGGCTGACCAGCAGCCGGGTGGTGTGGACGTTGTTGGAGAGAGTGTCCTCCATGTACGTCTGGCTGAACGTCGAACCGGCCTGCCGCAGGTACTTGGCGTACGCGCGGAGCACCATGGCCTGGCGCCAGTTCAGGCCGGCCCGCAGCACCAGCTTGTTGAAGTTGTCGCTCTCCGCGCGGCCGGTCCACACCGCCGTGAAGGTGTCCTGGAACCGCTCGCGCGCGTCGTCGCCGTTCATCCGCTCGGGGATGCGCAGCCCGAAGTCGTAGATCCAGGCGGTGGTGCCGTCGGTGCAGCGCAGCTCGTGCGGGCGCTCGTCGACGACCTCGACGCCGAGACGGTTCAGCAGCGGCAGGACCTTGGACAGCGAGACCGGCTCACCGGTGCGGTAGATCTTGAAGCGGCGCTCGTCGGGGCCCGCGCCGACCGGCTCGTACAGGCTGACCTCGAAGTCCTTGCCGGCGGCCGGGTCCAGCTTCTCCAGGTGCTGGAGGTCGGCGACCGCGCTGCGCGGCGGGTTGTCGGCCTTGTAGCCCTCGGGGAAGGCGTGGTTGTAGCGGCGCAGCAGCTCGGCGGCGCGCTCCTCGCCGACCTCGGCGGTCAGCGCCTCCGCGAAGCCGTCGGCCCAGGACCGGGCCGCCTCGACCAGACGCGCCTCGATGCGCTCGGCGTCCGCGTCGGTGAGGTCCGGCAGCGTCGCGCCGGGCTGGACGCGGACGACGAAGTGCAGCCGGGAGAGGATCGACTCGGTGTTCCAGGCGGTGAAGTCGACGCTGATGCCGCCCAGTTCCTCCTTGAGGATGTCGATCAGCCGCAGCCGTACGCCGGTGGTGTAGCGGTCGCGCGGCAGGTAGACCAGCGCCGAGTAGTAGCGCCCGTACTCGTCCTGGCGCAGGTACAGCCGCAGCCGGCGGCGCTCCTGGAGGTACAGGACGCTGGTGACGATGGACTGCAGCCGGTCGACGGGCGTCTGGAACAGCTCGTCGCGCGGGTACGTCTCCAGGATCTGCAGCAGGTCGCGGCCGTCGTGGCTGTTCGCGGTGAAGCCCGCCGCGTCCAGGACCTCGGCGACCTTGCGGCGGATGACCGGCACCCGGCGTACGGACTCGGTGTACGCGGCCGAGGAGAACAGGCCCAGGAACCGGCGCTCGCCGATGACGTTGCCGTCCGCGTCGAACTTCTTCACGCCCACGTAGTCGAGGTACGAGGGGCGGTGCACGGTGGAGCGGCTGTTGGCCTTGGTCAGGATCAGCAGCCGGTGCTCGCGGGCCTTGGCGCGCGCGTCCTTGGGGAGCCGGTTGAAGGACGGGGAGACGGGGTGGCCGTCGTCGCCGTCGCTGTGCGCGGGGTCGGAGCGCAGGATGCCCAGGCCGGTCCCGGCCACGGCGGTCAGCACGTCCTCCTCGTCGCCGGACTCGCCGGGGGCCGAGGTCAGCTCGTACTCGCGGTAACCGAGGAACGTGAAGTGGTCGGCGGCCAGCCAGCGCAGCAGCTCGCGGGCCTCGTCGACCTCCTGGTCCCGCAGGTCGTCGGCGGTCGGCTCGGTGGGCAGCTCATCGGCGATGCGCAGCGCGGCGTCGCGCATCTTCTCCCAGTCCTCGACGGCCTCGCGCACATCGGACAGGACGCGCAGCAGATCCTTGGTGATCTGCTTGAGGTCGGCACGGTCGGTCTCCCGGTCGATCTCGACGTGGATCCACGACTCGATCAGCGCGTCGTGCGGCAGGTCCTTGCCCTTGCCCTTGCCCGACTTGTCCTTGCCGGTCGTGCCGTGCGCGTCGCACGAGTTGTCGAGGACCTCGATCAGCTTGCCGGTCACGTCACGGCGGACGATGACCTGCGGGTGGATCACGACGTGGATGCCGCGGCCCTGACGCGACAGCTCGTTGGTGACCGAGTCGACGAGGAAGGGCATGTCGTCGGTGACGACCTCGACGACGGAGTGGCTGCACGTCCAGCCGTTCTCCTCGACCGTCGGGGTGTGCACCCGGACGTTCGCGGTGCCCTGGGGACGATTCTCGGCCAGCCGGTAGTGGGAGAGCGCGGCGCCGAAGACGTCCACCGGATCACGGCCGGTGAGGTCCTCCGGCGCGGTGTGCAGGTAGTAGCGCTGGAGGTATCCCAGGAGGGTGTCCGGGTCGAGGCCCTGTACCGGTGCCTGTCCCCCGGCCGGGCTGCTCTCAGCGACCCGGGCGGCCCGCGCGAGCAGCTCGGTCTTGGCTTCGTCCAGCTTGGTCTGCATGTCCTCTGGCTCCTGTCGCGCGCCGTTGCGTGACGTCGTGGATGAGATCCGTGGAAGCTGCACAGCACCGGAGCGACCGGTGAGGGTTCCCCCGCCACAACGCGGGGAAGAGTCCGGTCGAAGACGACACTGTGCCGCGATGAGCGATGACCCGGCCGTGGGGCGCGGCTCCACAGGGAGCCGGCGTACGGCCGCGGTCGCAACGATCAGCGGTCGCCCGGCCGCCTTGCTGTTCCGGGCGCAGGGCGAGGGCTTCGATGCCCCCGCGGGTTATCGCGCTGATCACGATGCAAGGCTATCGCTCTCGGTACGGGTGCCGTCATGGTCCAGCTGTGTACAAAACCACTAGCCGAAATTTGACGATCCGGACAGCGACGCGATGCGGCGGCGCCACCCCTGGAATCCCACGGTATCCCGCGGGGGCTTGGCAAGCACGGCGATCCGGAGGACGTTGAGCGGGACACCGAGGAGCGGACGATCCGCGCGCGAATGTGATGAAGAGCACGCCCGCGCGGGTCACGCAACCCCAGCGGAGGTGGACGGCATGGCCGCCAAGATCCTGATCGTGACCGGCGACGCGGCGGAGTCCCTGGAGGTCCTCTACCCCTACCAGCGGCTGCGCGAGGAGGGCTACGACGTGCACATCGCGGCGCCCGCCCGCAAGACGCTGCGCCTGGTCGTACACGACTTCGAACCGGGATTCGACACCTACACCGAGAAGCCCGGCTACACCTGGCCCGCCGACCTGGCCTTCTCCGAGGTGGACCCGGGGCAGTACGCGGCCCTCGTGGTGCCCGGCGGGCGGGCGCCCGAATATCTGCGCAACGACCCCGAGCTGCGCAAGCTGGTGAAGTCCTTCTTCGACGCGGACAAACCGGTCGCCCAGATCTGCCACGGCCCCCTGCTGACCGCCGCCATCGGCGGCCTCAACGGGCGCCGCGTCACCGCCTACCCCGCCCTCGAAATGGACATGCAGGGCGCGGGCGCCACCTTCCGCGACGCCGAGGTCGTCGTCGACGGCACGCTGGTCTCCTCCCGCGCCTGGCCGGACCACTCCGGCTGGATGCGCGAGTTCATCGCGGTGCTGCGGACGAAGGCGCCGGTCACGTAGGGGTACGGGGCCAGTCCGGCCGGGACTGGCCACGGCCCCGGCCGGCGTACGGCCGCCCGCTACGCGGCGATGTCCTGGGCCGCCTCCACCGCCTCCGCAAGGGTGTCCACCACCGGCACCCCCGCGGCCGCCAGGCTGGCACGGCTGTGCGAACCGCCCGTGTAGAGCACCGCGTGCGCCCCGGCGTGGCGGGCCGCGACGGCGTCGTCGACCGCGTCACCGATCACGACCGTACGCGCCGGGTCTATTCGGCCCGTACCGTCCGGCGCGGCGGGCCCGGCAGTCAGGGCCGCGAGGTGGCGCACCATGTGCTCGCTCTTGCTGCCACCGGAGGGGCCCGTACGGCCGTCCACACGCACGAAGTGCGACTCGATGCCGAAGCCGCGCACCAGCGGCATCAGCTCGTCGTGTCCGTACATGCTCAGGATCGACTGGCTGCGGCCCGCCCGCTGCCAGCTCTCCAGCAGCCGCTCCGCGCCCTCGGCGAGCCCGCAGGCGGGCCGGTGGGTGGCGTAGTGCCGGTGGAACGCCTCATCCATGACCAGCCACTCGTCCTCCGTCGGAAGCCGGCCCATCAGCCGCTCGTAGAACCGCGGCACCGGGACGCAGTACAGCTCCCGGTAGCGTTCGAGGGTGATCGGGGGCAGCCCGAGCTCGGTGAAGGCGGCGTTGGTCGCGCCCATCACCGCGTCGGTGTCGTGAAAGAGCGTGCCGTTCCAGTCCCAGACGATGTGCGTCACGTTCGACCCCATGCCAAAACCGTACCCGGGACCACTGACAGGCCAGTCGTGGGCGGTGGGGGGAGGGGTTCGCGGGGCGTTGGGGGGCCGTGGGCCTGCGGGCTGTCAGGGATCCGACGGGTCCGCGGGCCGTCAGGTGACCCCACGGGTCCGCGGGCCTCCGAGCGAACCCACGGGCGGACCCGCCGACCGTCAGGCGATCAGGTTGGGGATCTCCTGCACGCCGAACCACATCAGCTCGTGGTCCTCGGCGCCGTCCACCGTGAACCGCGCGTCGTCGTCGCCGAGGTCGGCGGCTCCCAGCGCGTCGGCGGCCGCCGCGACGTCCTCGGCCGCGTCGTCGGAGTCCACGTGCACCGCGGCGGCCTTGGCCATCGGCACCGGCCCCGCGATCCGTACCTCGCCCAGCGCCGCCTGGTCCAGGCCGCGGTCGGGGTCGGCGACGGCCGCGCCGTCCGGTACGTCCACGGCCACCACGACCCGGCGCCGCGGGGCCTGCGGGTCGGCCGCGAGCCGGCGCAGCGAGCCCTGGGCGGCCCGGTTGAGCGCCGCGTACTCCAGTTCCTCGATGTCGTCGGAGACGTACCACTCGCGCAGCGCGGGGGTGACGGCGTAGGCGTCCAGCGGGCCGGGGCCCAGCTCCCCGGCTTCGTGCGCCGCCGCGAGTCCGGGCAGGGTCAGGGGGACATACACGCGCATGGCTGCCGCTTCCGCTCACTTCGCCGGTCCTGGAAAAAACTGCCCGGCCAGCATACGGGCGCGCGTCCCCCGCCGTGCTCCGGCGCCTTCCACCCCGGCGCCGCCCGACAATATGCGCGGGCCACCGTGCGCCCCTTGCCTCAAGGGCGCGGAGGACGCCCACCGTTGTCGGGCACTCCCCGGCACACCCGGTACCGGCCAGACCCTCCGCTTTGCGATCAGCTCGGCTTTCAAGAGACGGATCGAAGCGCCGAGGCGGAGCGCAGCGCGGTGCACCGGACGACGCACGGCCCACCCTCCGGGCGAACGACGGGACTTCGCGGACACGCCTTAGCACCCACCGCCACCCCCCAACGGGTGAATCCGCGGACCGGTACGCGGCCCGGCCGCGGGCGCTTGCCGCTGCCGTCGCGCCGTCGGTAGAAGAACCCCACCGAAGCTACTGCCCGGTATCCACCGGGCCGGCCGAACGGGGGCCCACCATGACCGTCACCACCGAGTCCGACACCCGCACACCCACCCGCACCCGCTCCCTCAGGGGCGCGTCCACAGGACCGGGCCGCCCCCGTACCGGCCCACCAGGGCGCCGCGACTCCCGGCGCCCGGCCGGGCCCCGTGCCGCCCCGGCCTCCGCCGGCCGGTTCCGGGCTTCCCCGCCCGCGCCACACGAGTGGTTCGCCGAGCAGCTGCTGCTCACCCTCAGTGGCCGGCGCCCGGTGCATGCCCTACTGGGCCACGCGCTGCCCGCCGCGTACGACCGCCTCGTGGAGCTGGCACCGCAGGCGCCGCTGCGGCCCACCGCCTCCGGAGCGGGCCGCCGCGCACCGGCCCCGGCGGTCCGCCACTGCGGCCTGTGCCGGCCGCGTCCGGACGTCATCGAGGCGTTCGCCCGTATCGCCTCCGGCGAGCGGCTGCGCGCTCTGGCCTTCCGGCTGGAGCGGGGCGGCGACGCCCGGTGGCGCTGCGCCGCCCTCGACATCGGCCCGTCCAGCCCGGTCTGGTGAGCCTACGGGCGCCACAGCACACAGGCCGGGGCGCCGCGGCTCGATGCCACGGCGCCCCGGCCTCACGCGCTCCGTAGAGCGCCGGTTCACGTCACTTCTTGCGGCGACGCCCGCCGCTCTTCTGGGCCTTACGGCGCTCGGCGCGCGTCAGGCCGTCCGACTCCGAGCGGGCCGGGGCCGCGTCGTCGCTGGTGAAGTCGCCCTCGACGACACCGCCCTCGCCGTCCACGGTCGGCGCGGAGAAGTGCAGCCGGTCCGGGCGCTGCGGGGCCTCCAGGCCCTTGGCGTGGATCTCCGGGCGGCCGGCGCCGGCGGGCACCGCGTCCTGCGCGTCCTTGTCCAGCGAGGTGCGCTCCTCGGCGTCCGCCACCGGAACCTCCTCGACCTGCTGCTCGACCTGGACCTCCAGGTTGAACAGGTAGCCGACGGACTCCTCCTTGATGCCCTCCATCATGGCGGTGAACATGTCGAAGCCCTCGCGCTGGTACTCGACCAGCGGGTCCTTCTGGGCCATCGCCCGCAGGCCGATGCCCTCCTGGAGGTAGTCCATCTCGTAGAGGTGCTCACGCCACTTGCGGTCCAGTACGGACAGCACCACGCGGCGCTCCAGCTCGCGCATGATGTCGGAGCCGAGCTGCTCCTCACGGGCCGCGTACTGGAGGTGGATGTCCTCCTTGACGGCCTCGGCGATGAAGTCGGCGGTGATCCCGGCGCGGTCGCCGGCCTCCTCCTCCAGCTCCTCGATCGTCACCTTGACCGGGTAGAGCTGCTTGAACGCGCCCCACAGGCGGTCCAGGTCCCACTCCTCCGCGAAGCCCTCGACCGTCTCCGCCTGGATGTAGGCGTCGATCGTGTCGTCCATGAAGTGCTTGATCTGCTCCTGGAGGTCCTCGCCCTCCAGGACGCGGCGGCGCTCGCCGTAGATGACCTCGCGCTGCCGGTTGAGGACCTCGTCGTACTTCAGGACGTTCTTACGGGTCTCGAAGTTCTGCTGCTCGACCTGCGACTGGGCGGAGGCGATGGCGCGCGTCACCATCTTGTTCTCGATCGGCACGTCGTCGGGGACGTTGGCCATGGCCATGACCCGCTCGACCATCTGGGCCTTGAACAGGCGCATCAGGTCGTCGCCGAGGGAGAGGTAGAAGCGGGACTCGCCGGGGTCGCCCTGACGGCCGGAGCGGCCGCGCAACTGGTTGTCGATACGGCGCGACTCGTGGCGCTCGGTACCGAGCACGTACAGCCCGCCGAGCTCCTTGACCTCCTCGAACTCCGCCTGGACCACGGCCTCGGCCTTCTCCAGGGCGGCGGGCAGCGCGGCCGCCCACTCCTCGACGTGCTCGACCGGGTCCAGGCCCTGGGCGCGCAGCTCGGCCTCGGCGAGGTCGTCCGGGTTGCCGCCGAGCTTGATGTCCGTACCGCGGCCCGCCATGTTCGTGGCGACCGTAACGGCGCCCTTGCGGCCGGCCTGCGCGACGATCGACGCCTCCCGCTCGTGCTGCTTGGCGTTGAGCACCCGGTGCGGGACGCCGCGCTTGTCGAGCTGCTGGGAGAGGTACTCGGACTTCTCCACGGAGGTGGTGCCGACCAGGATCGGCTGGCCCTTCTCGTGCTTCTCGACGATGTCCTCGACGACCGCGGCGAACTTGGCGACCTCGGTGCGGTAGATCAGGTCCGCCTGGTCCTTGCGGATCATCGGCCGGTTCGTCGGAATCGGCACGACGCCCAGCTTGTAGATCTGGTGGAACTCGGCGGCCTCGGTCATGGCCGTACCGGTCATACCGGACAGCTTGTCGTAGAGGCGGGCGAAGTTCTGGAGGGTGATCGTGGCGAGCGTCTGGTTCTCGTCCTTGATCTCCACCCCTTCCTTCGCCTCGATGGCCTGGTGCATGCCCTCGTTGTAGCGGCGGCCGGCGAGGATACGGCCGGTGTGCTCGTCGACGATCATGACCTCGCCGTCGATGACGACGTAGTCCTTGTCGAGCTTGAACAGCTCCTTGGCCTTGATCGCGTTGTTCAGGTATCCGACGAGCGGCGTGTTGACCGATTCGTACAGATTGTCGATACCCAGCCAGTCCTCGACCTTGGTCACACCGGACTCATGGATGCCGACCGTGCGCTTCTTCTCGTCGACGTCGTAGTCGCCGGTCTCCTCGATGCCGCGCTGCGGGTTGGCGGGCTCGCCCTTCTTCAGACGCTGCACCAACTTGGCGAAGTCGCCGTACCACTTGGTGGCGGAGTCCGCGGGACCGGAGATGATCAGCGGGGTACGGGCCTCGTCGACCAGGATCGAGTCGACCTCGTCGACGATCGCGAAGTTGTGGCCGCGCTGTACCAGCTCGTCCTTCGACCAGGCCATGTTGTCGCGCAGGTAGTCGAAGCCGAACTCGTTGTTCGTGCCGTACGTGATGTCGCGGGCGTACTGCTCGCGGCGCTCGGCCGGCGACATGTTGGCCAGGATGCAACCGACCGTGAGACCGAGGAACTTGTGGACCCGGCCCATCATCTCGGAGTCGCGCTCGGCCAGGTAGTCGTTGACCGTGATCAGGTGCACGCCCTTGCCGGAGAGCGCGTTCAGGTACGCCGGGAGCGTACCGACCAGGGTCTTGCCCTCACCGGTCTTCATCTCGGCGACGTACCCCAGGTGCAGGGCCGCGCCGCCCATCAGCTGGACGTCGTAGTGGCGCTGGCCGAGCACGCGCTTGGCGGCCTCACGGACGGTCGCGAACGCCTCGGGCAGCAGGTCGTCCAGCGTCTCGCCGTCGGCGAACCGTTCCTTGTACTCATCGGTGAGCGCCCGCAGCTCTGCGTCGGAGAGGGCCGCGAAGTCCTCCTCGATGGAGTTGACCTGGCCCGCGATGCGGTGCAGTTTGCGCAGGATCTTTCCTTCGCCTGCACGCATGAGCTTGTTGAAGACGGACACTTGGGCTGGTCTCCTTGCCGGTCGGGCCTGGCGCTGGGGGTACCCCCCGCCGCAGGCAGGGGGAGGGTGCGCGGGCGCGGCATTTTTCCAAGGGGCAGGCCCCGCCGCAACGGCCATCGTAAAGGAGGACCCCATCCGGCCGGGAGGTCCACCGCCGCGAAGCACACCGCTCCCCGGTGCACAGCTTCCGCAAAGGTGAACGCGCGAGGGGGGCGGAAGGTGCCGGGCGGGGGTGTGGGGGTGCTGGGTGGGGGGCTGGAGGTGCCGGGTAAGGGGCCCGAAGGTGCCGGGCAGGGGGCGGCAGAGCGGGCGGATCGGCGGGGCGCCGTCCGGGGGCGGGAAAAGGATTCGTCACTGGCACTGCGACCTCCGGTCACTCTCTGATATGGGCCCTGTCACGCTGAGCACCGAGGGGCTTGTCCTGCGTCCTTTCGTGAGCGCCGACGCTTCCGGAGCAGCAGACCGGGATCAGCTGACGGACGGCGGAGGAGCAGCGCGGTCGGGGCGCACCACCGGGGCCGTACGGGAGGTCGGCCGGGCCGGCTCGCTGCTCCCCGCCGGTCCGGGGCCGACCTCCGGGACGCCCCATATCCCGTACACCGGCTGACCAGTTCGGGCGCGCGGCCCGGCGAACTGTCGGCGGCCCCGTCGGCACCGGCCGTTGTCAGTGGTGGCTCCTACGCTGTGCTTCATGACAGCTGCCACGCCTGCCAAGTCCGTGACACCGAAGTCCGCGACGCCGAAGCCCGTGACGTCCCTGTCCGCCGACGACGCCCGGCGCATAGCCCTGCGAGCCCAGGGCTTCCTCGGCGCGCCGGACCGCCGCGCGGGCGTACGGGGCGTGCTGCGGCGGCTGGGCGCGGTGCAGCTCGACACGATCTCGGTACTGGCCCGCTCGCACGAGCTGATCCCGTACGCCCGGCTCGGCGCCGTCGGGCGCCCCGCGGTCGAGTCCGCCTACTGGTCCGGCGGGCACAGCTTCGAGTACTGGTCGCACGCCGCCTGCATCCTGCCGGTCGAGGAGTGGCCGCACTTCGCCTTCCGCCGCCGGGCGATGCGCGCCAAGGGGTACCGCTGGCATCTGATGGAGGACCGCGAGGGCTCCTGCGCCGCCGTACTGGACCGGCTCAAGGCCGATGGCCCGCTGACCACCTCCGACCTGGGCGGGGGCCGCAAGGGCGGCGAGTGGTGGGACTGGTCCGAGACCAAGATCGCGGTGGAGTGGCTGCTGGACACCGGCGAGGTGGTGTGCACCGAGCGCCGCGGCTGGAAGCGGGTGTACGACCTCGCCGAGCGCGCCATCCCCGATGACCTGCTGCACGACGATCTGGACGACGCCGAATGCATGCGCCGCCTGGTCGCCCAGGCCGGCGCCGCGCTGGGCGTGGCCACCCGTGCGGACCTCGCCGACTACCACCGCCTCAAGAACGACCAGGTGGACGCCGTCATCGCGGACTCCGGCCTGGTCCCGGTCGAGGTTGCGGGCTGGGGCAGGCCCGCCTGGGCGGACCCCGCCGCCCTGGCCGACGCGCCGCGCGGCCGACACCGTACGACTCTCCTCTCGCCCTTCGACTCGCTCATCTGGGACCGCCCGCGTACGGCCCGGATCTTCGACTTCACCCACCGCCTGGAGGCGTACGTCCCGCGCGCCAAGCGGATACACGGCTATTTCGCGATGCCGCTGCTGACCGGCGGCCGGCTCGCCGGGCGGGTGGACCCGGCCCGCGAGGGCAGCACGCTCATCGCCCGCCAGGTGTCGATGCGCGACGCCAAGGCCGTACGCCCGATGGCCCAGGCGCTGGCGGAGGCCGCCCGGTGGGTCGGCTGCGACACCGTACGAATCGAGCGCTGCGACGACGCCAAGCTGAGGGCGGGGTTGGTGGCGGAGCTTTCGGAGGTGTGAGGAGGGGAGGACGGGGCGGCGTTTGTGTCACCTGAATGAGTGGATGTGGGGGTGAGAGCGGGGGCAGGTCGGGGGGCCGCCGCTGAAGCGTTCGGATGCTGAGGCGCCTGAGGCATCCGAGGGGCCTGGGGGGCCTGAGGGGTGGTCCCTGAGGGGGTGAGCTGCGGAAGGGGGGAGCTGCCCGGGGCGCGGGTGCTGAGAGATCCGCTCAGCGGTCAGCCGCAGAGCGGTCAGCCGCTGAGAAACGTGCTGAGGCAGTTCGCGGCCGGGGTGCCGCTGAGGGGCCCGCTGCCCAGGGTCCCGCCGAGGGGCCCGCTGTCATGGGTCCCCGCCGGAGGCTCGCTGCCATGGGTTCCGTCGAGCGATCCGCTGCCCGGGGTCCCGCCGAGCGATCCGGCCGGCCGGTGTCCGCTCAGCGGATCTCCAGGATCTTCTCCCGCATCGCGTACACCACCGCTTCCATCCGGGAGTGCAGCTGGAGCTTCTCCAGGATGTTGCGGACGTGGTTCTTGACGGTGTTCTCGGAGATGAACAGTTCCTTGGCGATGTCCCGGTTGTTCATGCCCGTGGCCACCAGCTTGAGGACCTCCAGCTCACGGTCGGTGAGCCGGGGCGCCGGCACGAGGCGTCGCTCGTCCGTGCGCTGGATCATCGACTTGAACTCGGTCAGCAGCTTGGACGCCATCGACGGGCTGATCTGGGACTGGCCGTCCGCGACCGCGCGGATCGCCGTGGCCACCTCGTCCGTGGAGATCTCCTTGAGGAGGTAGCCGGTGGCCCCGGCCTTGATCGCGTCGTAGAGGTCGGCCTCCTCGTCGCTGATCGTCAGCATGATGATCTTCGCGCTGGGGGCCACCTCCTTGATGGAGGTGCACGCCTCGATGCCGCCGCGCCGGGGCATCCGTACGTCCATCAGCACGATGTCGGGCAGCAGGTCGGCCGCCTTGTCCACCGCCTCGGCGCCGTCCCCGGCCTCGCCGACGACCTGGATGTCCTCTTCATGGGCGAGCACGATCTCCAGGCCCCTGCGGAAGAGCGCGTGGTCGTCGACGACCAGGACCCTGATCGGCTCCTTGCGCGACATGCTCGCGTCCATGCCGGAATCGTCGCCGACGCCGAATCCTTCGTCGTCCGCTCCGCCGCGCACGGGCCCGAAGCTGTCCCCCATCGTTCCCTCCCGTCAACTACTCGGCCGGTGAAGGCCAGAGTTTGGATGTAAGGCTGGTTGACAACAGCCCCCTGCGGCCAGCCCGAACAACGCCATACAACCGTCTCCCCGGCATGTCGCCATTTCGTGCTCACAAGCTCCCTGGCTGGCACAAACACTATACGGCCTCAACTCCTGCCCCCCGCAGGCGCAATGGTGCCCCCGGGCGTACGCCGGGGGCACCACTTCAGCGGCCGTCAGCCGCCGAGCGCCCCTCCGGCGCCACCGGGCTCCTCTCCTCCGAACGAGTCGGGGTTCAGGTGGATGACGCCGTAGTCGTAGGCGTGCCGCCGGTAGACGACACTCGGCTGCTTGGTCTCGGCGTCGACGAAGAGGTAGAAGTCATGGCCGACCAACTCCATTTCGTACAGCGCCTGGTTGAGGGTCATCGGTGCCGCGGAGTGGGTCTTCTCGCGGACGACCAGCGGCCCTTCGCCCTGGATCTCCAGCGAGCCCATCTTCGTCGTCGGCACCTCGTCCCGCGGCTCGCCGTCCACGGTCAGCCGGCCGCTCTCGTCCAGCGAGGCCGCGTCCGGCACGCTGACCGCGACGTCACTCGCCGGGATGCGTCCGTTGCCGCGCCGCGAGTGGCGCTTGTCGTGCTGCTTGCGCAGCCGCGCTTCCAGCTTGGCCGTGGCCAGATCGAGCGCGGCGTAGGGATCGGCGGCGGCCGCCTCGGCCCGTACGACCGGGCCTCGGGAGCGGAGCGTGATCTCCACTCGGTCGGAACGGTCGGCCTGCCGGGGGTTGGGCTCCTTGGACACCTCGACGTCCAGGCTGATCACCTTGCCGTCGAGCTTCTGGACCTTGTCCAGCTTCAGCTTCTCGGCCACGTGCTTGCGGAACCGCTCGGGCACCTCGGTCTTGCGGCCCTTGACGACGATGTCCACGCAGAACTCCGTTCCCGGATCGCCCCGCTCGGCGCGCGGAGCGATTCCTTCTTGCACCAGGCTCCGGTAAGTGCCGAAGCCTCGGACTTGGCGACTTTCACCTCCTCCTCCCCCGTGAGCAGGGTCCCCACTCCCGTGTCTTCAGAGTCCCCGCAAAGACCCGTTAAACGCACCTATCCGGCATCTGAGGCAAAGCGTCTGCCAAGTCCTCACAACCGAACATAGCTCTCTCGGGCGGGTGACGGCACCCCCTGGCTGGTACTAGCTCCGTTTGGATGCCTTTTCGCGCTTGTTACCTGCAACGATGAATTTTGGCGGTCAGTTCCAGTTGATTTCGAAAGCACTCCGCGGCGCCGCCACCACACCCGCGCCCACCACCCTCCCGCCGGCCGCCCGGACCGCCCGCGCCGCCTCCGCCAGCGAAGCCCCGGTGGTCATCAGATCGTCCACCAGCACCACCGGGGCCGCCGCCAGCAGCCGCCCGGCTCCGGTGACGACGATCAGGGCCCCGGAGACGTTGGCCAGGCGCTGGCGGGCACTGAGGCCCGCCTGGTCAACCACCGTACGCCGTTGCTTCAGCACATTGAGTACCCGAACGGGCACCCCTTCCCGGCGAAGGTCCCGCGCCGCCGCCAGCGCCATCCGCCGCACCGGATCATGCCCCCGCCCCGCCACGGCGCGCGGGGCGGAGGGGATGGGGATCAGGAGAAGGGGGACGGATGGGGTACTGGAGGGGCGGGGGCGGCTGGAGGGTGTGTGGGGCTGAGGAGGGGGCAGGGGTCTGGTGAGGTTCGGGTGGCGGTCGGCTCTGGGGGCCGGCGCTTCGGGCCGGCTGGCCGGAGGGCTGCTACCAGCGGTGAGGCTCGACGCTCCGCTGGAGGTGGGGGTCGGCGGGTCGGCCGAGGGGCGTGGGCCTCGGGGCGAGCCCGTGTGGCCGGAGTCCGCGTCCGGGCTTGATCGGGGATCGGGAGGTTGCGGCGCCGTGCCGGCTGGGGGTGGGCACTCCGTCCGAGCGGTGCTCGTCAGGTCACCGAGCGGCGGAATCCAGCGTCCGGTCGTAGGATGCGCGGCCTGCGGACGGTACGGAGCACCGCCAGGGGAGCCTGAGCGGCCCGTCTTCGCTTCAGTGGCTCCGGGCGGTTGAGTGCTCCTGCCGTACGGGGGCTGCTCGCCGCGCGGGATCCTCCCGTCGTACGGGGCCCTCCCGCCGTACGGAAGTCTCCCGACGTCCGGGATCCTCCCACCGTACGGGTGGCTACCGCCGTACGGATGCAGCGGCCCGCCCCACGCCCACAGCCCGCGCACCGCCCCCGCCAACGCCAGCCCCAGCGGACCGGCCAGCCGCAGCGCACCCCGCTCCTTGTGGGCGAGCAGCACGGCCCGTACCTCATCGGCGTAGGGGGCCGCCGCGTAAGTCGGCGGCAAGCCGGGTGGGGCGGGGCTTGGGCGCACTCTTCGGGGGCCTTGGGGGCCTCCCCCGCCCCCGCCCCCACCCCTCCCCCTCACCCCCCGGATCAGCGCCCGTCGGCATTCCTCGCACAGTTCCGTACGAGGACGGCCGCACCCTGCGCAGTCCACCGGTAGTACCAGGCCGGTGATTTCCCGCCATACGCCCCGCATGGATCTACTGTCCCGCGGGGCGGGCAGGGCTGCCACCCCCTGTGGATAACTCGGGTGACGGAGTTGTCCCGACGCGCACTCACACCGCGACTGACCAGGCCATACGGGCAGGCCGACACCCGCCGCGCCCCCAACTCAAGCCGTACGGGCAAGCCAGCACCCACCCGCACACCCAGTCCAAGCCGTACCGGCAGATCAACGCCCGCCCGCACACCCAGTCCAAGCCGTACGGGCAGATCAACGCGCACCCGCACACCCAGTCCAAGCCATACGGACAGGTCAACACCCACCCGCACCGCTCCACCCCAGCGTCAGTTACCCACCCTCACAAGCCCTCACCAACCCCAACCACCTTTTTTCCCCCCCCAAGCCCCGAACCAGCCCCCCACAGCCCCTCACACCCCAAGCCCCGAACCACCCCTCACCCCGGATAAACCGGCGCCTTCCCCTCCTTGGCCACCGTCTTCCAATTCGCGTCCTGCGGCAGCCGCACTATCCCCTCGGCACCGTCGGCGATCAGCGGCCTCGCCTCGTCCTCCGAAGCGGTCACCGCCTTGACCCCGTTGACGCCGGGCAGGGTCTGCGCGCTCGATGCCGAGCCGTCCGTCTCCATGTACTGCATCTGCTGCACCCCGCCGGACTGCCTGCCGACGACCACGAGCCGGCTGCCACCCGCCCAGGACGCCGCCATCACGTCCTCCAACTGCGGGGCGACCGGACGCAGTTCCTCCACCGACAGCACCGGGTGCTGCGCCGTCCCGCCGCGCTCGACCCGGCCGAGCTGCAGCGTCGTACGCCCCTTGTCCTCGACCAGTACCGCGATCCGGATGCCGTCGGACGCCACCTTGATCGACTTGATTCGCCGCTCACCGAGGCCGGGCACCATCACCTCGTCCGGCACCCCCTTGCCCCCGCGCAGCCGCAGCAGGCGCGACCCCTTGTCGCTTCGGTCCGCTATCCACAGGTCCCCCAGACCGTCCCAACTAGGTGCGGAGAATCCGTTGTTGGCGGTGCTGTTCAGCAAAGCCGGACCACGTTCGGTGCCGTACTCCAGCGGCACCACGTACAGCGACCGGCCGTCGGCCGAGACGCCCGCGGCGGTCTCCTCGTCGCGCGAGATCGCGATCGAACTCAGCGGGGTCTTTCCGCTGCCGAACGGCCCCGGCACCGGCTGCGGTTCCGTGGTCGTGTCCGGCATCCTGACCACCTTCTGGTCAGCGGCGATGAAGTACTCCTGGGCGGTCCGCCCGGCGTGCTTGCGTGGCGCGAACTCGCTGTTGGCCCGATCCTGCGTCAGGACGCACAGCCGGCCGCCCCGCTCGTCCCGCAGTTCCACCTCGCTGATCTTCGAGGCCCGGGTGATGTCCTGGACGGTGAAGAACAGCTGCGCCGCCATCCGCCGGCACTGCGCCGGTCCCGCGGCGGCCGCCCGCTTGCTGAGGTTCACCCGCAGCGCGTTGGAGTCGTCGAGCGCCAGACCGCTGCTCTTGAGGGTGGTGCCCGTCGGGAACGCCGAGGCGGTGACCTGGTTCAGCCAGTTCGTGGGCCCCTCCAGCAGCGCGGCCACGCTCGCGGTGACCGGGTCTATCCGCTGCCGCAGGTAGACGGGGTCGGCGACCAGTACGTTGTGGCCCGCCTTGGCCGACTGCGCCTCCGACTTGTAGTCGGCGAAGTAGTACTTGTTGACGGACCGGTAGATGCGCTGGAAGTCGGACTGCCCGAGCACCAGCCCGTTCGGCAGCCGGTCGATGCGCCACTGCCCGTCTTCCTTGGTCAGGTGGATGGTCTGCTTGTACCCCTTTTCCTCCGGGGTGTACGCGTGGTTACGGTCGACGGTGGCGACCTGACTGCCGGACAGCGTGATCGTGTAGCCGTTCGGGTCCTCGCGGTTGGCCTGGCCCACGGGCTCGGCCGCCGGGCGCTGCTGGAGCACATTCGTCGCCGAGAACGGCTGCCACGTCTTCTTCGCCGACTTGGCCAGGTACTGCACGGCCGTACTGAAATCCACCTCGTCGCTCGTCGTCGCGTCGAGGAAGCCACTGACGATCTCGGTCGGCTGCGCCCCGTCCTGCGGCGGCACACCGTAGACGCGTACCTGCGAGTCGGCCTCCGCGCGCGGCGACTGGTCGACCGCCTGCATGTCCCCGCTGTCGGGCATCGACGCGCACCCGGCCAGCAGCAACGCGCCACAACCGAGCACCGCACCTGTACGTACGCGCACACCCTTGCCGCCGGCGGCGCCGCGCAGCCCGAGGCGCACCCGGGAACCGCCCCGCGCCCGCGCCACATCCCCGGCGCGCATCTCGGCACCCACCCCGGCGCGCGCCTCCTCGCGCACCTCGGCACGGGCCTCGATACACGCCTCAGCACCCGCTCCCGGGCCTGTTTCAGCGCCCACGAACCTCGTCCTCCCGCTCCGCGCCCGCTCCGTTCCCGGCCTCCCGGCTCAGCCCACGCCCAGCACCGTCACCCGACACGCCGCCGCCCGACACTCCGTCGCCCGAACCAGCCGCTCGCCCACGCACGCCGTTCCCCCGCACGTCAGCCTCCCGCGCACCCCCATCACCATCAGCCCCATCAGCCACGCCAGCGCCCGCCTCAGCCGTCCTCTGCCCCTCAGTCCGCGACTCCAGAGGCCACGGTTCCGCCAGCCGCTGCTGCGGCGGGATGGCGGCCGTAGCGGTCCGCACCGCTGCCGCGCCGCGTGGCAGTCCCGAGCCGGCCGCCTCCAGGTTGCGCCGGGAGTCCTCCGGCTCCAGCGATATCGGGGAGCCGCGCAGCGCCTCTCCTGCCGTACGCGGCAGCGTCAGCCGGAACTGCGAGCCGCCGCCCGGCTCGCCCCACGCCTGTAGCCAGCCGCCGTGCAGCCGCGCGTCCTCGACCGCGATCGACAGGCCCAGCCCCGTACCGCCGGTCGTACGGGCCCGTGCCGGGTCCGCGCGCCAGAAGCGGTTGAAGACGCGCGCTGCTTCTCCCGGCTTCAGGCCCACGCCGTAGTCGCGTACGGCGACGGCCACCGCGCCGCCGTTCTTGCCGCCGACCGCGGCCAGCCGCACCACGACGTCCCGGCCTTCGCCGTGCTCCACCGCGTTGACGACCAGGTTGCGCAGCACCCGCTCGACGCGGCGGGCATCCGCCTCCGCGATCACCGGCCGCTCGGCCCCGCGCACCACGAACCGGGTGCCCTTGCGCTCCGCCAGCGGCTCGGCGCCCTCCAGGACCCGGTTCACCACGTCCCGCAGGTCGATCGGCTCGGCCTCCAGGGCGGCGGCGCCGGCGTCGAAACGGCTGATCTCCAGCAGCTCGGCGAGCAGCGACTCGAAGCGGTCGAGCTGCCCGCGCAGCAGCTCGGCGGAGCGCGCGGTCACCGGATCGAAGTCCTCGCGCGCGTCGTGGATGACGTCGGCGGCCATCCGTACGGTCGTCAGCGGCGTCCGCAGCTCGTGCGACACGTCGGAGACGAACCGCCGCTGCATCCGGGACAGCTCCTCCAGCTGCTGGATCTTGACCTGGAGGTTCTGCGCCATCTTGTTGAAGGACTCGCCGAGCCGGGCGATGTCGTCCTCGCCGGTGACCTTCATTCGTTCCTGGAGCAGCCCGGCGGCCAGCCGCTCGGAGATGCCCGCGGCCATCCGTACGGGGGTGACGACCTGCCGGACCACCAGCCAGGCGATCGCGCCGAGCAGCACCACGACGAACACCCCGGCCGTCGCCAGGGTCCCCTTCACCAGGCTGAGCGACTTCTCCTCCTGGCTGAACGGGAAGAGGTAGTACAGCTGGTACGGGTTGCTGTTCACGTCGTTGAGCCGCTTGCCGATGATGATCGCCGGCTCGCCCTCTTCCGACCCGACCCGCTTGATCTGCGTGGACTGGCGGAAGGTGCCGGTCTTGGTGTCCAGCATCCGGCGCATCTCGGCGGGCACGCTGCGTTCGGGGTCGACGTCCCCGGAGGCGCGCGGACCGCGGGTGTCCGGGTTGCTGTCGCCGAAGGGCTCCTCGACGGCCGATCCGGAGCTGAGCGCCACCACGGAGAAGACGCCCTGGCCACCGCTGGCGAGCTGTTCGACCAGGCTGGTCAGCCAGGTCGCGGAGTCCTGCGAGCCGCGGTTGCCGGACCGTACGGGGTCGTCGCCGCGGCTGTCGGTGGCGCCGTCGGCCAGTTTCTGCGCCACCGCGAACCCGCCGGCCGCCTGGCTCTGCGCGGCCTGCCGCTTGGCCTCCAGCAGCCCGTTGCGGACCTGTCCGATGACCACGACGCCGAGCAGCAGCACCACGCCCAGCGACATCAGCAGGGTCGTGGCGACCACGCGGAGCTGGATGTTGCGGCGCCAGAGGCGCAGCGCGGGCAGCAGCGGACGGCGAATCCAGCGGCCGAAGAGGCGCAGCATGGGGTGGACCGGACCGGCGGTGGCACCGTCGGACAGCAGGCGCGCGGGCATCGCCCGGAGCCGGTCCCCGGGCCGCTCCGACCGTCCCGGCCGGGCGGCGGGCCGCGCCGCACCACTTGCGGGACGCTCAGCCGCCCGCACGGCGCGTATGCGGTCCTCCGACCGCTCCGAACGCTCCGGCTTCTCGCCTTTCGCGCCCTGCCCGGACGCCGTCCCGTTGGCCTGCCCGTTCGTCCCCCCGGTCAGCCGCGCACGAAAAAGCTGGAAAAGCGACATATCGCCTGCCGTACGGACGGTCCGCCCCTGCTCGTCCGCCGGGGCCGAACCGTCCCGGGACATGTCAGCTGGGCCCGGCCTTATAGCCGACGCCGCGCACCGTCACCACGATCTCCGGGCGCTCCGGGTCCTTCTCGACCTTGGAGCGCAGCCGCTGTACGTGCACGTTCACCAGCCGGGTGTCGGCGGCGTGCCGGTAGCCCCAGACCTGTTCGAGCAGCACCTCGCGGGTGAACACCTGCCACGGCTTGCGGGCGAGCGCCACCAGCAGGTCGAACTCCAGCGGCGTCAGCGCTATCGACTGGCCGTTGCGCTTGACCGAGTGGCCCGCCACGTCGATGACGAGGTCACCGATGGCCAGCTGCTCGGGCGCCGGCTCCTCCGAGCGGCGCAGCCGGGCCCGGATGCGGGCCACCAGCTCCTTGGGCTTGAACGGCTTGACGATGTAGTCGTCCGCCCCCGACTCCAGGCCGACCACCACGTCGACCGTGTCACTCTTCGCGGTCAGCATGACGATCGGTACACCGGACTCGGCCCGGATCAGCCGGCACACCTCTATGCCGTCCCTCCCGGGCAGCATGAGGTCGAGCAGCACGAGGTCCGGCTTGGTCTCCCGGAAGGCGGCAAGCGCCTTGTCCCCGTCGGAGACGAACGACGGTTCAAAGCCTTCGCCGCGCAGCACGATGCCGAGCATCTCTGCCAGTGCGGTGTCGTCGTCGACGACCAGGACGCGTCCCTTCATTCGGCCATCATCCCATTACCTGATCGTGACTTACCCAATCGTGACGTGGAACACAGCTCCGCGAGGCCACCCGGAGTGACCGGCGAGGCCACTCCGGCCTCCGTGACGATGGCCGTCACCAGGTCGGCCGGCGTCACGTCGAAGGCCGGGTTGTAGGCCAGCGCGCCCAGCGGAGCCACCGGCACCCCGGTGCCGGCCTCCGTCCCGGCGCCGGGCACGTACGGTGCCGCGATTTCCGTCACCTCGTGCCCGGGCCGCTGCTCGACCTCTATGAGCGCGCCGTCCGCCGTCGCCAGGTCCACCGTGCTCGTCGGCGCCACCACGATGAACGGTACGTGGTGGTAGCGGGCCAGCACGGCCAGCGGGTAGCTCCCCACCTTGTTGGCGACCGAGCCGTCCGCCGTGATCCGGTCCGCGCCGATCAGTACGGCATCCACCTCCCCCGCCGCGAAGAGCGATCCGGCCGCCCCGTCCGCGAGCAGTGTGTACGGCATGCCCGTACGCGCCGCCTCGTACGCGGTCAGCCGCGCGCCTTGCAGGAGCGGCCGCGTCTCGTCGACCCACAGCCGCCGCAGCTCGCCGGCCCGGTGCGCCGCCAGCGCCACCGCCAGGGCGGTCCCCTCGCCACCGGACACCAGGGCTCCGGTGTTGCAGTGGGTGAGTATGCGGTGTCCGCCACCGGGCAGCAGCTCGCCCAGCAGCGCCAGTCCGTGCGCGGCCATCTTGGTGCTGGCTTCGGCGTCCTCCGCGTGGACGGCCCGCGCCTCGGCCAGTGCCGCGGCGGCGGCCAGTTCGCGGTCCGCCCCGCCCTCGACCGCGGTCCGGTACGCGTCGGCGGCCCTGCGCACGCCGTATCCGAGGTTGACCGCCGTCGGGCGGGCGTGCGCCAGGGTGTCGGCCGCGTCGGCCACGTCGAATCCCCGTGCCGCGGCGAGGGCGACTCCGTACGCCCCGGCGATGCCCAGCAGCGGAGCGCCGCGCACAGCCAGCGTGCGGATCGCCTGCACCAGCGCCGGAACGTCCGTACACACCAGTTCGATCTCTTCGGTCGGCAACCGTGTCTGATCGAGGAGGACCAGTACGGGTCCCTCGGGAAGCTCCTCCCAACGCAGTGACGGAACCACGGGAGCGTCGGCGCCCGCCTCGGACTTCTCGTAGCGATCGGCCATCCGCCCAGTCTGCCGCCGACGACGGGCGGAGCAGAAGGGTTCCCCCGTGCAAGGGCGCCCCTCCGGACAAGGGCCCGGGGACGCGCGCTCCCGTGCCATGACACGATGACAGGCACTGCGGACGTCGGACCCCGGCCGTTCGAACGGGCGGGAATCAAGAAGGAGCGACGATGAACAACTCTCCGGGCTGGGCCTCGCCCGGATCCTCCCCTTCCGACGAGCCGGACCGCACCGCGCAGGACCGGCCCGCCGCCGACCAGGCCGGAGCGGACGCCCCGGCCGCACCGGCCGGCTCCACCGGTACGGCAGGCCCTGCGGAACCCGCGGGCCCGGCCGGCGCCGGCGCGTCCGGCGACTCCTCGGTCCCGCCGCAGTGGTCCAAGGAGCAGCCTCCCGCCGGCCAGTGGTCCGCGCCCGCCGGCGGCACCGGCCGCGGCGGGCAGGGCGGGCCCGGCGGACAAGGCGGCTGGGGCGGACAGCAGCCCGGCTGGGGTGGCCACCCCGGCGGGGGCGGTCAGCCGGGCTGGGGAGGAAGGCCGGGCTGGGGTGCTCCCTGGGCGCCGCCGCCCGCCGCGAAGCCGGGTGTGATCCCGCTCCGCCCGCTGGGCGTCGGCGAGATCCTCGACGGCGCGGTCTCCACCATGCGCGCCCACTGGCGCACCGTCCTCGGCATCTCGCTGGTCGTGGCAGTCATCGCGCAGGCCACGAACACGATCGTCACCGGCCTCTGGTTGCGCGGCGCCGGGGACTTCTCCGCGCTGGACAACAACCCCGACGCCTCCCTGCGCGAGGCCCTGGACGCGGTCGACAACACCCTCATCGGCAGCGCCGTCACCTCGCTCATCGGGCTGCTCGGCACGATCATCGTCACCGCGCTGCTCACCATCGTCGTCAGCCGGGCCGTCCTGGGACGTTCGGTGTCGACGGGCGAAGCCTGGCGGGACGCGCGGGGCCGGCTGCCGCGGCTGCTCGGGCTGCTGCTCCTGCTGCCCCTGGTCTTCTCGGTCGTCGTCCTCCTGGGCATGGTGCCCGGCATCATCGTCACCGCGGTGGGCCCGGCCGCCGTCGGTGTCCCGCTCACCCTGCTCGGCGGGCTGGGCGCGCTCGTCGTGGGCGTCTGGCTGTGGGTCCGCTTCAGCCTCGCCGCCCCGGCGCTGATGCTGGAGAAGCAGGGCGTCATCGCCTCCATGCGGCGCTCGGCCAAGCTGGTGCGGGGCGCGTGGTGGCGAGTCCTGGGCGTGCAGCTCCTGACGTACGTGCTGATCGCCCTCGTGGGGATGATCGTCCAGATTCCGGCCACGATCGTCGCCGTTCTCGTCAGCGGCGAGAGCCTGACGGCGTGGACCCAGGGCACGGGCGGCACCAGCTGGACGTTCCTGATCGTGCTGGGCATCGGTTCGGTGATCACTTCCGCGGTCACCTACCCCATCAGCGCGGGAGTCACGGCGCTCCTCTACATGGACCAGCGGATCCGCCGCGAGGCCCTCGACCTGGAACTCGCCCGCGCCGCCGGCCTGCCCGGCTACGGTGCGGACGTCCCCGGGCAGCAGGCTCCCGGCCCGCACGGCACCGGGCCGGACAGCGCCGGCCAGGGCCCCGCCGGCTCCACACCGGGAAGCTGATGCGGTGACGGTTGGGGGGAGGACTGCCGTGCTCGCCCGTCTGATGACGGGCTCCGGCGATGACGGACCGGTGACGATCCCGCGTGGGCCCGCCCGTGAGGCGGCCGAGCGCGAGCTTTCCGATCCGCGGTACCACCAGAACGACCCGAATCTGCTCCAGCGTGCCCTGAACTGGTTCTGGGAGCGCATCGGCGATCTCTTCGACGCCGCTGCCGGAGCCACGCCGGGCGGCTGGGCCGGGCTCATCGCCGTCGTCCTCGTCGTCGTGCTGCTCGCCGTCGCCCTGCGGCTCCGGCTGGGCGCTCTGCGCCGTACCCCCACGTCCGGAGGCGGCGCACTCTTCGGGGACCGTCCCCGTACGGCCGCGGAACACCGTGCCGCCGCCGAACAGCACGCTGCCGACAGCCGCTGGACCGAGGCCGTGCAGGAGCGGATGCGGGGCCTCGTCCTCGCCCTGGAGGAACGGGCCCTGCTCGCCCCGGGGCCCGGGCGTACCGCGGACGAGGCCGCGACGGAGGCGGGCCGGATGCTGCCGGCCCACGCCGAGCGCCTGCGCGCGGCGGCCAGGACCTTCGACGACGTCACGTACGGCGGGCGTCCCGGTACGGAACGGGAGTACGCCCTGCTGAGCAGCCTCGACACCGACCTGCAGCACAGCAAGCCCCAGCCGGCCAGTGCCGCGACCGCCCTCGACGGGAGCGGCACATGAGCGCCACCACGACTGCCACGACCTCTCTCGCGCCCACCGGGCGCCGCCTGTGGACCCGCTCGCGCGGGCTGCTCGCCGGTCTTCTCGTCCTCGTCCTGGGCGGGGTCGGTCTCGCGCTCCTGCGCTCCGGGGACCAGCACGGACGCCTCGACCCCCGGTCGGTGGACCGCTACGGCAGCGGCGCCGTCGCCACGCTCCTCGCCGACCGCGGTGTCGACACCCGCGTCGTGACCACCACGGACGAGGCGGCCGCCGCGGCCGGGCCCGACACCACCGTCCTGGTCGCCGATCCCGATCTGCTGACCCGCGGTCAGCTGGGCACCCTCCACCAGGCCACCGGACGCGCGGCCGGCCGCACCGTCCTGCTCTCCCCCAGCTCGCCCGCACTGGACGTCTTCGCTCCCGGTACCGAGGCCGGAGCGCCCGCCGAGGTGCGGCCGCTCGATCCGAACTGTGCGCTGCCCGCCGCCCGGAGCGCCGGCGACGCGGAACTCGGCGGCCTGCGCTACTCGACCTCCGCCACCGGCGCCGACCGCTGCTACCCCAGCAGCGGCAAGGCCACCCTGCTGCGTCTGCCGACCGAGGCCGGCGGCGACACCGTGCTTCTCGGCGCCCCCGACATCCTCTACAACCACCGTCTCGCCGAGCGCGGCAACGCCTCGCTCGCCCTGCAACTGCTCGGTTCGCACAAGCATCTGGTCTGGTACCTCCCCTCCGTCAGCGACCCTTCGTCCACGCAGGACGGCCGGCGCAGCTTCTTCGACCTCATCCCCGCCGGCTGGAACTGGGCGCTGCTCCAGCTCCTGATCGCCGCCGCGCTCGCCGGCGTCTGGCGGGCCCGCCGGCTCGGCCCGCTCGTCCCCGAGCGCCTGCCGGTCACCGTCCCCGCCGCCGAGACCACGGAGGGGCACGCCCGCCTCTACGAGCAGACCGGCGCCCGCGACCGGGCAGCCGCCGTCCTACGGGCCGCCGCCCGCACCCGGCTCGCACCCCTCACCGGCGTGTCTCCCACCCACGCCCACACCCCCGACATCCTCCTTCCGGCCGTCGCCGCGCGGCTGCCCGCGGACGCGGCATCCGGCACGGCCCTGCACTCCCTCCTCTTCGGCCCGCCGCCCGCCGACGACAAGGCCCTGGTCACCCTGGCCGACCAGCTCGACAACCTGGAACATTCCATCCTGTCCCCAGAGAGGCACGACCCCCGTGAGCACCCCGACAGCTGACAGCGCCCGAGCCTCCCTGGAGGCCGTACGCACCGAGATCGCCAAGGCCGTCGTCGGCCAGGACCCGACCGTCACCGGCCTGGTCGTCGCGCTGCTCTGCCGCGGTCACGTCCTCCTCGAAGGCGTCCCCGGCGTCGCCAAGACCCTGCTCGTACGCGCGCTTTCGGCGACCCTGGAACTCGACACCAAGCGCGTTCAGTTCACCCCCGATCTGATGCCGAGCGACGTCACCGGCTCGCTCGTCTACGACTCGCGCAGCTCGGAGTTCTCCTTCCAGCCCGGCCCGGTCTACACCAATCTGCTGCTCGCCGACGAGATCAACCGCACCCCGCCGAAGACCCAGGCGTCCCTGCTCGAAGCCATGGAGGAGCGCCAGGTCACCGTTGACGGGACGCCTCGCGCCCTGCCCGAGCCGTTCCTCGTCGCCGCCACGCAGAACCCCGTCGAGTACGAGGGCACCTATCCGCTGCCCGAGGCCCAACTCGACCGATTCCTGCTCAAGCTGACGGTGCCGCTGCCCGCCCGCCAGGACGAGATCGACATCCTGTCCCGGCACGCGCAGGGCTTCAGCCCGCGCGACCTGGACGCGGCCGGCCTGCGTCCTGTCGCGGGCCCCGCCGATCTCGAAGCGGCCCGGGCCGCGGTGGCCAAGACCGCCGTATCCCCCGAGGTCACCGGTTACATCGTCGATATCTGCCGTGCCACGCGCGAATCCCCCTCGCTCTCCCTCGGCGTCTCTCCCCGAGGCGCCACTGCGCTGCTCTCCACCTCACGGGCCTGGGCCTGGCTCACCGGCCGCGACTACGTCATCCCCGATGACGTGAAGGCCCTTGCCCTGCCCACACTCCGGCACCGCGTCCAGCTCCGCCCGGAGGCCGAGATGGAAGGAGTCACCGCCGACTCCGTCATCAACTCCGTCCTCGCCCACCTTCCCGTCCCCCGCTGAGACCAGCCGTGGCCCTGACCGGACGCACCGCACTCGTCTCCGCCCTCGGAGCTCTCTTCGTCGGCCTCCTGCTGCCCAGCTGGACCGGCATCCTCACCGTCCAACTCGCCCTGCTGCTAGCAATTTTGTGCGACCTGGCGCTCGCCGCGCCAGTGCGGAAGCTCCAGTTCACCCGAACCGGTGACACATCCGTTCGACTGGGTCAGGCGGCACAGACGCACCTGACCATCAGCAATCCGGACCGCCGCCTGCTGCGCGCCCAGCTCCGCGACGCATGGCCGCCCAGCTCCTTCCGCCCCGGCACGGAGGCCCCGGCCTCCCGCCACCGCCTGCGCATCCCCGGCGCCGAGCGCCGCCGCGTCACGACGGCGCTCCACCCCACCCGCCGCGGCGACCACCACGCCGTCCGTGTCACGGTCCGCTCCTACGGCCCGCTCGGTCTGGCCGCCCGCCAAGGCAGCCACCACGTCCCGTGGACCATCCGCGCCCTGCCGCCCTTCACCAGCCGCAAGCACCTGCCCGGCAAGCTGGCCCGGCTGCGCGAACTGGACGGCCGGACGAGCATCCTGACGCGCGGCGAGGGCACCGAATTCGACAGCCTCCGCGACTACACGCCCGGCGACGACACCCGCTCCATCGACTGGCGCGCCACCGCGCGCCGCCAGACCGTGGCGGTCCGCACCTGGCGCCCGGAACGCGACCGGCGCATCCTCCTGGCCCTCGAGACCGGCCGCACCTCGGCCGGCCGGGTCGGCGACACGCCGCGGCTGGACGCTTCCATGGACGCGGCACTGCTGCTCGCCGCCCTCGCCTCCCGTGCCGGCGACCGCGTCGACCTCCTCGCGTACGACCGCCGGGTACGGGCCTCCGTCCAGGGCCGCGCGGCCGGTGACCTCCTGCCCGCGCTGACCGAGGCCCTCGCGCCCCTCGAACCCGAACTCGTCGAGGCGGACGCCCGTGGCCTGGCCGCGGCGATCCACCGCAGTACGCCGCGCCGTTCCCTGATCGTCCTCTTCACCGGCCTCGACACGGCCCCGGTGGAGGAAGGACTGCTGCCCGTGCTCCCCGGCCTCACCCAGCGCAACGAGGTCATCGTCGCCGCGGTGGCGGACCCCCGCATAGAAGAGATGGCCGCTTCCCGGCACACGCCCCAGGCCGTGTACGCCGCAGCAGCTGCCGAACAGACCCGCGCGGCCCGCCGCCGCAGCGCCGACCGTCTGCGCAGCCATGGCGTCACGGTCATCGACTCCACGCCCGCGCGTCTCGCTCCCGACCTGGCGGACGCATATCTCTCCCTGAAGGCCGCCGGTCGGCTGTAAGGGCACCAGGGCTGGGCTGAAAGAAGCCTGCTGTGGACGGTCCGCGTCAATGCTCGCGGTCGTGTGCAGCAGGCTTCTTTGCGTATGCCTGCTTGCGTCCGCCTCTGGCGTCAACGTGTGCCCGTGTGCGTGTGCCCGTGTCCGGGCGTAGGGCCGGGGAGAAGCAGTCGGGGCGAGCGTCCGGGCTTGTGGCAGGCCGGGGCGGCGACCGGCAGGCGGTGCTGGGAGCTGCTGGCAGGCCCAGACGGCGGTGGGGTAGCTCAGGCGTAGAAATGGGCGGCTGAGAGCGTTCTGATGGCCCGCTCTTCGGCCTGTTCCCTCTGCCCCGTCCCTTGAACGCAACATGCCCCGCACCGAGTGGTGCGGGGCATGTTCTCCATGATTGGAGAGAAAATAAAAAAGCTCCGGTCCCCGAACCTCTGGTTCGGGGACCGGAGCTGAATAATTGTTCGGCGGCGTCCTACTCTCCCACAGGGTCCCCCCTGCAGTACCATCGGCGCTGAAAGGCTTAGCTTCCGGGTTCGAAATGTAACCGGGCGTTTCCCTAACGCTATGACCACCGAAACACTATGAAGATGAACTCCAGCCAGCAAGGCGAGTTCGTTACTTCAGAACAAACACAGTGGACGCGAGCAACTGAGGACAAGCCCTCGGCCTATTAGTACCAGTCAACTCCAACCGTTACCGGTCTTCCATATCTGGCCTATCAACCCAGTCGTCTACTGGGAGCCTTACCCCATCAAGTGGGAGGGAGCCCTCATCTCGAAGCAGGCTTCCCGCTTAGATGCTTTCAGCGGTTATCCTTTCCGAACGTAGCCAACCAGCCATGCCCTTGGCAGAACAACTGGCACACCAGAGGTTCGTCCGTCCCGGTCCTCTCGTACTAGGGACAGCCCTTCTCAAGACTCCTACGCGCACAGCGGATAGGGACCGAACTGTCTCACGACGTTCTAAACCCAGCTCGCGTACCGCTTTAATGGGCGAACAGCCCAACCCTTGGGACCGACTCCAGCCCCAGGATGCGACGAGCCGACATCGAGGTGCCAAACCATCCCGTCGATATGGACTCTTGGGGAAGATCAGCCTGTTATCCCCGGGGTACCTTTTATCCGTTGAGCGACGGCGCTTCCACAAGCCACCGCCGGATCACTAGTCCCTACTTTCGTACCTGCTCGACCCGTCAGTCTCACAGTCAAGCTCCCTTGTGCACTTACACTCAACACCTGATTGCCAACCAGGCTGAGGGAACCTTTGGGCGCCTCCGTTACCCTTTAGGAGGCAACCGCCCCAGTTAAACTACCCACCAGACACTGTCCCTGATCCGGATCACGGACCCAGGTTAGACATCCAGCACGACCAGAGTGGTATTTCAACAACGACTCCACCATGACTGGCGTCACGGCTTCACAGTCTCCCACCTATCCTACACAAGCCGAACCAAACACCAATATCAAGCTATAGTAAAGGTCCCGGGGTCTTTCCGTCCTGCTGCGCGAAACGAGCATCTTTACTCGTAGTGCAATTTCACCGGGCCTATGGTTGAGACAGTCGAGAAGTCGTTACGCCATTCGTGCAGGTCGGAACTTACCCGACAAGGAATTTCGCTACCTTAGGATGGTTATAGTTACCACCGCCGTTTACTGGCGCTTAAGTTCTCAGCTTCGCCCCACCGAAATGGAGCTAACCGGTCCCCTTAACGTTCCAGCACCGGGCAGGCGTCAGTCCGTATACATCGCCTTACGGCTTCGCACGGACCTGTGTTTTTAGTAAACAGTCGCTTCTCGCTGGTCTCTGCGGCCACCACCAGCTCACACCGCAAGGGTGATCACCAGCCGTGGCCCCCCTTCTCCCGAAGTTACGGGGGCATTTTGCCGAGTTCCTTAACCATAGTTCACCCGAACGCCTCGGTATTCTCTACCTGACCACCTGAGTCGGTTTAGGGTACGGGCCGCCATGAAACTCGCTAGAGGCTTTTCTCGACAGCATAGGATCATCCACTTCACCACAATCGGCTCGGCATCAGGTCTCAGACTTCATGCACGACGGATTTGCCTACCGTGCGTCCTACACCCTTACCCCGGGACAACCACCGCCCGGGCTGGACTACCTTCCTGCGTCACCCCATCACTCACCTACTACCACCTTGGATCAGCGGCTCCACCACTCCCCTTTGTCCGAAGACTCCAGGGCGGCTTCACGGCCTTAGCATCAGAGGATTCGATGTTTGGCGCTTCAAAGCGGGTACCGGAATATCAACCGGTTGTCCATCGACTACGCCTGTCGGCCTCGCCTTAGGTCCCGACTTACCCTGGGCAGATCAGCTTGACCCAGGAACCCTTAGTCAATCGGCGCACACGTTTCCCACGTGTGTATCGCTACTCATGCCTGCATTCTCACTCGTGAACCGTCCACAACTACCTTCCGGCGCTGCTTCACCCGGCACACGACG